>NZ_CP049783.1:2890000-3262500 GCF_015710975.1 Paenibacillus polymyxa | reverse complement strand
GTTCACGGGTGCCATATTGACGGGCGCCATAGGAGCTTCAGGCAGTTTTAATTCAGGAAGCTTAGGAGGATTCACTGTTTCTTTCGGCTGTGTCATTTCTTCTTTAGGGCTGGGCATATTCTCCGGTTTAGGCTGTGTTAATTCCGCCTTGGGCTGGGTAAGTTCTTCCTTGGTCGGGGATTCGGTTTTAGGCTGTGTCATCTCTTCTTTCACTGCGGTATTTTTTTTATTCATAGAAAGATCAGATGCGTTTTCTTTGTAGTGTGGAATATTAACTGTTTCTCCAACCAGAAGTGCGTTCGGGTTTTTAAGTTGGGAATTGGCATCAATAATTATCTTAAGCGGTACATTCCACGCCTTGGACAACTTCCATAACGTATCACCTTGCTTAACCTTGTGTTGATAGACCGTTGACGGCTGTGTTTCCATCGTAACAGGATCTGTCGGAATTTTGATTTTCTCACCGATGCTCAACTGATTAGGGTCTGCCAATTGGGGATTGGCGGCAATAACTTTCTCTAGTGTCACATTATACTTCTGTGCCAGTAAGTATAGAGTGTCACCTTTTTTGACGATGTGTATTTTCACAGGTCACAAACCTCCTAGACTTTCGTTCGGGCGGGATAAACGCCCGGCTTCTGTTATTACATCCTATGCACCTCCCGGGCGAATGACCCCCTACAAACAAAAAAATCCTCTCAACCGAATACTCTTACAAGCATTCAGTCAAAAGGATCTCGATTATTTTAGTCCTGCCACACTTTATAGCCATCCTGATCCACAATCTTCCGGAACTCAGCCAGAAGCTCCAAAGTCACTGGACCAGCAACACCGGAGCCAATCGTACGACCATCTACTTCATAAGCTGCAATCACTTCTGCCGCAGTTCCCGTAAAAAACACCTCGTCCGCGACATATACATCATGCAATGTAAAAGGTTGCTCCTTAAGCGAATATCCAAGCTTAGCACACAAATCGATGATAGCATTACGAGTAATCCCCTCAAGCGCTCCCAAATAACAAGGCGGTGTGTACAACACTCCATTTTTGACAATGAAAATGTTATCAGCAGAACCTTCCGTCACATATCCTTGGGAATTGAGCATAATAGCCTCACCTACACCAGCATAGTTAGACTGGATCTTCACCAGGATATTGTTGAGGTAGTTCAATGATTTAATCTTTGGATTCAAAGCATCCGGGATGTTGCGACGCTGAGAGACAGAGATTGTCTTCAGGCCTGTCAAATAAGCTTCTTCCGGGTAAATGGCGAGCTGCTCGACGATAATGATGACACTCGCTTTTGCACAACGAAGGGGATCCAAACCTAGATTTCCAGCACCACGGGATACAACCAATCGAATATATCCATTACGCATTTCGTTAAGGCGAATCGTTTCAGCCATGGCTTCCAACATTTCATCAGGAGACAACGGAATGTTCAACTGAATAGATTTCGCAGAATCATACAGACGCTCTAAATGCTCCTTACATTTAAAAATATTTCCGTTATAAATACGAATACCCTCAAATATACCGTCTCCGTACAAGAAACCATGGTCATATACGGAAACCTTTGCGTTCTCCTTAGTTACATGCTGCCCATCCAGATAGATCCATTGTTCTGCCATTACAACCACACCTCCGATTAATGTTCCTTCAAAATAGGTTCGATCGCTGCTTCAACATACTTGTAGCTTGGATAAGAGCCAAGAATGCGTACATGGCACCCCAAAGCCTCGATCTCTGCAAAGGCTGCCGGAAGCAAAACGGAATGCAGAGATTCCAGAACTTCAATGTAAAAATAATAATTCCCCAATTGCTTTTTGGTCGGACGCGATTCAATACGAGACAGGTTTAACCTGCGCCATGCAAATGCAGATAAAACCTGATGCAGCGCTCCCGGGAAATCCTGTGGCGGCGTGACCAAAATACTGGTTCGCTGGCCTTCTGGCGTACGCGGGAACCTTACAGGTTCATGTCCAATCAAGACAAAGCGGGTAAAATTGTTATCGTGATCCGTCACCTTGCTGGCCAAAATGTCCAATCCGTGTTTGGCAGCCGCAAGCTTGGTTCCGAGAGCGGTCCAACCTTTACCTGGGTTATGTTTAACAATTTCGACGGCTTCGGCCGTACTTCCTGCACTCTCCAGCTCAGCTTGAGGAGCGAAAGCTTGTATGAATTCTTTACATTGGGGAAGCGCTACAGGATGGGACATAATTTTGACCACTTTGCTCAAATCCAGCTCGTCCTGATCCCCAAGAAATTCACTACGATGTCCAATAAGATTTTGAATCGAAGGATATACCCATTCCGCCTGCATTGGAATGTCTACCTCATGTACAAGCCAGTCCATATGCAAACTCACAGAGCCGTCAATCGTATTTTCAATAGGAATTACACTATAGTCTGCCTGTCCCTTGTCTATTGCCTGAAATACGTCTGCTATATGTTTGTAAAATAGAAGTTCACAGGGTGTATCTCCTAACAAATATTTAATCGCTTCATGAGAAACAGTCCCCTCAGGAAGAAGTGCAATTCGTTTCATATCGTAAGTTCCCCTTTAATCATATCCATAAAAGGGTGTGTATTCCCTTCTGTATATACTTTAACCCCTTCAACCTCTGGGCGCAATTTCAAAACAGACGCAGTGATCCCTTCTTTGTTCATTGTCTCCGTTAAATACAGTTCAAGCTCCGCTTTGCGATTTTCCCGTTGATCCATCAATGCCAGCAATGTCGGTCCAGCACCACTAAGGGCCACACCCAATGCACCATAATGGTGCGCATCCTGTAGGATCTCTGTCATACCCGGCACTAGTGCCGCGCGGTAAGGCTGATGAAGCTGATCCCGCATCGCTTCGGCGATTAGATCTGTTCGGCCCGATGCCAATGCCGCTACCAGCATTGAAGCATGACTTATATTATATACAGCATCCTTCAAGGATACGTGGGTAGGCAGGACCTCTCTGGCCTTCGACGTAGACAGTTGAAAATCTGGAATAACTACCATTACCTCTAGATTAGCATCCGGTTCAATCCGTAAGTGCTTGGCATGCTCGCCATCCCACATAGCAGTAATAATACCACCAAACAGAGAGGCTCCGACATTGTCCGGATGCTTTTCGATAGCGCTTGCCATGTCAAATAGCTTGGAATCCGACAGAGGCGAGCCAATCAGCGTATTAGCAGCCACCAGGGCACCTACAATGGCGGAAGCACTGCTGCCCAAACCACGGGTAAGCGGAATATCCGAGTACATCGAAATTTCCAGCTCAGGAACAGATACACCTGCTTCACGAAAAACCTTTTGTGCTACCTTGTAAATCAAATTGGTTTTATCTTGGGGAACGCCATTCATTTGATCTCCGTACAGATGGAAAGCTGTCTGCTCGGCCTCTTTTAATTCAATCCATGCGTATAGAGACAACGCCATGCCCAATGTATCAAAGCCAGGTCCTAGGTTAGCCGTACTCGCAGGCACGCGCACTCTTGCTGTTTTCAAAACGGTCATACAGATGATTCCTCCTGCTTTTATTGACTATCCCTCTACCCGATATACACTCTTAATGCGGCGAATCACGTCCAAAGTTTCAAAATGCTCTAAAACCTTTTTCATACTTGCTTTACTAGCTAAATGAGTTACGATAATAATTTCAGCATCGGGATTAGTCTCATTCGGTTGCTGCACGACAGATGCCAAACTGACATTGAATTCAGCAAATACCTGCGTAATCTGTGCCAATACCCCCGCTTTATCATCCACGTGCAAAAGCACGAAATTTTTGAAATACACGTCTTCGTCATTGCTAATTTTTTTAGGATTGTAGGGTACGATTGCTTTAAGCCCATTTACGCCGAGTTTGAGGTTTTTCACTACAGCTACCAGGTCAGCCACAACTGATGTAGCTGTTGGCATTTCGCCTGCACCTGCACCATAAAACATGGTTTCACCCACCGCTTCACCATGTACATAAACTGCGTTGAACACCCCGTTCACCGAAGCTAATGGATGCTGCTTGCGCACCATAGTTGGCTGAACATTAATCGTAAATTCATCACCTTGACGCTCTGCAATGCCAAGTAATTTCATTTCATATCCTAATCTTTTAGCAAAAGCAATATCTTCACTGGTTACCTTGGAAATGCCGCTCACGCTTACATCCTTGAGCTCTACATTGGAACGGAAACCAAGGGTCCCAAGTATCGCCATCTTTCGGGCCGCATCCAATCCTTCGACATCTGAGGTCGGATCAGATTCTGCGTATCCAAGCTCTTGGGCTTCCTTAAGAACCTCCTCATACGAGGCTCCTTCCTGACTCATTTTAGTTAAAATATAGTTTGTTGTACCGTTCACGATTCCCATAATGCGGGTAATACGGTCAGAGGAGAAACCTTCAATGAGTGTACGAATAATCGGGATACCACCTGCTACGCTAGCCTCATAAAAAATATCACATTGTTTTTCCTGTGCCTTTGCCAGTACTTCAGAACCGTGCAATGCCATTAAGTCCTTGTTGGCCGTTACAATGTGCTTGCCTCTCTCTAACGCTTCGAGAATGTACTCCTTCGTCTGATCAATCCCACCCATGACTTCGATAATCACATCAATTTTAGGATCTCGAATGACTTCCCACGGGTCCTCCGTAAGCTTGGCGGTGTCTACTTCAATGGAACGATACTTTTCTATGTTTTTTACAGCTATTTTTTCAATGACGATCGGTGAACCGACTTGTCTGCTCAAGTCTTCCTGATTACCCTCAACGATTCGAACGACTCCCGTACCTACAGTCCCCAAGCCTAACAATCCTACTTTGACCGGTTTCATCCATTCCCCTCCTGGTAACTTTTATCTAACGAACTGTATCGCCTCAGCCTTGCCCAATCAGGCGGACCCGCTTGACTCCAGAAATACTTTCCAAGCCCTCCAGCAGAACACCCAATTCATCACTAAGCCTGGACATTTCTACTGAGATGACTACGTTGGCTCTGCCTTGCAGTGGAATACTTTGCTGGATCGTCAGCACATTACCTCCGTAATCTGCCACTCTACCGAGCACCCTGGACAGCATACCGGATTGATGCTCTAGATCAATAGAGATATTGACAATTCGCTCGCGCTCCAACTGGTTAACCAAATGTATGCCATCTTTATATTTATAAAAGGCGCTTCGGCTTAGCCCAACTTGCTCCACAGCATCATGTACGGTTTTAACATCTCCCGAAGCCAGCAGCAGTTTTACCTGTATGGTCTTAACAATAGCTTCAGGCAAAATATCTTCCCGTACCAAGTAATAGCGCTCTTTCAAGAACGTCCTCTCCTCAAAGACTTATGTTTTTGTATAGAGGACATTATATCGAAACTCTTGAAAATCGGCAAGCTAACAATACAAAAAACGGCTACTGCCTTCTATAGAATTCCCTATAGTGCAGTAACCGTTCAGGTTTTAAAGCCTTATTTAATTTTTAGTAGTAGCTGCTACCTTCTACAAATTCGAACTCGAAATCAGCAATGCGTACAGATGTACCATCTGTGGCACCACGCTTACGTAGCTCAGCATCCACACCCATATGACGCAACGTTCTTGCTAATTTTAAGATGGCATCATGCGAATTCATCTGCATGCGCTTCATCATGCGCTCAATTTTGGGGCTGTGCACTACGAATGTGTCGTTTTCACGTACAATCGTAAAGCCCTCGTCTTCGGCCGTATCCAACTTAAATACCTTACGTTCATTGACTTCTGCTACTTCCTCAACAACCGGCTCGTCCGGTATTTGATCCAACAGATCAGCAGCCCGATAGAGCAGTTCCTTTACACCCTGACGTGTCAAAGAGGAAATAGGCATGATTTCAAGGTCAGGACGTATCGCAGCAATTTGCTCTTTGAAGTGAGCAAGATTTTCTTCAGCTTCCGGCATATCCATTTTATTGGCCGCCACAATTTGTGGACGCTCAGCCAGAGCTGCATTATATTGCTTTAATTCGTCGTTTATTTTGGTCCAGTCTTCAAACGGGTCACGTCCTTCAGAGCCCGCCATATCCACAACATGGATAATGATTCGCGTCCGCTCAATATGCCGCAGGAATTCATGACCCAGTCCAGTGCCTTCATGAGCTCCTTCGATCAAACCAGGCAAATCGGCCATCACAAAGTTCCGCTGATCCCCCACATCTACGACGCCCAGATTTGGGGTAATCGTTGTAAAGTGGTATGCGCCAATTTTAGGTTTTGCGGAAGATACAACTGACAACAAGGTAGATTTTCCTACACTAGGAAATCCGACCAAGCCTACGTCAGCCATCACTTTTAACTCAAGTGTAATATAACGTTCTTGCCCCTCCGCACCGTTTTCAGCCAATTCAGGCGCTGGATTGCTCGGTGTAGCAAAACGAATATTACCGCGTCCTCCGCGTCCTCCTTTAGCTACAACGACCTGTTGGCCATGACGTGTCATATCTGCCAATACTTCACCAGTGTCATCATCCATGATAACTGTTCCCGGTGGTATACGGACGATCATGTGCTCTGCGTTGGCTCCGTGTTGGCTTTTGTTGCGACCTTTTACTCCACGCTGGGCTTTAAAATGCCGTTGGTATCGAAAATCCATCAAGGTGCGCAAACCCTCATCTACACGGAAAATCACATCTCCACCGTTCCCTCCGTCACCACCAGCTGGGCCACCATTAGGAACATATTTCTCACGGCGAAACGCAATTAATCCGTCTCCACCGTCACCGCCTTTAACAAAAATCTTCGCTTTATCTACAAACATGGTTACACCTTCCTTATGTCTGGCACTGCATTCGAATTTGAAGCATATCTCCTGTAGGGAGCTTCTCTGTTCGAAGGCGTTCACTTCCGAGTACGGATCTGACCTGCTTTAGTATATTTAAATCGGTAGGTATGTCACTTCCTTCAAAGCGGACGATAACATCATTCTGATCCATACCGAAATAAAGTGTCAATCTGCGCACTTCTCCCCAGGACGACCGGCCCCCGCCATATTGATACGCACGCACCGTTTGTATGACGGCCGAGGCAAGCGACTCGCCGTCTTCGGGAGACATGACAGCGTCTAACTTTAACTCTTCCTCAACCTTTACCGACAATTGTAAATTTCCGGCGTTCACGCGAAAAGACTGCAAATAAAACACCAGCGAGGGAATACCCAGCTTAGATATTTTACTGTCTTCCGACACCCGCCCTTTTATTGTTTCCACATAAGCAGCTGATTTATCATGCTTATTCATACGAATATAGCCATAAAGCACCTGTAAATCATTCATCCAGTCATGCCGATGATGGTTAAGCGTCGCTATCGCTGTACGCTCAAAAGAACGCAAAGCAGCTTTCCGCTCAAGTTCAACCTGTCTATGGGTATACCACATACCAAAACAAGCAGCAGCTACAGCCCACACAGCTAGTATGATAATCGTTAATGCGTTGGGATAGAGCAGTGAAAAAACCAAAGGAATCAGAATGGAACCCAACGCCAGATAAGGCGCTCTTATCCGCTGGAACATGGCTTCTCTCCGTTCTGCGATAATTAAATGGACTAGTCAACAACCTTAATCCAGTATAGCACAGACTAACTTTCCAGTTCATTACCATCATGCAAAAAAGCCTCCGACAAAAGTGCCGGAGGCTTTTCAGCGTGTCTAAGCCGCTATTAAGCTTCTACAGTAGCTGCTACTGGAGCAACGTCGATCGGGTAGATGCTCACCTTTTTGCGATCACGGCCCCAACGTTCGAACTTCACAACGCCGTCCACTTTCGCGAACAGAGTGTCGTCCTTACCGATGCCCACGTTCGTGCCCGGGTGAATTTTCGTTCCGCGTTGACGAACCAAGATGCTACCGCCGGTAACTGCTTGACCGTCAGCACGTTTCACTCCAAGACGTTTCGATCTGCTGTCACGTCCGTTTTTTGTGGAACCTACACCTTTTTTCGATGCGAATAACTGAAGATCCAATGTCAATTTCAACATGATGTCTACCTCCTTCTTTGTTTATTTTCTATTTGAATATACTTACCGTATGATTCAGCAATGCTTGTCAGCATAATCACCATGGATTCCAACAACAGTTGAACCTGTGCGTTCGCATCATGATAACTTTCAGGAGATAGATACGCGCTTAAAAAGCCGTTTTCCATTTCCGTTTCCATTTCAACGTCCGTAAGAGCTACAATCGAATTGACAGTTCCTACGGTTACCGCCGAAACACCAGCACACACGATATCTTCGCCAGATTTAGCAAAATTCGCATGACCTTTAACAGAAAACCCCTGTATGCTGCCATCCTCCAGTCGTATAATACGCACGATAATCAATTATCGCACCCTCTTACGCTTGGATTTTTTCAATCGTCACTTTCGTGTACGGTTGACGATGACCTTGCTTCACATGGTAGTTCTTTTTAGGTTTGTATTTGTATACGATGACCTTTTGACCTTGACCATGCTTCTCAACTTTAGCCGTTACAGAAGCTCCAGAAAGAAGCGGTGTACCTGCTGTCAAGCCATTGTCGCCGGACACTGCCAGAACACGATCGAACGTTACAGTTTCACCATCATTAGCTTCCAACTTCTCGATGAACAATACGTCGCCCTCTTGAACTTTGTATTGCTTACCACCTGTTTCGATAATTGCGTACATTTGCTTGCACCTCCTTATGTCTCAGACTCGCCTAATAGCAGGTGGCAGTTTCTTTAAGATACTGCACTTCAGTACCTGATTGGAGCGGTTACAGCATGTGCAGCCAATCTTACGCATCACACATACTAAATGATTGTAGCACAAGCTTCGTACACATTCAACCTTTAGTTTTGAAATAATTTTGATTACGCACGTTCTATACGAGAGTCTTTTCTTCACGCACTTTTTTGCGGGTCATTTCCAGTAAACCTAACCGCGTCCAACCGACAACATAGGATTTAGTCCGGTCCTTTTTTAATCTTGCCTCCAGCACAGAGGATACTTCCCTACGATTCTCCTCTTGTTCCATATCAATAAAATCAATGATGATAATACCACCAATATCACGGACACGTACCAGGCGGGCAATTTCTTCTGCTGCTTCAATGTTAGTCTGGGTCACCGTCTCTTCCAGATTACTGCCGCCCGTAAACTTCCCAGTATTCACATCAACGACGGTCAATGCCTCCGTATGATCAATGACAATGTATCCGCCACCCTGAAGCCATACCTTTCGCGCAAAATCGCGTTCCAGCTGCTCATGAATGCCATAAGCTTTGAAAATAGTTTCTTCTGCACTGCGAAATATACTTACATGAGCTTTCGCAGAACCGATCTGTTGCAGCATTATTTCTGCATCCTTTGCTTGCTCCTCACTGTCAATGACCAGTTCATCCTGCTCAGGTGTAAACACATCGCGAATTAAACGCTGAACGATACTCAGATCCCGGTGCAATTCACACGGTGCAGAGTGTTCGCCCGCTTTACGCTGAATAGCCTCCCATTGCTTACGTAGTTGATTCAGATCATTTTCAATCGCCTCTATACTCATTTCCTCTGAAACAGTACGAATGATGACCCCTTCCTCACCCGTGCGCAGTTGCTCTCCCATTGCTTTCAAACGGGCACGTTCTCCCTCACGCTCAATCTTCTTGGATACGGCCACATAATCAGCACGGGGCATGTAAACAATCCAGCGGCCGGGAAGTGAAAAATGAGTGGTCACCCTGGCTCCTTTGCTACCAACTGCCTCTTTTAATACCTGTACTACGATTTCCTGCCCCACCTTTAACAGTTCAGAAATGGACGGCTTTACCTCTGGCTGCTTGTCCAAATGGGCATGAAGTACGTCATCCACATACAAAAAGGCATTCTTGCGCTGTCCAATGTCAACAAAGGCGGCTTGCATTCCCGGTAGCACATTGACCACCCTAGCTTTGAAAAAAGAACCTAGAATTCCCCGTTTTCGCGGTAGTTCAGCCGCATATTCAACCAACCGTCCCTCTTCCAACAGTGCCATTTGGGTCATCTGCTGTTGGCATTGTACAATCATTTGCTTCATGGTTTTTCAACCTCTCTGAATACAGCCTTTTCCTCAATTCATAAAACATTATTTGGGCTTGGATTCTCCACCATTTGGCGGGCGTGCCGCAAAATAAGAGCGTATAAGTCGTTGCTCCGGCAATACAGCTACAATCCGTCCTTGTTCATTCATAACGTAAACCATATGATATCGATCTCTTCTGAAAAGACGCAAAACAGGCTCCAAATGTTTCACTGGCAGGGATACAATAGGTAAAGCAATGCTTCCTTTAGCCGCTTCGCGGTAAAAAAGCTCGTCCCTCCCCAGCAAAAAACGTATAAAACGGTAAGGGATATTCCGATAATCCACAATATTAGAATAAAGCAAAAAAATCCCTACCGCCAGCAGATTTAAATGTAAAGGCTCATCTTGCCTTAATAACGGCGAAATACCATACAGGCAAAACAGCAGACTGGTTACGATACTGGCTCTAAAAGTCCATACTAATGTGCGATGATAAGAAAAGAATAAGCTAATCAGTGACTGTAATATTTTCCCACCATCGAGCGGTAAAATGGGCAACAAATTAAACAATGCAATAACAGCATTTCCCTGAATTATATAATTTACATAATCATGCTCCAACCCACTCACATGCCTAAGCCACAAAAGAATGATGATCATGATTCCGTTTTGCAGGGGGCCCGCTAGAGCAATGACAATTTCCTTCCACGCATTGAGCTTCCCTTGATCCTCAATGACAGCTACTCCTCCAAAGGGTAACATCTGTATGGAAAGCAACCGCGCCCCCAACAACGAAGCAGCTGTCGCATGACCTAGTTCATGTATAAACACCAGTGTAAACAAGGTCATGATCTCGATAAAATGTCCAGTTAATACAGAGGTCAGCATAACTAGTACAAACAGTGGATGCAGTGATAGGGTCACCCCTCGGACATTAATCAAGGGCTACCACTTCCGACGGGTCAATGTATTGATCCCCTCTTTGAATTGCCAAAAATAAAGTTGCCACCTCACTACCGCCGTGATTTGCTGGCAATACACCGATCTCTTCACCCTCCTGAACCCAATCGTTCACTTTTAAGATAGAGCGTGAAAGTCTTCCGTAAGTTGCTGTGATGCCACCAGTGTGACGAACTGTAACCGAAATCCCACTTTTGGGATGGTTTAATACGTCTAATACACGTCCTGCATCTATACTTTTAACAGCGATTGCCCCGTTATCGGTAACATTCGGCGTAATTTCTACTCCTTTAAGGCTCAGTACAAACGGCTGTGTTATATTGCCTTCAATCGGTGGAGAGCCCTTTCGACTAGCGTCTACCTGGTTCGTTTCATGCTCCTCGCCAAAAATCGGTAAAAAGGAAGGAGCTCCGTCAAAATAAGTTTTATACCATTGTCCGGCGGCTACAAAATCCATGTCCTTATTCAAGGCATCCGCGACAAACATTCTCAAATTTACTGCATAGGGAATATCCCAGCGAAATAAGCCCCATACCACTCCAAACAACACTGTTGCTATGACAGTTCTGCGCCAAAAGGAACTCCAAAAAGACGGACCACGATTTGCCCCAAAAGATTGCTGCCAACGTTGTCGATCATTTTTCCACTCGGTTTCTGGGTCTCTGGGCGAGTTGGCACTGACTACAGGCATCGATTTCATTTCTCTGTACCCATACCTGTTCTGATCTATGCCTGAGGAATACGCCTCCGCTTTGTTTCCCTCGATTAGCTGCTGTATACGTTCTTTTCTGCGCTGCTTGATTCCGGAATTTTTGTCCATCTTATTCAGCCCCCTCAGCGAGGTAAGTTTATTACATCTTATGAGGACGGGCTTCAACTTATGTTGTCCGGGTGGGAATTACATACCCTAAAAAATCAAAAAAACCGGCGCTAGCGCACCGGATATGTTTTGTATTTATAACATTTATGTAATGACCTAAATTTACGAACCATTATCATAGAAATTAAAAAAGCAAACCAAAAACACTTAAATAAGTTGCCACTTATTTAAGTGTCTAGTATTACAAATGAACGCTACTGTAACACTTACCTTAGAAATCTTCCTGTTTTCCTTATCCACCCATACCAAAAAATTTCTTAAAGCGTGTCATCACGCTCTTCTTCTGGTCCAGCTGCATAAGAGGCACAGTGTCGCCCAAGATTCGTCTCGCAATGTTCCGATAGGCAATCGCTGCCTGTGCATCCGGATTCATAACAGTAGGCTCTCCTGTATTAGCTGCTTTAATTACCATTTCATCATCCGGTACAATCCCAATAAGGTCTATGCTAAGCACTTGTAGAATCCCATCAATATCTAACATATCTCCGGATTTAACCATACTATTGCGAATGCGGTTAACCACTAATTTAGGTGATATCACATGTGAACTTTCCAGTAAACCAATGACCCGATCTGCATCGCGTACAGCAGCATTTTCTGGAGTAGTTACAACAATGGCCTGATCCGCACCGGCAATGGCATTTTTAAAGCCTTGCTCAATACCCGCAGGGCAGTCGATCAATATATATTCAAAATCCTTCTTAAGCTCTAAAATAATATCCTTGACCTGCTCCGGCGTAACAGCACTCTTGTCCTTGGTTTGAGCAGCTGGCAGCATATACAACTCCTCAAAACGCTTGTCCTTAACCAGTGCCTGATTCAGACGGCAACGACCTTCCGCTACATCAACAAGGTCATAAATAATCCGGTTTTCCAGACCCATCACAACGTCTAGATTACGCAAACCGATATCCGTATCCACCAAACACACCTTTTTGCCGAGCAGTGCAAGCGCTGTTCCTATATTGGCTGACGTCGTCGTTTTGCCGACGCCGCCTTTTCCTGAAGTGACGACGATAGCCTCTCCCATGTGCTACACCCCTTTGAACACGTTAAAATCGCGGCCCAGACGCACAATATTGCTCATTTTGTCTATTTGCATAGCGCCATCCTTGAGATACGCAAATTCCATGCCGGATTCACGCGTCTCCCATTCATCTGGTGGACGGCTGATCATTTCGGAAATTCGCAGCTGTGTTGGTGCAAAATAGGAGGCCGCGATAATCGCTTCACTATTTCCCTCCATCCCTGCATGCGCCATGCCCCGCAGAGCGCCAAGGACATAAATATCACCAGTACAAGTTATAATTCCACCCGGGTTAACATCTCCCAAAAAGAGTAAGTTTCCATCGTGATGAAGCACTTGTCCTGAGCGGATAATCCCTGTCACCGTGTGAATGGGGGGCTTGCCCTGCACTACCGCAGGCAATCCGGGTGATTCTACAGACCTGATGAGCAGATTACCCTTCCGCTTTAAAATCTCCAGAATACTTTCCTTCTGCTCCTCCGTTACTTCCCGACTTCCCAGCTTAATATCCACATGAATGATCGGGCCTGTTAAAATATTTTGATGACTGTGCTCCAGCTTAAAACGCAGCTCACCCAGCAAATCCTCAAATTCGCATTGATCGTCCAGCAGGAATACCAGGCCATCTTTGATGCCTTTAATCGTGACATGATTCGATTTCACCGCCATTAGCCTGTCCCTCCTATCTCAATCATTTCGTCCCCGGGACGTCAAATCCCTGCTAACCCGGACAAAATGTGTGTAAAAAGACCTAGACAGTCTCTTCCTTTTTCACACGGGTACCTAAACGCTGTAATTGCTTGCGAACAGGGACATAAATGATGAGGGCGAACAGAAAATGGATAAATAAATCAGGAATCATATACTGAGCAAGTGCCCAATTGAAAGTCTGATGATTCAGCTGGAACAGCTGATCAATGGCAAAGAGCATAGAATCCAGCAAGAAACTACCAATCAACACGGCCGCCATCATAATGGGCATCGGTGCACGTCTAGCTGTAAACACAAGCCCTAATAAGTATGCAGACAATCCCATTGCAAAAGAATAAGGGCCAATGATAAACCCGTAGTACACTACGTCATGAATAAGTCCAAAAACAATACCTAGCACCAACGCTGTATGACGGCTGTAATACACAGATACAAACAAAATTACGACATACACAAAATTTGGGACCATTCTTGAATGCCAACTATCCGGGAGAAGCCACGGAAGAATCGTTCCTTCAGCTATAAACAAGACAAACAGCAGCAGTATCAAAACCTGACCGCGCATCTTCATTATTCCGGTACCTCAGGAGTGTAGAGGACGAGCAGTTCTTTCCAATCCACAAAGCTGGCTGCCGGTTTAATAATCGCTGTCCGTGTTTTGCCGAACTCTCCAACCTGAATTTTCTCCACCGTTCCAATCATTAGGTTTTTGCGGAACTTCCCGCCTGCACCAGACGTAATAATCTGATCACCCTTTGCGATTGGATCTTTTTCTTCAATGCGAGTCATTTGAAATCTGTTCGTACCCGGATCATAGCTTTCAATCATACCAAACGATTGATTTTCCTTACCCAAGACTGTCGCTGCAATAGCATAAGAATTCGGATTTTTAGGGTCCAATGTAGTCAACAGCGTAACGGTAGACGTAAAATTCCCCGTGCGGCTAATGACTCCAACAAATCCTTCAAGTGAACTGACTTCCTGACCAACCTTGGCTCCATCCTTCTCACCAATATCAATCACGAGCGTTTTGGAATCATTGCTAACACTGTTCACTTGAGCAACACGATAATCATAATTATTTTTCGCCTTTTGCGTTTGGGTGAACTTCAGTTCATTCTGCAATCTGGCATTTGTCTCAACATAATTATGAGTCTGAATCTGGTCACGAGTCAGCTTAGCCACGGCTATTTTTAACCGCTCATTTTCTTCGTAAATACTACGCATATTGCCAATATCTTCAAAGAAGCCCGCTATTGCTGAAGCGGGCCTGTAAAAGATACCTTGCACAAAGCCAATTGAATCTCTGGCGAACTTCTCGGGCCAGGTTAAGGAACTTCTCTGTCCAAGTGTAATCCCCATAAGGGCAATAAACAGAACGATTCCGATCAATAGAACAAATAGTCTTTTATTGCCAAACAGCTTAAACAGTTCCTACACCCCCGATTCAACGTTTGGAACGGACGGCAGAACTGCTGCGCGATTTGAACAAATGGATATTTTCCAGTGCTCTACCCGTACCGATTGCCACACAATCCAGAGGATTTTCCGCTACGATCACCGGCATTCCGGTCTCACCTGCCAACAGCTTATCCAGGTTGCGCAGTAGTGCTCCACCACCAGTCAGTACAATTCCTCTATCCATGATGTCCGCCGCCAGCTCGGGAGGGCATTTTTCCAATGTTACTTTGACTGCGTCCACGATTGCATTCACGGTATCTGACAATGCTTCGCTAATTTCATCGGAGGTAATCGTAATTGTCTTCGGCAAGCCTGTAACCAGATCGCGTCCGCGGATTTCCGATGTTTCCACTTGCTCTAATGGCATTGCTGAACCAACTTCCATTTTCAACTGCTCAGAAGTCCGTTCACCAATCATCAGGTTGTATTGACGTTTCACGTATTGAATAATAGACTCGTCCATTTCATCGCCAGCCACTCGTACAGAACGACTTGTTACGATCCCTCCCAAGGAAATGACCGCAACTTCGGTTGTACCTCCACCGATATCGACAACCATACTGCCCGTAGGCTCCCATACCGGCAGATCAGCGCCAATTGCCGCTGCAAACGGCTCTTCAATCGTGTAAGCCTCTCTTGCGCCTGCTTGCTTGGTCGCATCTTCAACAGCACGCTGTTCCACTGCAGTAATGCCCGAAGGCACGCAAACCATCACGTTCGGATGGCGCGGAAACAATGAACGTTGTGCTTGCGCCTGACGGATGAAATATTTAATCATCGTTGCAGTCGTATCAAAATCGGCAATGACCCCATCCTTCATTGGACGAATTGCACGGATATTTCCCGGTGTGCGACCGATCATTTTTTTCGCAGATTCCCCAACAGCCTCAATGGTTTTTGTATCTGTACGCAATGCGACTACAGATGGTTCACGAACCACGATTCCCTTACCTCTTACGTATACAAGCGTGTTTGCCGTCCCCAAGTCAATTCCCAAATCTTTTGTAAAGCCACCCAGCATGATGTTAATCTCCTTTTCTCTTCCCTGAAATCTGTTATCCCTGTATAAACGGTTTATTCAGGCCGGTTTATCCGGTCGTGTTTAAATGTTTGATTTAAATATTATATTATATCAGACCTTGTTCCTTCAAACTTACAAAGGTCCCGTCCCCGATCACAATATGATCAAGCACGTCGATACCCACGATGTTGCCCGCTTCCATCAAGCGGCGGGTCAACTGGATATCTTCCGGGCTTGGCTTCGGATCACCGCTCGGATGGTTATGAGCGCAAATAATCGAAGCACTGCTGCACTTGATTGCAGCCCGGAATACTTCACGAGGATGCACGATGGCGGAATTCAGGCTGCCCATAGATAGCGTTTCCTGAGCAATGACATGGTTTTTGGTATTTAGAAACAGGCAAACAAAATGCTCTTTCTGCAAATAACGAAGCTGCTCGAACAGCAGATCTGCCACATCCCGCGGGCAACTAATCACCGGGGTCTCCAAGTGGCGTGACAACGCCAATCGACGCCCGAGTTCGATACCCGCTTTTAGCTGTATCGCTTTAGCATTTCCAATACCCTTAATCTGGGTCAACTCGCTCAGACTCATATCCACCAGTTGACGCAGATTCCCTGCCTGCTGCAAAATACGCTGCGCTAAATGCACAGATGATTCTCTTTGTGTTCCTGTACGCAGTAGTATTGCTAGCAACTCCGCGTTGCTCAAGGCATCCGCCCCATATGTCATCATGCGCTCTCTTGGTCGTTCTTCATGGGGGAGGTCGCGAAGCATCAGTATTGGCGACTCCAGCATATGTTTATCCCCTTTTATGGACGCAGCACATTTACTCCAAAATCGGACAGCATGTCCGACAGCAAAGAAAGCGGCAATCCTACGACGTTAAAATAACAACCCTGAATAGATTCCACCAACGTAGCACCCATGCCTTGAATGCCATACGATCCTGCTTTGTCAGACGGTTCACCAGTATTTACGTATGCCACAATTTGTTCTTGGCTCAAAGGCTTCATTGTGACATCCGTTTGGCGATGTCTAACAAGCATCTTGCCGGTTCCGGTATGTATGCAGGCTACCCCGGTGTACACACGGTGTGTTCTTCCCTGCAATGCAGTCAACATGCGAACTGCGTCCGCATGGTCGGCAGGCTTGCCCAATACCGAATCCTCCAGCACGACAATCGTATCACTGCCAATCACCAATCCAACTTCCTCGGACTGTGCGGCAGTGCGCACGACCGCTTCGGCTTTGCGGGCCGCAAGGGTCTCCACGATTTGCTGAGGCGTCCAGCTCTCAGGCGTGCTTTCATCCGCATGACTCGGCACCACCTCAAAGGGGAGTCTCAAATATGCGAGTAATTCCTTCCTTCTTGGTGAAGTCGATGCCAGAATAATGCGGGGCGTAATTTTCCCGTCCATAAGGGAAGCTCCTTTTCATCAGTTAGAGCCTGCGGTACAGCCAGAATGCGGCGATGATGCCGATCAGACTAAGCAGGCTCAATTCAAAATTTATCGTTATGTTGTAGCTGATAATATCCAGATCCGCTCTCGGCGACCAGGATATCGTAGTGGGGTGGGTCAGAAAGGAAAGGACTTTGACCGATTGAAGGGCCTTAGCAATCCAGGCACCCAAAAGCCAACCGAGCAACAAAAACAGTATAAGCATTCCTACATTTTTTTTCATCCTGATCTTCCCTCGCCATTTTTTGACACCTTCATTATTATACGGTGATTTGTACTGCAATACAAACAGAAATCCGGCATGGGGAACTATTTCCAGTTCCTTGCCGGAAAGTATGGTTAGTCTACTGTTTTATGAATTGAATAAATTCCTTCTCACGCAAAACATATTCCATCATGGAGGACTGAATCTCCCAAATGTGTTCCTTGGCTGTATTCTTGTTATATTCTCCAAGTGCAGAGACTGCGCTGTTCATCGCCTTTTCAAGCGAGGTTGCGGTGGCAGCCGCTTCCTTCGGAAGACCAGTGGGAAGTGCAGCGACATTTTGTGTCCACTGCTGATGCAGGTCGTTCAGCTCGCTCATGTCGGAGGCTGACACCGTATTTGAGCCTTCTTCTCTGAGCAAAGTTGAGGAAAGTCCGCTCAGCTTCCCCACTAATGAGTTGCTTAACTGAAAAAAGGTAGTGAGTTTATCACCATTACCTCCGTAAGCCGCTTTTTCGAATCCAGGTAATTCGAGCTCGCGGACATACAATTCCACTCCTTGTGTCTTCAATTGATTACTGAGCAACTTGGCTTGCTCCCTATCCGACGATATTCCTGCATATACCCTGTTTTGATCCTCGCTATCCCCTCCTGCTGCAATGCCTGCCTTCAACAGTTCTTCCTTTGCCTGTAAAGCCCGCTCTGGAGTGCTGAAAACCCCATATTGCAGCAAATAATAGGTTTGTGGAGGCACTTGAGTCGCTACGACGGCGACAGGAGCAGCATTCTCTTTTGCATACGTGTTATCGACATCAACGGATTCTTTAAAAACAGGTACAGCCTCATCAGCAGAAGGATCAGATCCCGGGACCATACCGCCTCCGTTAAACAGTAACAACAAAATATATCCGAACATGCCTCCAGTCACCAACGCGCTGGCTACAGAACCGATTAATCTCCATCTGGAAGGGTGAGGTGGACGCTTTCTATACTCTTGACCGGAATAATAGGTTTCCCCAACCTCAACATCGTCCTCTTCCAGACTTTCCGGTAGAATGTCCGCATCTGACCAGGAAGCTGCCGAACGACCAAAAGGGTCGTCCCATCCCTCTTGTACCCTCAATGTTGGAGTAAAGCGCCGAGTTGCAGTGCGTTTGTTCGTCTCCACAGGCTTACCGAGCTCTGAATGTTGTGTAGTTCGAGTATGTTTCTCCATACTTCTAGTCCGTTCCATTCCTTTACGCTGGTTATCCGTTTGATAAAGCTCATCATCGTGATATAACTCCGTATCTCTGATCGGGTCACGCTGTCCGTTCGTAAATGACTCATTTTGGTTCGGAAGCACCTGTAGCTTATCCTCCCGGCTTGTTTCCGGCAACTGTTGATCGAACCGGAATGTCATCTTGGCCTTGTTCATGGATGCACTCCCTCCTTGTCCCATACTTCCTCATAGTCTGTTGTATGAGTCAAGCTGAGAGAATATGCCTCGGCTTTACAAAAAAAGGGTATCCCGAAACACCTTCGTGTTCGGAATACCCTTCAAAGCTATAATACATTGGCGTAACAGCCCATGTTCATACGTATTACACTTGTTGCCCGCGAAGATGGCGTGCTAACGCGTCGCCAGCTTTCCAGATATCTCCTGCTCCCATTGTCAGCACAAGATCGCCTGGTTGTAACCGATCTTTCAGCTCTTCGATCACAGCTTCTTTGGTTGGTAAATAGATTGCATTCGCATTGCTGTTTTGGACGATTAAATCCACCAGTTTGGAAGAATGCACACCTTCAATCTGTTTTTCTCCTGCTGGTGAATAAATATCGGTAATGATCACTTCACCAGCCTCGCTAAACGCACGGCTGAACGCATCCAGCAGGAAAAAGGTACGACTGTAGCGTTGTGGCTGGAACACGGCAATAATACGCTTGCCAGTTGCTCTCGCTGCACTGATCGTAGCCTCAATCTCTGTTGGGTGATGCGCATAATCATCAATAATCAAAATGTCATTGCCTTCACCTAGCACTTGAAAACGACGTTTCGCTCCATGAAATTCCACAATAGTTGCAGCAATTTGATCAAATGGAATCCCTGCTTCCAGACATGAAATCACGGTAGCCATCGCATTATACATGTTATGTTTACCAGGTACAGACAATTCAATCGTTCCGAGTGCTGTTCCCTTACGGCTCATCGTAAAGCTTAATCGGCGGTCACCTAGTTGGATATCTGTCGCCATGTAATCCGCTTCATGCTCTACCCCATAAGTAATGACCCGAGTTTGGAGCTGAGGCAGCATCTCTCGGATGTTCTGATCATCTGCGCATACAATAGCTGCTCCATCCGGCCGAATTTGGCTCAAGAATTGCACGTAAGCACTTTTCAGGCGATTGAAGTCCCCATCGTAATTTTCCAAATGATCTGCTTCAATATTGGTTACGATCCCCTGCCAAGGATGATATTGTAGGAAAGAACCATCGCTCTCATCCGCCTCGGCAACGACAAACTCGCTTTTCCCCGCTTTGGCGTTCGTCCCCAAATTCGTGATTTCGCCGCCGATAATATACGTTGGGTCAACGTTACATCTCTCCATAACCAGAGCAATCATAGAAGAGGTTGTCGTTTTCCCGTGCGCACCCGCAACCGCTATACCCTTACGTTCGTTAAGCAAGCGAGCCAGCATCTGCGAACGGTGCAGTGTTGGAATATTCAATTCTTCTGCTGCCACCCGCTCTACATTGTCACGTGACAATGCTGTTGAATAGACGACGATATCTGCGCCCGCAATATGTTCAGGCGTGTGTCCAATATATATTTTTGCGCCTTTTGCCGCCAGTTTTTCTGTCAGCTCCTGTGATGCCACATCTGAGCCAGTCACGGTATATCCCATCTCCAGCATGACCCGAGCAATCGCGCTCATCCCGTAGCCGCCGATACCGATAAAATGAACATGTTCCGAAGTAATCAACAAATTTCACCAACCTTTTTCCGAATCGGTTTGATACATAAGGGTAGCCCGTACATCCGCAATAAGATACAGCGTGCCGGACACCACCCCCAGATCTTCCGCTTCCGTATGTGACTGAAGCAGGTTTAAAGCCTTTTTCCAGTCACCTTCTACAATAATTTTTAAATCCGTTTTGGCATAAGACGGCCGCAGCTTCTCCACGAGATGAGCCAAATCAGCGGCATTCATTTTGCGGCGAAAATCGGGCTCGGTCAGGATAAGCGTATCCACTAGTGGCAGTATATGCTGCAAGTATGCCTCATGATGCTTGTTTGATAGCATCCCCATCATTAAAACCAATTTTTTGTACGAATACACTTGTGGGAGACTCTTGGCCAGCGTTTGCGCCCCTTCTGGATTATGAGCCCCATCAAGGACAATTCTCGGCGAGGTACTGACTTGTTCGAGACGCCCTGCCCAGGCAGCTTGCCTAAATCCCTCCAGCAGATCCTCATCATCCAACACAAAAGCCATATACTGACGTAGGACTTCAAGTGCCATCAGAGCTCCTGCCGCATTAGAACATTGATGCTCACCTAACAACGTGATGTCGATTTCCATATGTCGGAAGGGTCCGGCGAATGAAAAGGTCTGACCTGTTTCATTCCCGTTTAACCGTTCATACGTAAATTGTTCTCCTGCCAGGTACAAGGTAGCTCCTTGCTTGGCCGCCGTTTCACGTATGACCTGAATAGCCTCGGGCTGGGAAACACAACTGACGACAGGTACACCCGGCTTGATGATCCCAGCCTTTTCTCTTGCAATCTGTTCCAGTGTATCTCCCAAAATGTCCGTATGGTCATAGCCGACATTCGTAATGACCGAAACGATAGGACTCACGATATTAGTTACATCCATCCTTCCCCCGAGGCCTGTCTCCCATACCACAACATCTGGAAAAGCTACCGTAGCATAGTACAAAATAGCCAACGCTGTGGACACCTCAAACATCGTAGGTGATCCCAACTCACTATCTGCGATTTCTTTCACCAACGGATACAAGCGATTGGCCAGTGAAACCAGCGTTTCATCTGGAATATCGGTCCCGTTGAATTGAAAACGGTTCGTAAATCGGGTGATGTACGGAGAAGTAAAGGTCCCAACATCGTATCCACATTTCAGAAGCACAGAGGTTAGAAAGGCACAAGTCGAGCCCTTACCGTTGGTTCCTGCAATATGAATAAATTTCAGATGTCGTTGCGGATCACCCAGCCTACTCATCAGCTGTTCGATTCGTTCCAATCCGGGTCTAATGCCAAACGGAATCAACCCATTAATCCATTCCACTGCTTCATCATAACTTTGTAAAGGGGCTATGTCGCCGCCCCTGATCGTATCTGACATCCTCTTCACCTTCAGGTCATTTTATTGTGAGTGAAATTATCCCTTGAGTT
This sequence comes from Paenibacillus polymyxa, assembly GCF_015710975.1. Lineage (NCBI taxonomy): Bacteria > Bacillati > Bacillota > Bacilli > Caryophanales > Paenibacillaceae > Paenibacillus > Paenibacillus polymyxa. The sequence goes on along the minus strand of NZ_CP049783.1, from coordinate 3,240,349 downwards.
CTTCAATACGTGCGATAACTTTAGCGCGCTTATCTGAGTAATCGGCTTGCTTGGCCTTCTCTTCCTCGATGACTTTGGCTGGTGCCTTCGCCACAAAGCCTTGGTTGGAGAGTTTTTTCTCCACGCGCTCCACTTCACTGTTCAAATGCTGAAGTTCTTTTTCAAGTCTGCTAATTTCCTGGGCAATATCTAGCAGTCCGGCTAACGGCAGGTATAGCTCTGCGCCGCTAACAATAGATGTCATGGCTTTATCTGGAGCGGTGAACTCTAAGCCTGCGTCGAATTCAGACGTGTTACAGAATCGACGTACATACTCCCCATTGCGGTTAATGATATCAAGAACGGCTTGATCGCCGGGTTTTATGAGCAATTCAATTTTTTTACTCATCGGCACGTTGACTTCAGCGCGGATATTGCGCACAGCCCGAATCACGTCGATCAGCAAATTCATTTCAGCGACCGCATCCTTATCCTCGAAAGCAGGATCGTAAGCAGGCCAAGCGGCCAGTGTGATCGTTTCTCCCTCATGCGGAAGATGCTGCCATATTTCCTCGGAGATAAACGGCATGAACGGATGAATCATGCGCAGTGTCCGATCCAAAACGTATGCAAGTACGGATTGTGTTTTCTTTTTCGCCTCTGCATTATCGCCATATAGGGAAAGCTTCGCAAACTCAATGTACCAGTCGCACAAATCATCCCAAATAAAGTTATACAGAAGGCGGCCTGTCTCGCCAAATTCATAAGCATCTATTAGACGCGTGATGTCGCGTGAAGTTTCGTTTAGACGGTGCAGAATCCAACGGTCAACGGTGCTCAAGTCACCAGTAATGTCTATATCTGCCGCAGTGACGCCTTCCAGATTCATCAGCGCAAAGCGTGATGCATTCCAAATTTTATTGGCAAAGTTACGCGCCTGCTCCACACGTTCCCAGCGGAAACGAAGATCTTGTCCAGGTGTGCTGCTGGTGGAGATCATATAACGCATTGCATCGGTACCATATTGGTCGATCACGTCGAGCGGATCAACACCATTGCCCAGGGATTTGGACATTTTTCTTCCGTCCGCGTCACGAACCAAACCGTGCATAAGTACATCCTTGAACGGAATCTCTTCCGTGAACTCCAGCGCGGTAAAGATCATACGCGATACCCAGAAATAAATAATGTCATAGCCTGTCACCAGAACATTCGTCGGATAATAGCGTTTGAGATCCTCTGTCTGCTCAGGCCAACCTAGGGTCGAAAACGGCCACAAAGCAGAGCTGAACCAAGTATCGAGTACATCCTCATCCTGTTTGAGTTTTCTACCGGCATATTCAGGCAAAGTGGTAGGGTCCTCCGCCGATACAATAACTTCTCCGGTTTCCTCATCATACCAAGCCGGAATACGGTGTCCCCACCATAATTGACGGGAAATACACCAATCCCGCACATTTTCAATCCAATGCAGATAAGTACGCTCAAAGCGATCCGGTACAAAGTTTACACCGTTGCCAGCCTTCTGTGCTTCAATCGCCTTAGCTGCCAGAGGCTTCATTTCCACGAACCATTGCGTCGACAGATAAGGTTCTACAACTACGCCAGAACGCTCACTATGACCTACTTGGTGTACATGCTCTTCAATACGAATCAGTACACCCTGCTCTTTCAAATCAGCGACGATTTGCTTACGGCAATCGCTGCGATCCAGTCCCTGATATTTGCCTGCTTCAGCATTCATCGTTCCCGTCTCGTCCATCACCGTAATTTGAGGCAACTGGTGACGTTGACCCATTTCAAAGTCATTCGGATCGTGAGCCGGTGTGATTTTAACCGCGCCGCTACCGAAATCTTTATCTACATAGTCATCCGCAATGACCGGAATTTCACGCCCGATGATTGGAAGCACAAGCGTTTTGCCGATCATTTGCTTATAGCGTTCATCTTCTGGATGTACAGCTACAGCCGTATCGCCCAGCATCGTTTCAGGGCGTGTAGTGGCTACAGTAATAAATCCGCTACCGTCTTTCAGAGGGTATTGCAGGTGATACAGATTTCCGTTCACCTCTTTGTATTCCACCTCAATATCCGACAATGCGGTACGTGCAGCGGGGTCCCAGTTAATGATGCGTTTACCGCGATAAATCAGACCCTTTTTGTACAGTTTAACGAATACTTCGCGTACCGCTTTGGACAGTCCCTCATCCAATGTAAAACGTTCACGAGAATAATCGAGAGAAAAGCCCATTTTCTCCCATTGATTGTGGATATTGTCCAGATAAAGATCTTTCCACTCCCACACTTTCTCCAAAAACTTCTCACGGCCCAAATCATAGCGAGTCAAACCTTCTTCACGTAGCTTCTGCTCTACTTTTGTTTGAGTAGCAATACCTGCATGGTCTGCCCCTGGCAGCCACAAGGCATCATAACCCTGCATCCGCTTGGCGCGGATAATAATATCCTGCAAAGTAAAGTCAAGAGCATGTCCAATATGCAACATACCCGTAACATTCGGTGGTGGAATAACGATAGTAAAAGGCTCTGCCTCTGGATGTTGCCCGGCGCGGAAATAGCCCTTCTCCATCCACGTTTTGTACCATTTTTGTTCTGCTGATTTGGGATCATACGTTGTTGGCATTTCCAAGGTTGTCTTGTTGTCTTGTTCTGACATATCAGGATACCTCCATGATTTTCAATTGGCAAATAAAAAAAGCCCTTCATCCTCAAAGGACGAAAGGCTGTTCTCTCGCGGTACCACCTTTGTTTCACCCCTAGCGCATGTATCCACTGATCCATTACACATGGTGTGACACTTTATGCAGATAACGGTTGCGGACCGGCCTTATTCTACCGTGAACCTCTTACCTTCCGAAGGAATGAAATGAGGAACCGTTCAAACAGGCGACTCCCGGGTGACTTCGGCCAGTAGCTTCCTGCGGAACCTCACAGCGCTGCAATTCCACTCTCTGAAGGGCTTGCTGCCTACTCTTCCCGATCTCAGTCTTTCAATAACTATACCACATCATACATTTCCCATTGACTATAGTCAACACCCATTTCTCATTGACGATAGTCAGCACTTCGTCGCATGTTTCAGCAACCGAATCAAGGGATGTACAATACCTGCCCTTCTTCTACATGATGCTCTGCCAATCTATTATACAATTGAAGCTCCCGTGTGCTGAGCTGATAACGGTCTGCTATCGTTTCCAGTGTATCCTCGCGCTGTACAATGCATAACCGCACCTTGCGGAAAGGCGTTTCATCCTGTGTATGGAAAAAAAGATTTTTCCACTTGGCATCCTCACGCTCTTCCTCGGCTTTCTGATCCTGACCTTGCGGTTCATGTTCCAGCTGCTGCTGGTGTTCGGCTTCCTTCACCGAACGGCTGGATTGAAGCAATGATGAGTAGACAACCGGGTCCGGCTCGTCTGCTCCTTCATTCTTTTTACTGTTAAGCGCCACGCGCATCTCTGGCTTTTCCTCAGTAAAGGTATCCTGAACTTCATGGTTTACCTGTTCTGACGCTTCAGGCCTGAAGTCAAAGTCATTCCCCTGACTTGCTTCCAACTGCGGCTCCAGATAAATCTCCGACTCTGTGGCAGAATGTGGCTCTGACAGCAAAGGGTCGTATGCTACATTAGGAGATGCAGAGGATACTTTGGGCTCGTTCCCTTCCGTCCCTGCTTCCTCTTGCTGAAATGCCCACACTTCCGACGCCTCCTGCTCATGCTTAACTTCGGAAGAGCTGTCTTCAACTACTTTTCCCGTCCACGGCTCATAATATCGGTTCGGATCTACTCTCGGATCATAAGCTTGATGCTCCAATGATGGCTTCTGTTCCCCTTGATCCTCTGACGACTGTTCCCAGTAAGCTGACTCTTGTTGTGCTGGTACTTTGTATGAAGTTTCCGGGTCTGAAATGTTGTTGTACACCGAGTCTTGGGTAGAATAAACCTCTTCGTGACGATGCTCTCCAGCGCCGTAAAGAGATGGAGCCGGATGTTCAGGTGCATGCACCACAGTAAATTCCTCATCCAGCCAAACCGCCGTCTCCTCTGCATGCGAGCTTTCCACCCCATGCAAAGAAAGCACCCCTGTAATGTTTAGACTACGTAAAGAGAGCAGGTCCACATCAAAATTTTCAATCTCCACGGAGATATCTTCCAATCTTCCTACCCGGTTAAGCGGAATGGTAATTTCCACAGGGATCAAATGATGAAGCTCGCTCGTGATCTGTTCAGGTGTGCGGTACACGCCCTCCAGCAGCAAATGCCCTCGCAAAGCGGCATGGTCGCCGTGGGTTACAACCTGAATGCGTGGCAGAAGCTCAATTTCCTCCAACTCGGCAATCCCGGCAGCTTCCTCCGTCAAATGAATGCGTTCATAAATATCAAAACGCAAGCCTTGCGGCTGATCATTCTGTTGTTTATTCAAGGATGGCATCCTCCTTTGGGCAGCCTCCGCACATCCTCTGACTCGTGTCAGGCGCACGGAAACTCCATATTGCAAACCGTTTCTAGGTTCAAGTATATGCGCCAAAATAGAAGGCATGCCATCTTTTATAGCTGTTTGTGCAGCTTTTGAAAATCATCCGGCCAAGCATCCTCGACGATAATCGTTTCGCCGCTCAGCGGATGACAGAAGGTGAGGCTCTCTCCGTGAAGGGCCTGTCTGCCAAAATCAGCAGCACGACCGCCGTATAATACGTCCCCAAGCAAAGGATAGCCAGCATGACTAAGATGTACGCGTATCTGGTGCGTCCGACCTGTCTCCAGCGTCAGATACACGAGACTGACCGCATTCGGACCACTCCCCCATACTTCACCAACTTCCACATGGGTAACCGCCTTCTGTCCAGTTGGGGATACACGGCGGCGCTGTTTATGATGCCTATCCTTGCCAATCGGCCAATCCAACGTCCGCAGCGATGGAGGTACTTTCCCTCGTACCAAAGCTACATAGCGACGACCGATGTCTTTAGCTCGCATTTGTTCGTCCAGCTTGAGCAACGAAAATTCATTTTTGGCATATAGCACCGGGCCTGTCGTGTCCACATCCAGACGATGTACATGCCGTACTGCTGTATGAATGTCGTTGATTTCATAGTAGGATGCGACAGCATGATCCAATGTTAGCGGACCATCCTTTACACCACCGTCTGGATGGACCGCCATCCCCGCTGGTTTGTGTACAACCAAGCAAAAATCATCCTCGTATAGTATCTTCAAATCATACCAACGTGGGATGACGCCGAGGTCCACTACAGGAAAAAGGGCCAGCCGTAGCCGGTCCCCTGTAAGTTCAATCCCTTTTTCATGCCGTAGCCTGCGCCACAGCTTGTCCGGTAATCCCAGACGGTTCAGCAACCAGCGGTCCACAGCTTCAGCGCGATTTTCATCAGTTGCAATTTCTCGCCCTGGTGTGACTTCCAGCCACGGTCCTCTTCTTTTCCAGCTGCCTTTCCAACTCATAGACGTTTGAGCGCGCGATAGTTCGCTTCAATGGTCGCATCAATATCCTCAACTGTATGCACACCTGATACGAACATGCCCTCAAATTGAGATGGAGCTACACTAACGCCCTCATTGACCATTTCAGTAAAGTAACGGCGGAAGTGGTCCTGATTACTCGTTTTAGCAGTGTCAAAATTGACAACCTTCTCGTCTGTGAAGAACGGACACACCATAGAACCGACACGGTTGATCGTGACAGGAATACCCAGTTCACGCGCGTTATGTTCGAATCCGGCCTGAAGCCGTGCTGCCCGTTCTTCCAGACGATCATATACTTCCGGTGTCAGCAATTTAAGCGTCGAATAACCTGCTGCCATAGCCAGCGGATTTCCGCTCAGCGTGCCCGCTTGATAGATCGGGCCAGATGGTGCAATTTGCTCTAGAATGTCGCGACGGCCGCCATATGCACCTACAGGTAGGCCACCACCAATCACTTTGCCCAGACACGTAAGATCCGGCGTCACACCAAAGCGCCCTTGAGCAGAATGAAGTCCTACCCGGAATCCAGTCATGACTTCATCAAAAATCAGCAGACTTCCGTACTGTCGGGTTACCTCACGCAAACCTTCCAAAAATCCAGGCTGTGGCGGTACAACACCCATATTGCCGGCTACTGGCTCGACAATAATCGCAGCAATCTCTTCGCCAAATTTCTCAAAAGCCAGCTTCACCGACGCCAAATCATTATAAGGGACAGTGATTGTATGTGTGGCCACGACTTCAGGTACACCCGGACTATCAGGTAGACCTAGGGTGGCAACACCAGAGCCCGCTTTAATCAGCAAGCTGTCTGCATGACCGTGATAAGAACCTTCAAATTTAAGGATTTTACTGCGTTTCGTAAATCCACGCGCGAGTCGGATCGCACTCATTGTTGCCTCGGTTCCCGAGTTGACCATTCGAACAATGTCCATAGAAGGAACACGCTCACATACGAGCTTGGCCATTTCCGTTTCCGCAAGCGTTGGGGCTCCGAAGCTGGTTCCTTTTACAACAGCAGCCTGTAAGGCTTTAACCACTTCAGGGTGCGCATGACCCATAATAAGCGGTCCCCACGAACATACATAGTCTATATAGGATTGACCGTCGATATCATATACACGTGATCCTTCCCCACGATCAATATATACCGGTGTTATACCCACGGATTTAAAAGCTCGAACCGGACTGTTTACGCCACCCGGAATATATTGTTTTGCCTCATCAAAGGCTGCTTTGGAACGCGTATCCTTGCGTACCGTTCGTTGTTCGTCGATCATTCTAATCACTCCTGTCTTCTGAAAAATACACTTATTGCTTCAACCATCTTGCCGCATCCTTGGCAGAATAGGTAATAATCATATCTGCACCGGCACGCTTCATGCTTGTCAGAATCTCCAGCACCATCGCCTTTTCATCAATCCAGCCTTGGAGGGCTGCCGCTTTGACCATTGCATATTCACCACTGACATTGTAAGCCACCATAGGCAAATCAAATTGGTCCTTAATGGTGCGCATTACATCCAGATAAGAAAGAGAAGGCTTCACCATCAGCATGTCTGCACCCTCCATCACGTCAGACTCCGCTTCCCGCAACGCCTCACGTGCATTGGCAGGGTCCATCTGATAGGATTTGCGGTCACCAAACTGCGGCGCAGAATCAGCGGCTTCCCGGAAAGGACCATAAAAAGCAGACGCATATTTGACGGAATAAGACATAATTGGAATATGTGAAAAACCTTCCAGATCGAGTCCCTGCCGAATCGCCTGTACAAAACCGTCCATCATATTAGAAGGAGCGATAATATCTGCACCGGCTCTGGCCTGAGAAACGGCTGTACGTACCAGCACCTCCAGAGATTCATCATTCAATACTTCACCGCACACTTCACCATCATGCTCATGCATGTGTACCATACCGCAGTGTCCATGGTCCGTAAACTCACACAAACAAGTGTCTGCCACGACCAGCAGTTCGGGATAACGCGATTTGATCAAACGAGTAGCTTCCTGAACAATACCGTTGTCTACAAAAGCTGAAGTCCCTACACTGTCCTTGGTTTCTGGTATGCCAAACAGGAGCACAGCAGGAATGCCAAGCTCAATAATTTCTTTCAGTTCTTCCTCCAGCCGATCCAGGGAAAAACGGTATACACCTGGCATGGAGCTAATCTCCTGTTTCACTCCAGTACCAAATGTTACGTAGATCGGTTGGATAAAATCAGACGGATTCAATACCGTTTCACGCACCATACTGCGGATGGCAGCTGACTGACGCAAACGACGATGTCTGGTAAAAGGGACACTCATAATTACAAACCTCCATTTTTTTATACATTCATTTGTAAAAATTAAAATTTATAATGTCATAACCGTACTTGATTGTTTCCAGTCACATAGAGATTGAATTAGACTTTCGATAGTCGCCTTCTCTGACATCAAACTGACAGTCAATCCGGCTTGGGTTGCTGTCTCACCAGTCAAGGGGCCAATCACAGCGATCGTAACTCCCTCCAGCAGCGATACTGGATCACTGATCCCCATTTGTCTGAGGGCTTCCATGAAATAGGTTACGGTTGAGGAACTGGTAAACGTAATCGCGTGAATGGCACGCTCCTCCAGCAGCTTGAGAAGTTCATCATCCTGTGTGTTGGCAGCCAGCACCGTTTGATACAAATCAGCCTCGGTCACATGCAGTCCTATCTCTCTCAGCTGCTCCGGCAGCCATGAGCGAGCGAGATCACCTCTTGGAAGAAATACGTTTTGCCCTGGTTGCAAATCTTGCTCAAACGTTTCAAGCAGTCCCTCTGCCTGAAAAGGACCTTCGATCTGTTCTGCTACAATTCCGTGTTTTCGAAGTGCGTCTGCTGTGGCTGGTCCAACTGCGGCAATACGAGCTTTGTATAGCGCACGTACATCCTTGCCCTGTTCCTTTAAATGAGTGAAAAAGTATTCCACTCCGTTAACGCTGGTAAAAAACACCCAGTCATATTCAGGAAGTCGCGCAAACGCCTCTTTGATCTTCTGTTTTGCCTGCTCGTCCGAAGGGACGACGGTCTGGATAACTGGGAACTCATAAGGTTCGCCGCCAAGCTCCTCAATCCGGTGAACCAGACTGCTGGCCTGCGCGCGTGCGCGAGTAACCAAAATTCGCTTCCCAAACAAAGGCATATCCTCTGCCCATTTTAATTGTTCACGCTGATTGACCACTTCTCCGACAACGATGACGGCGGGCGGTTGAAAATTCGCTGCCTTCACCTTGGCTTCAATATCCGCCAGCGTACCCACTAGCGTATCTTGCTCGGCGCGGGTCCCCCAACGGATCAAAGCAACTGGAGTATCGGACGGCTTACCATGCTTTATCAGCTGATCACTAATATAGCCGATCTTCGCTACACCCATCATAAAGATCAGTGTACCCGTTGCGTTCGTTACTTTATCCCAATGAATACTTTTATCTAGTTTATCAGGACTTTCATGACCTGTAATGATAGACAGCGACGAGGCCATCTCCCGATGCGTAACAGGAATGCCTGCATAGGCAGGCACGCTGATGGCTGATGTGATGCCAGGTATGATTTCATAGGAAATACCGTGTTTACGCAGTAGCCCGGCTTCCTCGCCGACTCGTCCAAAAATAGTGGGGTCTCCCCCTTTGAGCCGGACGACTGTCTTTCCTTCCAAGGCTAAATCCACCAGCAGCTGATTAATTTCCTCTTGCTTCATGGTGTGACGATCTGGCAGTTTGCCGACATATATTTTTTGGGCCCCTGGCTTCATCAGCCCCAAGAGGCGAGGGCTTGCCAGTCTGTCATACACAATGACATCGCCCAGTTGAATGCACTCCCAACCCTTGACCGTAATTAATCTTGCATCTCCGGGTCCTGCACCTACTAAATATACCTTTCCCACCATTCCATTATCCCCTCACCTGCGCCAGAATCTGTTCCGCTCCTTTGGCTATCAAACTGGCCGCCACCGCTTCTCCCAGCTTCTGCGGATCATTTCCCTGGAGCGTTTCCTTCAAAATAACCTCGCCATCTGGCGAACCTACCATCCCTGTGAGGCTGATTTCTTGACCAGCCCAAACCGCATGAGCTCCGATTGGCACTTGGCATCCCCCATTTAACACACCCAGAAAGGTTCGCTCAGCCGCAACCGTGGCCGAGGTATCCTGGTGGTTGTAGAGTTTCAACAATGCCAATAGCTCTTCATCGCTCGCACGGCATTCAATACCGAGCGCTCCCTGTCCCACTGCCGGCAAACATGCCTCCTCCGGTATATAGGACGTAATTCGGTCTTTCCAGCCCATCCGGTGCAAACCTGCTGCTGCCAAAATGATGGCATCAAAATCTTCCGTCTCCAGCTTTTTCAAACGGGAATCAATATTGCCACGTACTGGCTCTAATTGTAGATCAGGTCGCATGGACTTGATTTGACTGGCTCTGCGCAAGCTGCTTGTGCCCACCTTGGCTCCTGAAGGCAAATCCTCCAGACTCTTGGCGCCCAATGTGATCAGGCAATCGCGTGGGTCCTCACGGCGCGGCACAGCGCCATTGACAAGACCTTCTGGCAATTCGGACGGCATATCCTTCATACTATGTACTGCCATATCAATCTCACCAGCCAGCATGGCCTGTTCAATCTCTTTGACAAAAAGTCCTTTGCCACCCACTTTGGACAAGGTTACATCTAATATTCGATCACCCTTGGTCAGGATTTTCTTCACGAAAAATTGTAAATCCAATCCATGCTCCGCGCACAGTGCATTCAAATCCTCAATGACATGCCCGGTCTGAGTTAACGCCAGAGCGCTCTGTCTGCTGCCTACCACAATTGTTCGCATGTTATTCCTCCTGATTTTGCGCAATCCATAGATCTATTTCTTTTTCGGTCCAAGCCATAAATTCATGACGTCGTATCTGTTCCAAAATTCCGCTACTCGCCAAGCGTCTTAATAGTTTGGTCCTTTGTTGTGGGGAACTTATCTTGCGTTTGATGACTTGTCGCATATCGTGCATGAAATCCAGATAAGGCTCGTATTCGCTACCGAACAACGTATCCAGGGCTGATGTAATATCAGCGGTCACAGCGGGGCCTGCCCCTTCGGTGGAAATACTAATCGTCAGTCTCCCTCGTCGGATGATGCCCGGCGTTATAAAATCTCCCTCTTCCGAGCGATCCGCCACATTTACCAGTATACCCCTTTGTCTGGCCTCATGCGCAACCTTATTATTCACTTCTCTCTGGTTCGTAGCGGCATATACAAGAAAGGCTCCCTGGAGGTCACCCTCGCGATATACGCGATTTACCCAGTGGAGCTGCTTGTGATCGGCCAGGATCTGCAAATCCGGCGTTATATTCGGGCTAATGACGGTAATGGATGCCCCACTTTCCATCACCCCCTTAACCTTTCGTTCCGCAATCCTGCCGCCGCCTACAACACAACAGAGCTTATTGTTACAATTCAACGAAATCGGGACAAAATGCTGCAAGTGGCTTTTCACTCCCCCGTCCACTGATGAAATACAGACCAGGAATTCAGCAAAAAATTAAGAATGAGTAGCGTGTAGCCAACCAAAGACCACTTTGCCATGACCAGGCCAGAACGCTGGTTCAATCTTTTGCTCACTAAAAATACAATATACACGCATAAGGCAATCGCTGTCATCAGCACTTTGGTATCTAGCAAAAGACGCCAGCGTTCCTCGGCAATAATAGAAATAACAGCAACAACAATAGAAACTCCCAGCAAAGGAGTACCAATTAAAAGCGCCATATGTGTATACCGATCCATCATTTCCAGACTCGGCAGGCGCTTGATCGTGTCATTCCATTTCTTGACTTTCAATTTACGATGCAAAAACAGATACAACCCCGAAAATACAGCCGCTACCGTCATCGCGACAAAGCCAAGATTAGCCAGCGCAATATGAATCAGAAGCAGCCCATGTACGGTATGCCAATTTCCAAGCGGGTTGTCGATCGGCTCCATCCATATATTGTTGAGCACAAGAACAGCAAAACTAATGATATTAAGCAGCAACACCGCAAATTCCGATCGCTGATAACGTGACAGAATCAAAGAAATCAGTACCAGGATAAATGAGAACAGAAACAGAAAGTCGTAGGTCACAAAAATAGGAAGATGCCCTTCATTCCAGGTTCGCATTCCCATAAAAACAAGCTGGAGCATTACAACGACAATAAGAAGCCCTGTACCTGTCCGTTTAGCATTCGCATTGCGACGAATTCCATCCGAAAATACAAACAGAAGGCTCAGGGCAAAAACATAAATCATTGAATCATATATAAGCATGCCTGAGGCCACGTCTGTTCACCCACCTTTACAGGCTGGCCGGCGCAAACGACGCTGGCAAAGCCTGAGCCTGACCGGTTTTTCCATGAACACCAGCCTCCGGTTTTATTAACGCAGATGCATCGCTTTTATCTACTTTCTGAGCGGCGTCCTCCAAACGATCCTCCAGAGCAAAAATGTGGCTAAACATGTCTAGCGCCTCATTTCCCTGCTTTTGGACAGCCAGTTCCTTAACCCGATTGATCGGATCATGCATCATCTGATTCAGCATACTCTTCGTCAAACGGCTTATCACTTTACGCTGCCGTTCATCCAGCTCGGGAAGCTTGTTATACAAGCTTTCCAGCGTATCCTGATGTATAGACTCCGATTTTTCCTGTAATGCACGAATCACCGGACGCACTCCCATCGTTTTCAACCATTGATAAAACTCGCTAAGCTCATCTTCAATCATATGCTCGATTTTTGCAGCTTCAGTACGGCGCATTTCCAGATTGCTCTCCACGATCCCTTCCAGGTCATCAATGTCATATAGGAAAACATTCTGCAATTCGCCAATAGCTGGGTCCAAATCGCGTGGAACCGCGATATCAATCATAAACAAAGGACGAGACTGACGACGTTTCATACTGGCTTCGACGCGATTGCGATCCAGAATATACCCCTGAGCACCAGTCGAGCTAATCACAATATCCACATCCGCCAACCGATTTATGCCTTCCTCCATCGTAACTGGCGTTCCGTTAAACTTGGAGGCCAGATCCTCGGCGCGGGACAAAGTTCGATTTGCTACAATAACCTCGGCAGCTCCGCCGCTGTACAAATGCTTAACGGTAAGCTCGCTCATTTTACCGGCACCGAGAATCAGTACCTTTTTATCCGTAAACATCCCGAAAATCCGTTTGCCCAACTCAACTGCTGCATAGCTAACAGATACGGCGCTTTCTCCAATAGACGTCTCCGAATGGGCACGCTTGCCCAATGTGACGGCCTGCTTAAACAACATATTAAACCACGTTGCTGTAATTTTTTGAGATTGAGCCTGAAGAAAAGCATTCTTTACCTGTCCCAAAATTTGTGTTTCTCCGATGACCATAGAATCCAGACCACAAGTCACACGGAACAAATGCCGAATTGCCTGCTCGTCCTCATATATATATAAATGTTGTGTAAACTGATCACGAGGAATACCAAACCATTGTTCCATAAAACTGCGTATAAAATAACCGCACATGTGAAGGCGGTCAACCACAACATATATTTCAGTCCGATTGCAGGTTGCGACAACTACGCCCTCCAACACACTTTTGGTAAGTTTGAGTTGTTCCAGCGCTTTTGGCAAATCCTGTTCTGCAAATGTAAACCGTTCTCTGACTTCCACAGGCGCCGTACGATAATTCAACCCAACAACGACGATGTGCATTGTAAAATTCACCTGCCTAAACTGTAATAAGAATACTCACTGTTATCATAAACTATGTTAATTATATCACAGAAGTCCGAATCCCCTTCGGCTGTTTTATGAATTGTTTATGAAAATTGGATGGCTTTCATAAACATCCAGCACGTTCTGTATGATTTAGTTTAGTGTAAACCACTTTTAAAACAAATAACCATGGAAATGTTCCATGGTTATGATATAGGACGCACACGGCTCCATAAAGGAGATTTACACCAACTCAGCCAGCTTGCACTCCGGGGATTCCACCTGAAGTTCTCCCAAGCCGCGAATCAGCTTCTTCGCATATGTTTTTTTCGGTTTTAGAACGGATACCAGGTAATCAATAGCTAACTGCGGATCAACAGTCTCACCGCAAGTATAACAATCAATAGCGGCAAACCCTCTCTCAGGATACGTATGAATAGAGAGATGACTCTCCGACAACAGTACAAGCACGGTAGCTCCCTGTGGTTCGAATTGCTTGGATTGAACGGACATCACCGTTGCTCCGCAAGCTTCAGCAGCTTCAACTAATTGAGCCTCCAGAAACTGCGCATCATTCAGTAATTCAAACTCAACACCCCAAGTATCTACGGCAACGTGTCTTCCGAAAGTTGAGTATTCCAATTCCATCTTTCGGTTCCCCCTTCCTAGGAATAAAATGTTCGAAAAAAATTTCATCCGCTAGGACCTACGTCATTCACTTCCCGAGGGATAACCTCTCGCAACATTCAATGTCCTGAGTGAATCCTGGTTCCTATATTCATTTTCAACGAGATTAAAAATAACATCTATGTGCAGCAAATGCAATCATTTTTTTGGAATAAAAAAGCCCCTTTCGGTAAAGAAAGGGACTACACTGTATAACAATTCATTCCATATATTCAGCCTTCTAAGCTTCCAGGGCAAATAATTTGGAGCAACTCATCCGAAGCTTGTGGTCAATCAGTTCCAGCTCAGAGAAAGTACGCGCCAGATTCCGCTCATCAAGTAACGAATTAATGAGATTGTATACATCTGCTATTTCCTTTTCGACGTTCTGATGTTGAAAAAGCTGTTGCAGCTCTTGCGCTGTATTTCTATATTCAAACACCAGCCTGGAGCCTTCTGCATTTTTTTCCATAATTTTGCGAACCGCACCTTCATTATAAAAATACACCATAGTGAATCCTTGATACATGCGGTAAACAATACCTTCACCCTTAAAACGAACAAATAGTTGGCGTATAAACAGGGTTAGCTGTGGATGAACTAAGCGGCAAGTTAATTCACAGACAAACGCTCCCTCTTTGGCTTCAAAAAATAAATGAACTTCCTCACCCGCAATATGCTCCAGAACGATTTCCTGTCTTCCGTTATCCAGAACTTTAATGCGGTAATGCACCTGAGGATCATTCACTGCCTGTAAAAATTCGTCCATTTGGGTTTCTGACAAGGTCAAAGTGGTTTTTACATACTCTGTGGCTAACCGCTGTGCCATACCAATCTCCTCAATTCTTTCCTCAAACCTGTAGTGTAAGCTTTATGCTTTATTATACATCAGACCCGCAGCGCTTTCTTGCGCATCAAATCATAAATATCCGGCATTCATCGGAAATAAACGGAAAATAACGGAGTCGCAGCTGCATTATCCACCATATGCTCACTTTTATGCTTAAATCCCACGATTTACTTTGTTTATTATATATTATTCCTACCCATTTAATAAGTTTAATGTTTTTAATCCAACATCACGAAAAAAAGGCGTCCTTCAGGACGCCCCTAACCTTACAATTCCGTCTGCTCTTCGTCGTCATTCTCGATATAGCTGGAGATGACCGACCACAGCTCTTCCTTGCCCATGCCTTCTTCAGATGAAAAGGGGATAAACAAACCCCCGGGAAGTATTCCGAGTTCCTGCTTGATTACCTTATAGTGCTTTTCTCGCCGTGTTTTAGGGATTTTATCTGCTTTTGTGCCTACAACACAGACCGGAAGCCCATTATGACGCAGCCAGTCGTACATCATGATATCATCCTTGGACGGTGGGTGGCGCAAATCTACCATTTGAAGCACCAGTTTAAGCGGCTCACGTTCCAGCAAATAAGACTCAATCATCTGCCCCCAAGCCTTGCGAGACGTTTTGGATACCTTAGCATAACCGTAACCGGGAAAATCCACAAAATAGAGCTCATCATTGATCCGGTAATAATTGAGTTGCTGGGTTTTACCTGGCGTAGAACTGGTACGCGCCAAATTTTTACGGTTAATCATCCGATTAATCAGTGATGATTTTCCAACATTGGAGCGCCCCGCCAGAGCAATCTCTGGCAAAGCGTCCACAGGAAACTGATCCGGGCCAACCGCACTAATTATAAATTCTGCTTTTGTTACTTTCATTGTGTCTTTAATTCCTCTCTAATGTACCCTTGCCTGCTCAACCAAAGCATGCTTTAACACCTGATCCATATGGGCAACGGGGACAAATTCAACATCCTGCCGGATACTGTCGGGAATATCCTTCAAATCCCGTTCATTATCTTTGGGAAGCAGAATTTTTTTGTAGCCTGCCCGATGGGCAGCCAGCGACTTTTCTTTCAAACCGCCAATCGGCAATACGCGACCGCGCAAGGTAATTTCGCCCGTCATCGCTACATCCTTGGATACATGACGGTTGGTTAAAGCGGAAATTAATGCGGTAGCAATCGTAATTCCGGCAGATGGGCCATCCTTTGGTATCGCTCCCTCAGGAATATGAATGTGGATATCATTTTTCTCATAGAAGTCCAGTTCAATGCCCAGATCGACTGCCTTGGAACGAGTGTAGCTGAATGCCGCCTGCGCGGATTCTTTCATAACGTCTCCCAGTTTACCCGTAAGAATCAGTTTCCCGCTACCAGGCACGACCGTCACTTCAATCATCAGTGTTTCACCACCGACCTCGGTCCATGCCAAGCCTGTAACCGTACCGATCTGATCCTCCAGTTCTGCTACACCGTAACGGAATTTGGCGATACCCAAATAATCTTTCAAATTATCCGGTGTGATTTGAATCGGTCCTTCACCACCGGAAACAACTGACTTCGCTGCCTTGCGACACAGAGAAGCCATTTGCTGTTCAAGATTCCGCACACCGGATTCACGGGTATATTCGCGAATGACACGCAGCAGCGTATCCTCCCCAATAACCAATTGTTCCTCTCCCAAGCCATGCTCTCTCTTCTGCTTAGGCAATAGATATCGATTGGCGATTTCCAGCTTCTCCAGTTCGGTGTAGCCGGGAATATAGAGCGTCTCCATACGATCCATCAGCGGACGTGGGATATTATGTGCAGCATTGGCTGTCGTAACAAACATCACGTTGGACAGATCAAACGGCAACTCAACAAAATGGTCACTGAACGTGTTGTTTTGCTCAGGATCAAGCACTTCGAGCAACGCCGCCGATGGATCGCCTCGGAAATCGGAGGCCATTTTATCAATCTCATCCAGCAAAAAGACTGGATTAGATGTTCCTGCGGTCTTCATTCCCTGAATAATCCGCCCCGGCATCGCGCCAACATAGGTCCGGCGGTGACCACGGATTTCTGCTTCATCGCGCACACCACCGAGAGAGATGCGGACAAATTCCCGGCCCATGGATTTGGCAATCGAGCGAGCCAGCGAGGTCTTGCCGACCCCTGGCGGACCTACGAGACACAGAATGGGTCCCTTAATGGTCTTCACCAGTTTGCGCACGGCCAAATACTCCAACACCCGCTCCTTGGGCTTATCCAGCCCATAGTGGTCGTTATCGAGTATTTCTTCTGCTTTGACGATATCAAGATCATCATCGGTGAACTTGTTCCACGGCAAGCTTAACAGCCAATCGACGTAATTGCGGATGACACCACCCTCGGCAGAGCTTGCTGGCATTTTTTCCAGACGGTCAATTTCCTTTTCGACCTTCTCTTTCACCGGAACAGGCAACTCTCGTTCACTTAGCTGGTTGCGTAGTTCTTCAACTTCTCCTGCGCGACCTTCCTTCTCACCAAGTTCCTTCTGAATCGCCTTCATTTGTTCACGCAGATAATACTCCTTCTGCGTCTTTTCCATCTGCTTTTTCACACGCTGGTTGATTTTACGTTCCAACTCCAGCACTTCACGTTCATTGTTCAAAATATCTAGGAGCTTCTCCAGACGCTGAGTTACGTCGATCGTCTCCAATATATCCTGCTTTTCCTTAATTTTGAGCGTCAAATGGCTTGTGATTACATCAGCCAGTCGCCCTGGCTCCTCAATATCAGATACCGCAGCGAGAGTCTCCGGTGTTACCTTTTTGGACAAATTGATATAATGCTCGAACTGAGTTAATACAGTGCGCATAAGCGCATCCGTTTCAGGCTGTACGTTTTCTGCCTCGTGCAGTTCCTTCGCCATTACCTCATAATATTCTTCATTGTCCGTATATTGAATAATCTCAGCGCGTTCCAGCCCTTCCACCAATACTCGAATGGTTCCGTTGGGAAGCTTGAGCATTTGGCGTACTTTGGCTACCGTGCCGACTCGAAAAATATCCTCTTGTGTGGGTTCTTCAATATTAACTTCTGATTGAGAACACAGGAGAATCAAATTGTCTTCAACCATCGCTTTTTCCAAAGCCTTGACCGATTTTTCCCGGCCCACATCGAGATGCAGAACCATGCTCGGGTAAACCAGAAGTCCTCTTAAAGGCAGCAAAGGAAAACGACGACCTTTTGTCTTGGTGGGTCCCATCGCTTTCGCACCTCCAGTGATTCTCAGGTTCCGGATTTTACAATCCTCACGTTGCTATCTTTCATATTTTATCAAATGTTTTATAAAAAAACCAATGAAAGACTAGTTCATTAGCAAGATCCCGTATCTGAAATCGTCCCATTATGTGTTCCATCCGCCTGTAACAAGGAGGATTGAGATGGGCGAAAAGTCTCAATTGGCGCATGTACAGGCGCATCCGTGGTCATCTCTTCTCCAAACACATGACGAAACACTTCGGTAACCGACTGTACAGGGATGACTTTTAGTCCCTCAATGCTGTCAAATAGAGCTTGCCAGTTATCCTGCGGAATGATCACTTTTTTGGCACCAGCCTGAAAAGCAGCTTCGACCTTGGCTAATACGCCGCCAATCGGCTTGACTCGACCATGGATGCTAATCTCGCCAGTCATGGCAATCTCATGATCCACCGGAATTCCCCGCATCGCGGAGGCAATAGCTGTTGCCATCGCAATCCCTGCCGACGGACCATCTACTGGCGTCCCCCCTGGAAAATTGATATGCAGATCGTAATTGGACGGAGACAAACCGAGCGTACGCAAAACAGTCAGAACATTTTCCACAGAGCCTTTAGCCATGCTCTTACGACGCAGTGTACGGGAGTTACCTCCGATCTCTTCTTCATCCACAACACCCGTAATATTATAGCTTCCCTTTCCTTCAGGAACCGGAACCGCAGTAACCTCAATTTCCAGCAGCATGCCCATGTTCGGACCGTATACAGCTAATCCGTTAACGAATCCGATTTGCGGCAAGCCCGGTATTTTTCGATCAGGACGAGGTTGAATTTGGCTGCTACCCGCTACCCATTCTACATCCGAAGCATCGAGTCGTTCCCTTTTCTCGGTAAGCGCCAAACCAGCAGCAAGCTGGATCATATTGACTGCCTCCCGGCCGTTGGTCGCATAACGCTGTACAACCTCAACTGCCTCTGGACAAGGACCAAAGCCCAACTTGTGTACAGCATCTTCAGCAATACGAGCAATCTCCTGAGGTTGCAGGGCACGGAAATAAATTTCCATACACCGGGATCGAATAGCAGGTGGCAGCTCATGCGGCGAACGTGTCGTCGCACCTACCAAACGGAAATCCGCAGGCAAACCATTTTGGAAAATATCGTGAATGTAAGCAGGCGTATGCGAGTCTTCTGAATTGTAATATGCACTTTCCAAAAATACCTTTCGATCCTCCAGCACTTTCAACAGCTTATTCATCTGCGTTGGATGCAGCTCGCCAATCTCATCAATGAACAGCATCCCTCCATGAGCCTTCG
Organism: Paenibacillus polymyxa; assembly: GCF_015710975.1. Classification (NCBI taxonomy): domain Bacteria; kingdom Bacillati; phylum Bacillota; class Bacilli; order Caryophanales; family Paenibacillaceae; genus Paenibacillus; species Paenibacillus polymyxa. Next base: position 3,221,066 of record NZ_CP049783.1, on the reverse strand, counting down.
TTACAGCTCCGGGTTTAGGTTGAGGGATACCCGCTACACCCATCGCTCCTGCCCCTTGATAGATTGGATCATGTACTGAACCAATTAACGGGTCCGCAATACCACGTTCGTCAAAACGGGCCGTTGTGGCATCAATCTCCGTGAATTTAGCATCCCCCTTGAACGGGGAGGACTGATTCTTCTTAGCCTCTTCCAGTACCACACGTGCTGCAGCCGTTTTCCCTACACCAGGAGGGCCATAAATAATGACATGCTGCGGATTTGCACTGCATAACGCCGCTTTGAGCGCTCGCAGACCGTCCTTCTGACCGACGATATCCTGTAACGTGGCAGGTCGCGTGCGTTCAGCCAGCGGCTTAGTAAGTGAAATAGAGCGCAATTTGCGCAACTTATCCAATTCCTTCCTAGATTCCCGATCCACCGCACTACGGTTCGTTTTCTGGCTCCGCAGAAGATTCCAGAAATACAGACCAATGACAATCCCGAAAAACATTTGCACCAATAACAATATCATAGTCAAGTCCATCGTATTTCCTCCGTTTCTCATCTCAGCAATTTGAAAATGCTGTTCTATGAAAGACAGTATTTCCTTTTCCACGAGAGCTAAACGGCTGTCTTTCAAAAGATCAGAGAGAAATACAAAAACGCCGCGAAAAACAGTTCTGTAGCAGAGCTGCTCTCCACGGCGCTTATACAATGACCATAGTTTATGATTATACCTGTTTTAAAATAACCGCTTTTGCCTACACCTTCTCGGCAGTGTGACGCTCTTCACGTCCCGGTATTTTACCTGTTTCCTCATAAGCCTTGACGATGATATCAATTTCTTTTTTCAATTCGTCAACCATTTCAGCCTCAGGGACTTTGCGAATCATCTTTCCATAACGGAACAATAGACCTTCTCCACGTGCTCCGGCAATTCCGATATCAGCTTCCTTCGCTTCACCCGGACCGTTAACTGCACACCCCAGTACGGATACTTTAATCGGCACCTTGAGTTTTGCAATGTAATCCTCTACTTCGTTCGCAATAGAGAACAGATCAATATCCAGACGCCCGCAAGTCGGACAAGAAATCAATGTAGCTGCATTCGTGATCAACCCAAACGTTTTGAGCAACTCCCGTGCTACCTTCACTTCTTCGACTGGATCGGCACTTAGCGAGATACGCATGGTGGATCCGATACCAGCTGCCAACAGTGCTCCCATACCCGCTGCGCTTTTAACCGTTCCAGTAAAGAGTGTACCGGCTTCGGTGATGCCCAAATGGAGGGGATACTTAATAATTTCAGCTGCCTTCGTGTAAGCCGCAATCGCCATTGGAACGTCAGAAGCCTTCAGTGATACGATAATATCATGGAAATCAAGCTCTTCGAGTATCCCGATATGGTACAGTGCACTTTCTACCATCGCTTCTGGCGTCGGGTAGCCATACTTATCCAGTAAATGCTGTTCCAATGATCCGGCGTTCACACCAATCCGAATCGGAATCCCTTTTTCTTTACACGCCTTAACGACTGCTTCCACTTTTTCACGTCGTCCAATGTTCCCTGGGTTAATACGAACCTTGTCAATCCCATTTTCAATCGCCAGTAGAGCCAGCTTGTGATTAAAGTGAATATCTGCAACCAGCGGAATATGAATCCGCTTCTTAATTTCCTTAATAGCTGCGGCAGCTTCCTCATTGTTGACGGTAACCCGCACTATCTGACATCCGGCTTCTTCCAAGCGAAGAATCTCAGCTACTGTAGCTTCCACATCTGCCGTTTTGGTTGTACACATGCTTTGGATGATGACTTCATTGCTGCCGCCAATCGTCAGATTCCCGACTTTAACGGGACGTGTGTCTTGTCTTAAGAACATGTACTTTTCTCTCCCATTAACGCCAAACCTCCACCCCATAAAACCTCATACAGGTTTAGTGAAGTGGAGATCTGGCTTCTCATGTTGTAGAGATCGCGAAGTATCAATCCTTAGGCGCTCTCTTCTTGTTTTTTATCCTTATCTGTACCACCGAGTTCCGGTGCGATTTTGTCTTTTACTACCTGCTCGTTGATGACGCAAGTCGTCACATCATCACGGGAAGGAACTTCGTACATAACGTCGAGCATAATACCTTCGATGATTGCACGAAGGCCACGGGCACCCGTGTTACGCTTGATCGCCTCACGAGCAATGGCTTCCAGAGCATCTTGCTTAAACTCCAGCTGCACATTGTCCAGTTCCAGCATCTTCTGATATTGCTTGGTCAAGGCATTTTTTGGTTCAGACAAAATACGAACCAATGTCTTCTCATCAAGCGGCTCCAGCGTAGAAATAACTGGCAAACGTCCTACGAATTCCGGAATCAGACCGAATTTCAGCAGATCCTCTGGCAATACCATGGAGGTATATTCGCCTGGTTTCAGATCTTTTTGTTCACTAGTCGCGTTAAAGCCGATGACCTTCTTACCGATACGACGTTTGATCATTTGCTCCAGACCATCAAAGGCACCACCGCAAATGAACAGGATATTCGTGGTATCAATTTGAATGAATTCTTGATGTGGATGCTTACGACCACCTTGCGGAGGTACAGAAGCAACTGTGCCTTCCAAAATTTTAAGCAACGCTTGCTGTACACCTTCACCCGATACGTCACGCGTAATGGACGGGTTTTCGGATTTGCGGGCTACTTTATCAATTTCGTCAATGTAGATAATGCCGCGCTCGGCTTTTTCTACATCATAATCGGCAGCTTGAATCAGTTTCAGCAAAATGTTTTCAACGTCTTCACCCACATAACCCGCTTCCGTAAGGGAAGTGGCATCTGCGATAGCAAATGGGACGTTCAAAATTTTAGCCATGGTTTGCGCAAGTAACGTTTTACCCGAACCTGTAGGTCCAAGCATCAGAATGTTACTTTTTTGCAATTCCACATCATCAATTTTGTTTTGTGTATTAATACGTTTGTAGTGATTATATACCGCAACAGACAATGATTTTTTCGCTTGATCCTGACCAATAACATATTGGTCCAGAATTTCACGGATTTGCATTGGTTTTGGAATGTCTTTCAGATCTACTTCTTCTTCATGACCCAATTCTTCCTCCACAATTTCCGTGCACAACTCGATGCATTCGTCACATATATATACGCCCGGTCCGGCAACAAGCTTGCGAACCTGATCCTGAGATTTACCGCAGAAAGAACATTTTAATTGTCCTTTTTCATCATTAAATTTAAACATAGAGCCACCCCTTTACAGATTAATCGGTTTAGACAGCACCTGGTCAATGATACCGTATGCTTTCGCCTCTTCCGCTTCCATGAAGAAATCCCGGTCAGTATCACGTTCGATTTTTTCGAGGGGCTGACCTGTACGCTCCACATAGATTTGATTCAGCTTGGCACGTGTTTTGATAATCCAGTCCGCATGAATCAGCATGTCGGAGGCTTGCCCCTGAATGCCGCCGAGCGGCTGGTGAATCATAACTTCACTATTGGTAAGTGCATATCTCTTGCCTGGTGCACCGGCTGTGAGCAATAAAGAGCCCATACTAGCAGCCATACCTACACAAATCGTCGATACATCCGGCTTAATGAATTGCATTGTATCATATATACCCATGCCTGCAGTAACAGAACCGCCTGGCGAGTTAATGTACAAATTAATGTCCTTCTCCGGGTCTTCCGCAGAAAGGAACAATAGCTGTGCAATGACGAGATTGGCGACATCGTCATCAATCGGGCCACTTAGGAAAATGATGCGATCCTTAAGCAACCGCGAGTAAATATCGTAAGATCGTTCTCCTCGATTCGTTTGTTCCACAACCATAGGGACGAGACTCATCACGACCAACCTCTTTTCTTTATTAAAATGAACACCTGTATTCATCCGCTTCCTTAAGTCCCATTAAAACGGAAGCGGCAATCATGAAACGTGAACACCTTACAAAATATTTTAACATGTTCAGAGTCTCGTGTCATATTTGCCTGTGCTCATATATAAAATGCAGGCTATTTACAGACGTCCTGCCGAGACCTTCTCATATTTAACCATGTTTCGTATGTATGTGCAAATGTACGGTAGTGACTTATGTAAAACAGAAAACACCATTCACAGCGCTTTCCATAAACGACTAAAATTTGGATTGTCTAAGGTAAAAATAAGGCACGTAACTTTCACTACGTGCCTTATCCTTATCTAATTACTACGTTGCAGCCTGTTACAGCATACACCGTATATTTTATCGTTTAAATTACTCAGCAGCTGCAGCTGGCGCTTCAACTTCTTTGCTGTTTTCAACCAGCAAAGCGATTGTTTTGCGCAGTGAGATCTCTTCTTTCAAGTTAGCGAACGAGCCGTTACTTTCCAGAATGCTGCGGATCTCTTCTACAGAACGTTTGTAAGCATCAGCCATGTTTTGCAGCTCTTCATTAATTTCCGCTTCGGAAACTTCGATGTTTTCTGCTTTAGCCACTTGCTCCAGCACGAGGTTGTTGCGTACGCGCTTCTCAGCATCAGCTTTCATTTGCTCTTCCAGGTCTTCTTTGCTTTGACCGGAGAAGCCGAGGAACATTTCAAGATTCATGCCTTGGCTGCGCAGACGGTTGTCGAAATCGCGAACCATGTTTTGCACTTCACTCTTAACCATTGCCTCAGGAATGTCGATTGTTGCATTTTCAGCAACTTTCTCCACTACAGCGCCCTCACGAGCTGCTTTAGCTTCGTTTTCTTTGCGTTCCAGCAATTGCTTTTTCAAGTCTTCCTTGAATTCAGCAAGTGTATCAAATTCACTTACATCTTTAGCAAATTCATCGTCCAATTCAGGAAGAACTTTGCGTTTCAGTTCATGAACTTTCACTTTAAATACAGCTTGTTTACCAGCGAGGTCAGCAGAATGGTAGTTCTCAGGGAACGTTACTTCAACGTCCTTGGAATCACCAGTGTGCAAACCAATCACTTGATCTTCAAAGCCAGGGATAAAGGTATTGGAACCCAGTTCCAGAGAATACTTCTCAGCTTGTCCACCTTCGAACTGTACACCGTCTACGGAACCGTCGAAGTCAATGATAGCTGTATCGCCGGATTGAGCAGCATCTTCATCAACGACAACCAATTCAGCATGACGTTGTTGCAGGCGCTCCAGCTCTTGAGCCAGTTCTTCGTCGCTTACTTCGATTTTGCTTACAGGCACTTCTACGCCTTTGTAATCGCCCAAAGTTACTTCAGGTTTAACCGTAACTTTTGCTTTGAATTTGAAAGTTTCGCCTTTAGCAAATTGATCAATTTCAACATCTGGGCTATCTACTGGGAAGATGTCTGTTTGCTCTACAGCTTGGCTGTATGCTTCTGGCAACAGGAAGTCAATTGCATCCTGGTACAGACTTTCAATGCCATAACGTTTTTCAAAGATAGGACGTGGCACTTTACCTTTACGGAATCCTGGTACGCTTACTTGTTTAACCACTTTATTAAAAGCTTTGTCGAGTGCAGCGGCTACACGATCCGCGTCTACCTCAACTTCAAGAACCCCAAGGTTCTTCTCTATTTTCTCCCAAGTTGCTTTCATTTTATGCTTTCCCCTCCAACAAAATCTTCACTTAGTTTTCATTACAATCAACGCACACAAAATAACCACTATAGTATATCTAACATTACTGTCTTTTTCAAGAGCAGCCCTTGAATGCTTTAACAGGTAAACGTTTCCGGTCATTAAGGAGTGTTCATTCCCGCCGCTACGAATATTCGCATCGACCGATATGCTTGCTCAAAACGGAAGCGCAGTGCATCTGTAATGCCATATATAGCGCGAGTTTCTTCTTCATTGTTGTTCCCGTTCAAACTTTCCGAAACGGTCTGATGGAGTGCTGCTGCCCAAATATCCGGCATTCCGTCCTCCTCTATCAACATTGATCTATAATCTTTAGTACCGTACACGGCCATCACAAACTGTGACCACAGCTCCTGTGCAAAATAGAATAGTGTGGGCTCATGCACTTCAGTCTGGTCAGCTACCCGTTCCAAAATACGCATAATCGCCTCTGGAAACTCATCAGGCTGTAACGGAACCGTTTCAATATCGATTTCCGTCTTTTCATCCCCTCGTCTGATTTCTATCGTCCCTTCCATTCCGCGGCGTCTCAATGTCTGTAGAACACGGAATTGGAGAAGAGGATGGATTTCCCGTTCAGTAATCCAGCGAAGCAAAGCATCGTCGATCTCCGGCAGTTCCAAGTAGGATAGCTGTTCCAAAGCTAGAATCGTCTGTTCGGATAACGGTTGATCCATAGCCATCTGCAAAAGCTTGTTACCGTAGCCTGCATCCTGTTCCTGCTTAAAACGTGCATGACGGCGAGCCAACTCAACTTCACTGACTTCGTCTTCTTCCACATTGTCCGTTACCGCTCCGCTGTCAGCATACTGTGGAAATGCAGCTTCCAACCATTGTGATAGAGCGTTCCATTCATCGTATTGTTTCTGCTCCTGTCCCTGACACTGCATCAAAAAGCGCAGCATCGCCATCGCCTCTCCGTAACGTTCGTTTTCAAGCATCACCGTAAGTTGAATTTGATAGTAGTCCAGTGTCTTCGGAAACAATACGATATTATTTTCTTTTGTCGTCACCTTGGAGTCCTTTATTTTCAAGGCACCCCCTCTCCTCCGCAAGCTAAAGTATTCGTAGATTATATGAGAAACAGCAGCCGAAGTTCAACTACTCGTCTTCAACATATTCACCTGTATTCTAACATACCCTTTTATAAGGCAAAAAAAACGATGTGTAGTCTGAATTTATGTGGTGTAGAGCCCGAATAAGCGATATATGTAAAATAAGACTTGAATCTTTTTCATCCATATGATATATTAATATTCGCTTGAATTTTATGTCCCAGTAGCTCAGCTGGATAGAGCAACGGCCTTCTAAGCCGTCGGTCGGGGGTTCGAATCCCTCCTGGGACGTATAGCCGAAGCTTCCTATTTAGGAAGCTTTTTTTATTTTCCACCCACGTAAGATCTACCATGGACGTTGGAGCCAGCATCGTATTACAACCTATTTTAATGTAGAAAAGGCTGTTTCCGTAGCGCTATTCGAGCGCTTGTCTGGGACAGCCTTTTAATCGAGGATATACCCATTACACCGCTTGACTGCGTGGAGTAGTAAGGAGTTTAATCAAATGAAATTAATATCTTGGAATGTAAATGGCTTAAGAGCCTGTGTAACCAAAGGATTCTATACTTATCTAAAAGAAACGAATGCCGATATTTTTTGCGTACAGGAAACGAAGCTTCAAGAAGGACAAATCCTCATGGAGAACATGGAGGAATACATGCAATACTGGAATTATGCTGAGAAAAAAGGGTATTCTGGCACAGCTATTTTCACCAAAATCAAGCCGCTCTCTGTGCATTATGGACTTGAAGAAAATGAAGAACCGGAGGGTCGAACCCTTACGCTGGAATTTGAAAAATTTTATCTTGTCAATGTGTACACACCGAATACCAAACGGGATTTATCCCGATTGCCATACAGGCTCGAATGGGAAGACCGTTTTCGCAACTATCTGCAACAACTAGACACTCTGAAGCCTGTCATCATTTGCGGAGACTTGAACGTGGCTCATCAGGAGATCGATCTCAAAAATGCCAAAGCCAACTACGGAAATGCTGGCTTCACGCCCGAGGAACGAGACCGCATGTCACAGCTGCTCAACGCTGGATTTATAGACACCTTCAGATATTTTTATCCTGATCGAACGGATGTTTATTCCTGGTGGTCCTATATGCCAAAGGTGAGAGAACGGAATATCGGCTGGCGGATTGATTACTTCCTCGTCTCGGAGCGGCTTCGTCCGCTTTTAATAGATGCGAGTATTGATTGCCATATTACAGGCAGTGACCACTGCCCTGTTATATTAGATTTGCAAGATATTTCCGCGTAATTCCGCACTAATACAAGAAATTAGGGTCTTAAAAAGCCGTCATGCTCCGTTTGGCAGCATGACGGCTTAAATGAATTAAAGCGATCTCTCCAGATGCACCTCGATACGAGAAACCAGCCGGTCTCTCACATCCTGCGCCTCTTTTTGGTCTAATACAGCCTGGTTTATTGTCTTCTGTTCCTCATTGCTATAATGCAGTATATACTGTTTCACTATGCAGTCCGGCGCGTAAGTATCCATGCGACTTGTATTATAATACGTCACCTGGCAGCTTCCGAGAAAGCAGAAGGTTAACTCACCTGTAGCTGTGAACAGCCAGCCTGGCAACTTGGGCTCCAGCTTCAAGGTAAGCCCCCTAGAATCATAGCCAAATGGCTGCCCGCCTGTCATCATCCATAGCCACATATGAATAAATTCTGCCGTTGATCCACTCAGCCTCGCAATATAGCCCGTTCCATGCAAACTTGCATCAGGATTAGCACTGCTAGCAATAAAGGAACTGTTTTCCAGCGTACTTCTTCCATAGATCGCAGCGTCCATAAAAGGGGGTAGCGCTTTTTGGATGTCTGCAAAAAATTCAGTGTATAGACCCACCTTTAAACACTCAAGTAAATATTTATATTCCATATGCATAAATATCGATTCATTTTCCAGCCACCCTGGCGTGAAAGCTCTGGAACGGCCCAGTTCAATCGGCTGTCCCGCCAGACTCTCATTCACCTTATACATACCCAGCTTTTTGTCGTAAAGCTCGCTCTGTCTGATAAGTCGATACAGCTTCCTCCCATTTACAATGTCGCCAGTTACTTTCATAGCCCGGGTTGGTCCTTCCAGGAAGAACGGTATATCCTTGCGTTTAAAGGAATGTATATTTACAAACAACCCCCCGTTCTCATCCTGCTGTACCTCGAATTCTTTGGCTTCATAATAAAAGAAGGTTGGGTATATCCCCTTTCCTATACGCAGAGCCTTATCCATCCCCTCTTGAATCTTACGTTCAGCCCGCTGCAAAAACTCCAGTACATCATCAAAGGATAATGCTGCTTCTGTCCCTTCAAATCCAAAGCGAACCGTTTCACGGTATGCTTCTCTAGCATCCGAAATCCGTGACCAGAAGCCATGATCGTCACTACCATTCTCAGGCTCCGCATCATTAAAATCGTGGTAGTACTCTTCAACTGCGAGCCCTAATTCTTGGATCAACCTGGCTACCTCTAGCGGTAGCCTCAGCACAAAGTCTGCCGAAAGCTTCATCTGTGCATGTATTAAAAATCTTACGAGTCGCTGTAACTCGCATAGCTCACTAAAGCCCGAAGCAAACAGCCCCGGAAGTCCGTTCATGGAATCATTCCATCCTGGTTTCCCCGCCTCCATCTCAATTCCCAAGCCTTCTGGATCTAATGTAGACAGCTTGATGGCAGCCAAGGATAGCAGCTTCTCGTACAAATTGGACTTGTAAATCTCTCCGTTGCCTCGTCCGGTTCGAACCCAGTGAACATCGCGGGTCCGCATGTGAAGTTGAGCTTTCTTCTCCTTGCTTTCTACAACCGCTCCGTACTGACGAATACGTCCGTCCTTCATCTGCACGTATTTGTTTCGGCGCGGCTGTACCCATGCGGGACTGTCGTAATACATGTACTCCCTGGCCGAGAGCAGGAGTTCTTCTTGTTTGTCTGGAAAGATACTTAAATAGCTTTCGATTAGATCCATATTATAAGTCCAATGGTCGATCCAGAAGCCTTCACCAAAATCAGCCTCATAGCATTGCTCGGAATGCTTGAGGGCTTCGGTCACAAATGTCTCTACCGTTTGCTTTAGTCCAATATTGTCATGAATGATGTGCTGAATCAGCTCGCCCGGGGTAAATGATGATTGAAAAAAAGTACACAAAGACGAATGGGCCGCCACTTCCACCTGTTCCAGCAACGGTTCGAGCTCTCGTATTTGAAAGCTACAGCCTTTTACAACAAGCGGGTTATAGCCGTCCGGCTGAATCAGGCTCATAAACAAACGAATATTAAAATCTCCGACGCCCGGGTTAAACCACACATCATTTCTCCGATTCTGGTTCGCATCGCGGAAATTACCATTCCCTTGCGAATAATACCCCGCCTGGAGTTTGAAAAAATTATAGTCTCGTTCCAGATCTCCATGCTTGCGCGAAAATACATGATACACAAAGGGTTGCTCCGTGCCATTGTCCAGCAATAATGGATAACCCCCACGTAGCAGATTATCCAGATAGCTCTGACGGCAGTACTCGTCAAACAACGGAATGGATGTCTGCGTGGCCATTCCATCCGTCAACTCTTCAACTAACGTTCTAGCTTCCTTCGCCTTTTGATCGATATAAGACATCGTTGCAATTTCTGTAATCCGTTCATTGATCAATTGAATATCATTCACATGCCCGATGACCGAACAGTAATTTACAGCTGCACCTGCCGCCAGTCGTGCCGCATAACCGCTAAACCCACAAGGCACTTTATTCGTCGTCACTGGCTGCTGTGATATCAGGTCTTCGACACGTGTATGGATAAAGCAGTCAGGGAAGGTCAGGGACGTATTTTCACCAAATATAATGGATGGATCGACAATGGGACGTACTAGTCTGGCCTTGCCATCCTGCTCCACAAAGCTATACATAAAATGTCCCACCTCAATCTGATGGACCTCACTTGTATCCGCTGTACTTCCACGTACCTTATAGTAAGGTATGCTGTTATTGAGGTTATACACATCCATCCAGCTTTTCAGTGTATATCCAAGCTCCTTGTAAGCCGTATTGTCAATACCGAAGGGCAGCACAGCCGGCATGCCGTCCAGCACCTCCAGCTCAAGTTCTTGATCGGAATGATTGACAATCTCAACCTTGCGCACCAAAGCAGCGTAGCTTTCATGAGGAAGCGTAAAATATTGCACACGCACCTCCAGCCCTATATCTGGATGAGAGCTATTAATTTCCAGCATATGGCGGGATATTAACATTTTTTGTTGCTCATGCTCTAAAGGACGCACAGCCGAAAACGGCTCCATATAGCTCCACTCATCCTGCCTTTTTACCTTTAAAAAGGTACGGAAGCCATGGATCGGTACGAGGCTATAGCTGCGGTTAGCCGGAAAAAATTCCATAATCGCTCCATTTTTATCCTCCACACCAAAGCTCGCAATTCCTTGTCCACGATTAACATAATACGCCCACAGGGGAATCCCCTGAACACCAGCAATGCCGGGCAAGAAACTGGAAAAGGGCTTGGCATGCGCAAAATTTTCAATCACAAAACGTCCTTGATTGTCAAAATAATACGGCTGCATCGTATCCCCCTTTTCTATTTAAAACCCGTTCTTCGCCATCATTTGCTTGAACCATAGCGCACTTTGTTTGGGAGTCCGTTCCTGCGTCTCGTAATTGATATGCACAATGCCAAAACGCTTGCTGTAGCCCCAGGCCCATTCAAAGTTATCAAGGAAAGACCAGACAAAATACCCCTTGAGCTGACCTCCCTCTTCAATGAAGCGATGACAGGCCTTTAAATGCTCTTCAATATAGCGCTGACGCCCGGTATCCTCAATCTGTCCATTTACCAGTTCATCCCTCATCGCTGCTCCATTTTCCGTAATCAGAATGGGCAAGCCCTTGCTAAAATCCTTCTCAATCCGTGTCAGCAGCTTATAAAAAGATTCAGGGTGAATCTCCCATCCCATGTCCGTTACTGGCTCCTCCATGTGAACCTGCTCTACTTGCAGCAACGAAGCGTCGTTCGTTGATCGAATGATGCTACGGGTATAATAGTTAATGCCCAAAAAATCCCCCGGTTGCTGAATCAGCTCCATATCACCAGGCTGTACAAAATCCAATCCATTCAGATACGTTCCGTACCATTCCACCATATCTTCAGGATACTTTCCGTTAAACAATGGCTCCGCAAACCAACGATTAATAAAGCCATCTCTTCTAATGGCAGCAGCCACGTCCTCGGGTCGCTCGGAAGCCGCATCCACATGTTCCATGTTCAACGTAATGCCAATCTTACCCGTTAACCCTTTCTCCTTGTGCAAATTGCTGGCAATCCCATGACACATCAGAATATGATGGGCGGCAGTAAAGGCTTCCCTCCAGTTCTCATGGCCAGGGGCATGCTCTCCTGTACCATAGCCCAAAATAGAGGCGCAATAAGGCTCATTGATCGTATTCCACCAGTTTATCCGCTCGCCGAATCGATCCATGATTACAGAGGCATACGTTTTAAAATGTTGGATAGTCTCTCGCTGTGTCCATCCACCCTCGTCCTCAATCCACTGCGGTAGATCCCAATGATACAGCGTCAGCATCGGGATCAGTCCAGCCAACTCAATCTCATCCAGCAGATGCTCGTAGAAGAGCAACCCCTCTTCGTTAATAATGCCAGCCGCGGGCATAATACGTGGCCAAGCTACAGAAAAACGATAATGTAAAAAACCAAGCTGTTTCATTAATTGCACGTCTTCTTTAAAGTGGTGAAAATGATCACATGCTACATCTCCACAGTCCCCTCCGATTACCTTCCCGGGGATTTGACAAAAAGTATCCCAAATGGAGGGCGTTCTGCCGCCCTCATCTGTACCCCCTTCAATTTGATAAGAAGAGGTTGAAGTTCCCCACATAAACGTGGCAGGAAATATAAAGGTATTCTCGCTCATACTCGGTACCGTCCTTTCAGGAATCAAGACTTCACAGCTCCAGCCATTGCACCGCCGACAATAAAGCGCTGGAGGAAAATATACAAAATAACCAGCGGTAGTGTAACAATCAAGATACCGCAAGCAAGCAGCGGCCAGTTGTTCATGTATTGTCCATAGAAAGAGAACAGTCCCTTGGTCACTGGCTGATAGGCGGGATCAGACAAATAAATGGTAGGACCTATAATGTCGTTCCATGCACCAATGGCTGTCAAAATGATGCCTGTCGCCAACACGGGCTTCATCAGTGGTACAAGAATCGTGAACAAATAACGTGAATAACCGCATCCGTCCATTGCAGCCGCTTCATCCAGCTCTCGGGAGACAGACTTGATATACCCCACAAACATCAGGAAAGCGATGCCGGTACCTGTCGTTTTCAGCAAAATAAAACCAAGCTGTGTATTGTACAGTCCCAGACTATTAATAAGGGCAAATTGCGGAATTAGCGGATTGGGGAGATACATGGAAATCAGGAAAAACACATAAAAGAAGGTGCTGAACTTAACATATCCCCGTGCTAGCGGAAAGGCGGCAAACACGGATATAATCAGGGTTAATAACGTAGAAACTCCTGTATACAAAATACTGTTCCACATATATTGAGAGAAATTCCCTTTATCCCAAGCATCCATGAAATTCTCCAAACGCAGACCCTTGGCTAACGCTACAGGATCCATCAAATACTCGCTTTGCGTCTTCATCGATACATTAAAAAGGTAGAAAAGCGGGAGTACATATAACGAAAGCATGAGCAGTACGATGGTGTAGCTCACTATTTTGGTTCCTTTGCTACTGCTCATTACATTTCCACCTCTCTTCTGCGCAAGTAATAAAGTGCAATCATTGATACCGTAAACACGAATACAAACTGGATCATCGCAACTGCGGAAGCAAGACCATAATCTGATGTCCCGGAGCCAAAGGCTGTGGCATATACATCAAATGCAAGTGTCGTCGTGTTGAATTTACCCCCTGTCAGCACATAAATAATGTCAAAGGTTTGCAAGGCGCCGATAATGGACAGCAGCATATTGACGGTAAAGGACGGTGCAATCATTGGAAAGGTAATATTTTTGAACGCTTTCCATCCAGAAGCGCCGTCCATATATCCCGCTTCATATAAGTCACTAGGAATGGATTGGAGTCCAGCTAAGAAAATAGTCATCGAGTAACCCATGTACATCCAAATTTGCACAAAAATGATCAATTCAAATGCAATATCATAATCCCCAAAGAAGTTGGAGCTGGTTCCAAAAAAGTTCAGCAATGCTTGCGCAGGACCGCCAAGCGGATTGGCAAGCAACTGCCAGATCAGACCGGATACCGTTACCCCGAGCACAACGGGCAGAAAAAATACAGAACGATATAACACATCACCTTTGAGCTTTTTATTAATAAGGATAGCCATGAATAGCCCAACTGCGTTTTGGATCACAACCACCGCTACGGCAAAATATAAGGAACGGCCAATGGAAGCAATGCGATCTCCAGAATCGGAGGAGGTAAAAAAGGTCGTGTAATTCTCGAATCCGATAAAATTCCACGTCTGTCCCGGAACCCCGGTAGCATCTGTAAAGGAAAAAAGCACGGTTACCATAGAGGGTCCAAAACCAAGAAGCAAATAGAGCAGCACCGGAATACTCAGCAGAAGATAGGGCATTATCCGGGCAGCACCCTTTCCAAAGGGATACATGGGTCTCACACCTTTTCACATTATTATGGGAGCTTTACAGTTACCATTGTGTTCATGTAAAATCTATGGATTATTTAGGGGCTGCCGCATCCCAGTCTGCTTGAGATTTCTGCGCAAGCTCCAAAGGCGTTTTTAACGGACCGGCAGGCGCCAAAAATTCCGCATGTACACTGGCTTCCTTAATGTACTGTCCAACATTCTTACGATTGATAAACAGCTGATCCCAAGAGAGCTTGAAGTTTTCCAGTGAAGGCTGGATTTCATTAACGAAATCGCTGCTTATCTTCACATCAGACTGTGTTGGCAAAAATCCAGCAGCATTCACAAAATCCGTGTAGTTCTGTTTCTCAGAGAGCATTTCAAGCCATTTGATCGCATACTCCTTGTTTGGTGACTTTTCTAGTACCATCCAGGTCATATCATACTTGCCTGCCAGGTTTTTATTTTTGGCGGGGTCGTTACTGCCCGGGATCGGGAAATAACCAAATTTCAGCTCTGGATTGGCTGTCTGAATCGTAGTTGCATCCCACGTACCATCCGCAATCATCGCTACACGCCCGGAAGCAAATAAGCTTGGCAAGGTTCCATAGTCAATTCCCATAAATCCACCAATGGCGTTGTTCATCAAAATTTGTGTTTTTTCCAGCACCTCAAGCTGGACAGGATCAGTCAGTTTGGTCTTGCCTGTCCACAGCCCTTTGATATATTCCAGCTGATCATCATGGATAGAGGCTTGAAGTCCTTGGACTGCAAGATTAATAGGCCATACATCCTTACCGCCGAAACCAATCGGTTCCACGCCGTTATCCTTGAGCACCTTCATAACATTCACCAGTTCGTCCCATGTCGTGGGCACAGCAAGATTATATTTTTCAAAAATCTCTTTGTTGTAAAACAGACCTGTCAGTGCTACCTTCCCCATGTTTACACCGTATACCTTGTCGTTATAGGTCATGGCATTTTTGACATCTGTAGGATTATAGTTTTTGATAAAAGCTTGATCTGACAGATCTGCAATGAGTCCTCCCTCGATCCACTGCTTCCACATCGGATCAGCAGCTCCCTTAGACCATTCCTGCGGTGCGCCTACGAAGCTGAATTTCAGAGGAATAATGTCTGCATCACCGGTTGAACCCGCATTCATACGCGTTTGCATCAGTTGATCATAAGTGGAATCAGCAGGAACCGTCGTATACTCCACCTGAACATCAGGATACTTCTCTTCAAACTTTTTATTAAATCCCTTTATATAGTTATTAATATTCTCCTGCTGCCAATGAATAATTTTTAACGTGACCTTTTTATTCCCGTTCTGCCCAGCTTCGTTACCTTTACCGCAAGCGGCTAATACCACGATTAAAGCGGTTACAACAAGTAAAGAAAAACACTTTTTCAGCATTGCAAAATTCCCCCTGTAATCTTAGAATAAAATGCACTCACTCTTACGAAAGCGGTTTAGTTAATTACAGCTACTATTATGTATCGAATAGCCTGTATTTGTAAATAGCAATTTGTAAATTATCAAAAAATCATTAACTATCGTTAAATCAAACTTCATTATCCATAATATATTAGGATTTATCCTTTAATAGCACGGTTGACTCTCTTCTATGAGGTAGCATAGAATACGAGTAATCATTAATTTTAGAATGCAAGGTCAAATGAACTAAATCAGTTTAGTTACGGAGGATTCCATGAATATAAAAACAATAGCTAGCATGGCAGGCGTTTCAGTAGCAACGGTTTCGAAGATCATAAACAATTACACAGATATCAGTGAGGAAACCCGGCAGCGAGTACTCAAAATTATGGAGGAAACAGGCTATAGACCTTCCTCCTCGGCTAAAACGCTTGCTACCAAAAAATCTAATCTGGTAGGCGTTATATTCGCTGGCAAGCTGAATGTCGATTTTAGTCATCCTTTTTTTGTAGACATCATTAATGTTTTCAAAAAGCAGATTGGCTTGCTCGGTTACGACCTGCTGTTTTTTTCAAATGAGAAATTTCTGGATAATGGAGAGGACTATTTGGCTCGCTCAAAATATTTCTCAGTGGACGGGTGCATTATTATTGCCGGAGACGAAGTGGAGAAGAGTGTTTTTGATCTCGATGCCAGCCCTATCCCCTGCATCGGTGTTGATATCGAATTAACCGGAGCCAGTTCCTGCTACATCATGTCCGACAATCAGAAGATTTCAATGAAAGTTGTTGAGCACTTTTACATGAATGGATACCGCGAAATGGGTTTTATAGGCATAGAACGCCCCTCCTTGGTTATTAAAGAGAGAGAAGAAGCTTTTATCTCATCACTAAAGCGGTTTAGCCTTGATGTCAGACCGGAATGGATCGTGTATGGCAAGGACTATGCAGCAGAGGATGGATACCAGATCGCAAAGGCGTGGATAGAGCAAGAAAATTTACCAAGAGCTATTTTTGCGGCTACCGACCTGCTTGCCTTTGGTGCCATTCGTGCTTTCAAGGAGAGCGGCTTGAAGGTACCCGAGGATATTGCCGTAGTAGGATGTGATGATATTGAAGCCTGTCGTTATACCGATCCTCCACTGACGACTGTAAAACAAGACAAGCAAAAAATAGGTCGTCTGGCTGCTATGGTGCTGTTTGACCTGATGAATAAACAAATGGATACGAAATGTATTAAAGTGGAGCCCGAACTCGTCATTCGCACCTCCTGCGGAGCCCGGCAACATTGGAACCCTACGAGGGTGGAGGGATAGCACATACCTAAAAAAGGTGACTCCTGTCGAATTCAGAAGTCACCTTTTTGCAGTTATATAACAAGAGCCCTTTCGTTTAAGCCATTATTTGTAGGCCATCGTCGCATTCACAGCCTTTTTCCAGCCTTCATACAGGCTGTCACGTGTTGCTTCATCCATCGTAGGGGTAAAAGAAGTTTCCACTCTCACTCGCTTACGAAGTTCATCTGTACTCTTCCAGTATCCTATCGCCAACCCTGCCAGACATGCGGCACCCAGCGCCGTTGTCTCATGGATAACTGGCCGTTCCACCGTCGCATCCAGAATATCGCTCTGGAATTGCATCAGGAAATTGTTCAACACGGCTCCTCCATCCACTCGCAGCATCTTCACCGTAATACCTGAATCAATCTCCATGGCTGTAAGCACATCCTTGGTCTGATAAGCGAGCGACTCCAGGGTGGCACGGATAAAATGCTCCTTCGTGGTCCCACGTGTCAGACCAAACATCGCTCCACGTACCTCGCTATCCCAGTAGGGGCTGCCCAGCCCGACAAAAGCGGGTACAAGATATACTCCTTCTGTGGAGGAAACACGGGCCGCGTAAGGCTCACTGTCCTTTGCTTCACGGAACATGCGCAGCCCATCTCGCAGCCACTGGATCGCAGAGCCCGCAACAAACACACTCCCTTCAAGTGCGTATTGCACTTTGCCTTCCTCCAGCCCCCAAGCGATGGTCGTGATCAGACCGTGCTTGGATTCAACCGGCTGATCTCCCGTATTCATCAACATGAAGCAACCTGTACCGTAAGTGTTTTTGATCATTCCTTTTTCGTAACAAGCCTGACCGAACAAGGCTGCCTGCTGGTCACCCGCTGCACCGGCGATCGGTACATTCTGACCAAAAAAATGATAATCCACGGTGTGCGCATATACCTCGGAAGAAGGTCTTACCTCAGGCAACATGATTTTCGGAACTCCCAGAATATCCAGTAGCTCTTCATCCCACTTTAGCTCATAAATATTGTACATCAGCGTTCTGGCCGCATTGGAGTAGTCTGTTACATGGGCCTTTCCGCCGGATAGTTTCCAGATTAGCCACGAGTCAATCGTACCAAATAATAAGTCACCTCGTTCCGCTCTTTCCCGCGCTCCTTCTACATGGTCCAGTATCCACTTTACTTTAGTGCCTGAAAAATACGGATCGATCAATAGCCCTGTTTTGCTGTGAAACAACTCCTCATGCCCTTGCCGCTTCAGTTCTTCGCAAATATCCGAGGTTTGGCGTGATTGCCATACGAGTACGTTATACACGGGTAATCCCGTATTTTTGTCCCACACGGCCACCGATTCTCGCTGATTGGTAATGCCGATGGCAGCAATTTGTTTTGCTTTTACACCGGATTCGGAAAGACAGGAGGCAATAACGCCCAGAATAGAACTCCAGATTTCATTCGCATTCTGCTCTACCCAGCCGGGGTGAGGAAAATATTGCGGAAATTCCCGCTGGGCCGAGTACACCACATCTCCTTCGCTATTGAACAAAATCGCTCTTGAACTTGTCGTTCCCTGGTCTAGTGACAAAATATATTTTCCCATGTTCATCTCTCCCTGTGTAAATCCATCGTTTTTACGCTGTAAGCTTGTGATCCATTTTATGATTTTTATAAATACGACTAATACGGAAGGTAATCAAGAGTACAACCACGATAACCCCTAATAAAATCCAGAACGCCGGAGTCATACTCCCCTTAAAAACGGCCTGATAAAACGGCCCTGCGAAAGATCCCCCAATAGCGGTCCTACAATGGGCACCCATGCATATTTCCAGTTGGATGCTCCCTTACCGGGTATCGGTAGTAAATAATGCATCAGACGCGGCCCAAAATCCCTCGCTGGATTGATGGCATAGCCCGTTGTGCCTCCAAGGGATAAACCGATACTGACAACCAAAAAACCAACAATTAGCGGTTTAAGGCCGTCTGTAAACGAATTGGCACCAAACGACAGTAAAGCAAGAACAAAGATAAAAGTACCTATCATTTCACTAAGCACGTTACCAAACGGATGATCAATAGCTGGTCCTGTCGCAAATACACTGAGTTTGGCTGCTGTGTCCTCCGTCTCTTTCCAGTGGGGCCAATAATGCAAAATGACGATCACTGCACCCGCCATGGCTCCAAGAACCTGAGCCACAATATAACCGGGAACATCCTGCCATGGAAAACTACCCTGAAATGCCAACGCGAGTGTAACTGCGGGATTCAAATGCGCTCCGCTGATTTGGCCCACCGCATACACCCCAATAGCTACCGCGAGCCCCCACCCCAATCCGACCACAATCCAGCCGGAAGCGTGGGCAAAAGACTTTTTCAGGGACACCCCTGCGCACACTCCGCCACCTAGGGCAATAAGAATCATTGTCCCTATGAATTCGGCTGCGTATGGCGACATACAACCAACCTCCTCAATAGATCATCCGATTTTGATCGTTTTCATCGCGCAAAAAAAAGAAAAGCCATCACAAACCAACCCTGTGCTGTAACATGGGATGTCTGCGTGGCTCTCTTGTCTCCGTCACGATTATTAACTTAAATTTGATATTATATAAGCATGTAAGCGATGTCAACTGCGGATTTACGTCTTCTGATATCCTAAAATAATCGTTGACCATGTTAGATTGCCCGATTTATGATGTAAAAAAATGGCTGAATGTAAGGATTTCAGGATGAATACGACACTCCCAAACTTGATGATGAAGGGAAGAATGTTATGCTGAAATTTCTGCAAAAAATCGGCAAGTCATTAATGCTTCCAGTAGCTACATTACCCGCCGCAGGGATTTTGCAAGGGCTGGCTCTCATTAATTATGAAACGGATATTCCGCTTGGCCCTGGAGTTGGTGGATTTCTGAATCATTATGTCACTCCTTTTCTGAATGAAGGGGCGGGTGCTATCTTTGGCAATCTGGCGCTCATTTTCTCCATCGGTGTTGCTATTGGTCTGGCAGGCGACGCGGTAGCCGCACTTTCGGCAGTCATTGCCTATTTGGTGCTGACCCGTATTTTGGCGGCCGTACCGGGTATATTTGCGTATATTCCAGACGACGTCAAGCTGGACATGGGCGTATTGGGCGGTATTTTTATCGGCGGATGGTCTGCTTATCTGTTCAAAAAATATCATAATATTCAACTTCCAGATTGGCTCGGCTTTTTTTCGGGCAAACGTTTTGTCCCCATGATTACAGCCTTCACGACCATGATTTTAGCCATTCTGCTCGGCATGATCTGGAGTCCGATACAAGATGGCATTGCAGCCTTCGGCAACTGGATTGTTGGCTTTGGTGGAATCGGGTCAATGGTGTTCATGCTTGCCAATCGACTGCTGATCCCGCTCGGTTTGCATCATGTGCTGAACTCGATCGCATGGTTTCAAATTGGGGACTATACCAACGCTGCAGGTGAAGTTGTTCATGGTGACCTGACACGTTTTTTCGCAGGCGATACATCGGCGGGTATGTTCATGTCCGGCTTCTTCCCCATTATGATGTTCGCTCTGCCAGCGGCGGCTCTTGCATTCATCCATACGGCCAAGCCGGAAAAACGTAAAGCTGTCGCTTCCATCTTTATCGGCTCTGCACTAGCGTCGTTCCTGACCGGTATTACTGAGCCCCTCGAATTTTCTTTTATGTTCATTGCACCTCTGCTTTACGGCGTTCATGCTCTGCTAACAGGTCTGAGTGGCCTAGTCGTATACCTACTGGATGTCAAACTCGGCTTTTCCTTTTCAGCAGGACTCATTGACTATCTGGTCAATATGAAGCTCTCCACTCATCCATTGCGAATGATCCCGATCGGGCTTGTCTTCGCCTTCATTTATTATTTTCTGTTCCGCTTCATCATCCTCAAATTCAACCTAAAGACTCCCGGGCGCGAAGACGATGTAGATGACACCCTTCTATTTGAGGCTAACAAATCCATACCCGTTGGAAAAACAAGCGCCTCATCCGGCACCCAGTCCAGTCAGGCAGGCCAGGTCCTAACCTATCTCGGCGGTTCAGACAATATCCAAAGCATTGATGCCTGCATCACGCGGTTGCGTCTTGTCGTCAAGGACGACAAAGCGGTTAACGATCAAGCTCTTAAGCAGCTCGGAGCGTCAGGAATTATCAGGCTTGGGAACGGTACCCTACAGGTTATTTTCGGTACTCGATCCGAAGCTCTGAAAGATGAGATACAACGATTGATGTCATGAAGCTAATCCCCTGCCTTAAGCACGTGCGATCTTCCTATAACAGACGCACGTGCTTTTTTTTATGGATAAACGTTTCAAATTTTTTGTTTTTGGTTAAGGCAATGCACATAAATGGGTAACAGCTTCATATGATGGAGCTAAACCATTTACAACTTGTTCAGCAGGCAGATTATTCAGACAGCAAGGAGGGAAATGATGTGAAGACAGTACAATGGCAATGGCTGGTATTATGTCTTGCTTTTCTCACTATGATTAGTGGTTGTAGTGGGTCCCTATCCTCTAAAGGTCAATCATCTGAAGCTAATTTGTCAAACAGCAAAAAGATAACGCTTACATTGTGGTACTGGAACCGTTCTATTGACGATGAATTGCTCGTCCAGGCAGAAAAACAGTTTCCCAACATTGAATTAAAAACTCAAAAAATAGGCGGTGACTTTAAAGCCAAGCTGAAGACAACGCTCGCAGCTCGTTCCGGTGAACCGGACATCGTAGCTCTGAACGACTGGATGGTGGAACTATTCCCGAGTGCGGATCGTTTTTATGATCTAAAGGAACTCGGAGCAGACCGACTGAAGGATCAATATTTGGAATGGAAATGGAATCAGGGCATCACTCCTGATGGTAAAATGATTGCATTTCCCATGGATACTGGGCCTACCGCCCTCTTCTATCGAAGCGACCTGTTTGAACAGGCAGGCTTGCCAAGTGATCCTGAACAGGTCAGTGCCTCGATCCGCACATGGGATGATTATATGGCAGCCGGAGAACAACTTCGGCAGAAATTCGGAAGCCATTCATTTTTGGCCGATAATATTGTAAACGTTTACAATCAGGTGCTCGCTCAACATACGAACCTGTACTTCAAGCCGGACGGAAGTTATATCGGCAATCAATCTCCTGACATCCGCCTGGGCTGGATAACCGCTGTGGATTTCCACAGGAAGCATCTGCTCGCCAATGCGGATGGCTGGACCCCCGAATGGAATGCTTCGGTCAATAACGGCAAAATCGCCTCGTTCGTAGGGGCAATCTGGATGAAGCAAGTTCTCACAGAAGCCGCACCGGATACAGCGGGCAAATGGAGAGTCGCCCGGGCTCCTGGAGGAGACGGCAATCTGGGAGGGTCCTTCATCTCTATCCTCAAATCTAGCCAACACCCCAAAGAAGCCTTTGAAGTCCTGACCTGGCTGCAAAACCCGGAACACCAATTGGAAGCCTACCAAAAAATCGGCCTGTTCCCATCCACTCCCGGCGTCTATGACGATCCCGTCATGAAGACCCCCGAACCTTTCTTTGGTGGTCAGGCCACTGGCCTCATTTTTGCTGCCTCCGCACGTCATGTGAAAAATAGCTATTTCGGCGAGCGCTATCCTGTCATCCACGGCATTGTGACCCGTCGTCTTGCCAATGTGGCCAAACAAAATGCCGATCCCGACTCATTATGGACGGAAACAATGCAACGAATTGAACGGGAATTACAGCGTTAAAAAACAAAACTTCAAAAAAGGCGTGTGGACAATATGCTGAGAGAAATCTGGAAGCACCGGGCCGTTTATGCTGCGATCTCGCCATTTTATTTGCTGTTTGGCATCTTTGGCTTGTTTCCGATTGGCTTTTCATTGTACCTGGCGTTTCACAAATGGGACGGGATCGGAGACATGACCTACAACGGCTGGGGCAACTTTCGTTACCTTGTGACAGACAACGAATTTTGGCAGGCTGTAGGTAATACGTTTGTGATCTGGGTGTACGCCACGATTCCAATGCTATTTCTAGCACTCATTGTTGCCTTTCTGCTTTATGCCCCTTTTGTGAAAATGCGCACCTTATGGCGAGTTGGATTCTTCCTGCCCAATGTGACATCTATTGTTGCTGTTGCCATCATCTTTGGCGCCTTATTTGCCAACAATTTTGGATTTCTCAACTACCTTTTGCAGCTCTTGGGGCTACCTATGATCCAATGGCTGAATGTGCCATGGGGTATCCAAATCGCCATTTCTTCCATGGTCGTCTGGAGATGGATGGGTTACAACGCCATTATCTATCTGGCTGGGCTCCAGAGTATCCCACATGTGCTGTATGAGGCCGCCAAAATAGACGGGGCAACCGGAGCGCAAGCTTTTTTCCGCATCACCATTCCGATGCTGCGCCCAGTCATTCTGTTTACGGTCATTACGTCCACCATCGGTGGGATGCAGCTGTTCACCGAGCCACAGGTCCTGGTCGGTAATGACGGCGGTGCCGGGGCAAGTGGCATGACCATCGTTTTATACCTGTACCGCGAGTCGTTCATTAACAACTATTTTGGATATGGCGCTGCTGTCGGATGGGGCATGTTTCTCATCATTGCTCTATTCTCCATCATCAATTGGAAACTCGTTCAAGGTAAAAAATAACGATGGAAGGAGCTTTACCACATGATGCAGACACGTGCAAAATCCATTGTTTTATATGCTGGGCTGTTGGTAGGTATCATCCTGTCGATGTTTCCATTTTACTGGCTAATCGTCATGGCAACCCGTACAACCTCAGACATCTATCGTTTTCCGCCACAATTGTGGTTGGGCAGCCACTTCCTGGATAACATCACGAGAGTATTGCAGCAGATTGATTTTGCCGGCGCCTTTTTGAATACCCTTTTTGTAGCCAGTTCGATTACCCTATTGGTGCTGTTTTTTGATTCACTGGCCGGTTTTGCATTCGCAAAGTTTGATTTTCCGGGCAAAAAGGTGCTATTCGTCATTCTGCTAGCTACAATGATGGTCCCTTCACAACTTTCGCTCGTCCCCTCCTTTGTCATGATGGCTTCCTTTGGATGGGTAGGTACGTTCAAAGCGCTCATCATCCCGGGTATGGTAAATGCCTTCGGGATTTTCTGGATTCGTCAGTATGCAGAAGAATCTATTCCCAAGGAGCTCCTGGATGCGGGGCGTATGGACGGGTGCAGCTTTTTTCGGCTGTACTGGAATGTAGCACTGCCGATTTTACGCCCTGCGTTCGCTTTTCTCGGCGCATTTACCTTTATAGGAGCTTGGAATGATTACTTATGGCCATTAATCGTTTTAACGGATGAGCGCAAATTCACCCTCCAGATTGCATTGTCGCAGTTGAACGGGATTTACAATACGGATTATGCGATGGTCATTGCTGGCACCCTGCTGGCTGTACTTCCTCTTATTATTTTGTTTCTTTTCATCAGCCGCCAATTTATTTCCGATCTTGCCGCTGGAGCGATCAAAGATTAGCTTCGCTTGATTCCCCTTTTACTTGCTCTAAAGCGTCTTCGAAACTGGACTTAAGCTCTGGAGAGGAATTGCACAACTATGAGCTCCGTGCGATTTTATTAATTGGAACGACTGCTCTAAACGGAACACTCAAATAGACTACTTCGAGGCTGAGTTTACACACGATTGAACATGTACTGTCTACCTGTTATCCATATTTCCTTGTAAATTAGCCTCCATAGTTATCTAACGATTAATAAAAATCGCTTCCACTCATTTAACAGAGTAGAAGCGATTTTTCAAAAATTAAATAAACGTTTCTCTAATAGGTCAACTTAAAGCCATATCATAGTTTGCACTACTATTCATTTGCCTATCAGAGCGACATTTACATGCACAATTCGAGCCATGTCCGAAGTCATGAAGTATATTATTAGCACCGGAAGAACAAATACAAGATAAAGGAACAATTCCAAGGGTATTTGCCATTAAAGGCTTCCTTCCAAATGGATTTACAATTCTCAATTTATAATCCTCCTTCGACTCGTTTTGATAATAGATTGGAATTACACCAATGTAATATGGTTTAATTCCTCTAATAAATGTGGTTTGTGTTCCAAGATAGTATGATAGCTTATTAATGCATGTTCCAGCATATCTAAAGAACGCCTACAAGCTATTTTCTTTTTTTCGATATTAAACTTATCACTATCGTAACATTCGACGTAACAAACCGAACAAAGGCGTATAGCCCAACATTTGGAGCACTGGGACAAACTCTCCTTACCATAGTCGTCTATATAACGATCGATTAATACAGATTCGTCTATACCACTATAAACGTTTCCAACTGAAGGTGATTTTCCAATGCGCTCGCATAAATGAAAGTCTCCATTTACCGTTACATAAATTCTTCTTGAGGCAGGTGAACAGCAGCCGTTTAAGCAATAGTCCGGGTAAGGAGTTTCAGTTAAAATCCTATCATGTATTATTGAGAATTGTTTGTGTAAAAAATCGATTGTAAAGGGAGTATTTTTTGATATAGAAGTATTATTTAACATTAGATCAATTGTCCAGTTCCCTACAGGGTTATCATAACAATGCATAGAGCTTTTTTCAGTAATCGTTTTTTCTATGTCAGACGAGTGTCTCACATAAGAAATATTTTTAGTAATATCCTTAGGTACCCACGAAAGAGAATTGAAGAAATTTTGAATTTTTTTCATAACTACATCATTAGCTGGTCTAGGTGTTACCATGCTTAGCGATATAAGAGAATTACTCTTTTCTCCATAAGCATTAATTAGATGTTTAAGACCATTAATTGCCTTGTCATACGTGCCCTCACCATTTTTAAATACCCTCCTACAATCATGTATTTCCTTTGGACCGTCAATACTACAAACTACTCCAAAGTTAGGAACTGTAGATAGATATTCTGCGATTTCAGCAGTCATTAAGGTTAAGTTTGTTGTCATTGAAAATGTTAAATCTTTATCAGCACCATTTTTTAAAGTATAGTCTACACAATGCTTTAATAATTTAAATTCTATTAATGGCTCCCCGCCATAAAAAGTTACCGCCACTTTTTTACCTGAGTTTTTCAGAGTATAATCGATTGCTAACTCTGCTACTTGCCAGGACATGTGCCTGCGTCCAAATTCCCTGAAGTCTATGTTCCCTGAATGATATATACAATAGTGGCATGCCATATTACATTGTTCGGTCAACTCCAGAGTAACCTGTTCTAGATGACTTCTTGCATTTTCTAAAACCTCATCTTTTGATAGTGCAAAGGATAAAAGAGGAGGTGCTTGGAATAAATGCTGTTCCTGCGCAACATGTATTAAGTCAATTAGAATAGTCAATGTATCATCATTAACTTTGGTAGTTTTTATTACCTCTTCGATATCTCCGTACACTTGTAAGTTATTTAGAAATACATACTCTATTTCAGTGCATTCCATAACTTTGCCTGTGCCCACATCATACAAATAGGATTTATTCTTTGTCTGAAACAACTTAAACAATCGTGAGTAATTCCCATACTGTTTTTTGATGTTTCTAAAGAACTCCATAACTGTGGAATCCAATATCATCACGTTCCTCTTGGGTTTCAATATTCAAAATATGGTCACATGCTGCTAATAGTCTCTGGTCATGTGATACTACAATTGTTATCCTTCTTGACTTTTGCTTGGTCAATATTTCTATAAGTCCACTTACACTCTTTGAATCTAAGGCTGATGTGGGCTCATCAAGAATCGTTAAGAAAGAATCTTTACTTAATGCACGAATCAAAGCTAATTTTTGCTTTTCACCACCAGAAAAGTTGCTTCCATTTTCATTTATTAGTATATTTTCAAGGTTAGCTTTTGTTATTATCTCTTCAAGCCCAAAAGCTGTTATAAGCTCATCTTGATTACTGGCAATCTCTTTTGAAAAAGTAATTCCAAATTTCAAATATTCCTTTATTGGTAGATTTAAAAACTCCGGATTCTGTTCTACATAAGAAATTCTATAACGCCTCATATCAAGCATATCTATATCTTTGATGGAGCAATTATTAAAAGCTATTTCTCCTGTGTAAAGATCACTATAAAGACCTATCAGAGTATTAAGTAATGTTGTTTTGCCTGAACCATTGTGACCACAAATCCCGTAAATTCCCCCCTTAAAAAAATCATAAGAAAAGTCTCTAAATACGCTTTCCTCGGAATATTTAACACCTAATTGTTTAATACTTATTTTCTCTAAATCTTCAAGTGTTGTACTACCATAAATATCATTTTCAGAGTTCATAACGTCATTTAGCCGTTCTATCGATACTTTCGTCTCTTGGTATGAACTTGCTAAGCTTAATAAATATGAAGTTGACGAGATGATCATTGAAAGGTACGTGTTAATTATGGTGAACTGCCCTATACTCATTTGGCCAATTACAACTTTATGACCTCCAATTCCGATTACAAATATATAGCAGATGATCAATATAAATTGATTTAGATTGGAGAAAATATAATTAGTTTTTACTTGTGAAGTCGCAACTCTAAATAATGAATTAAATGCTTTATTTAGCCGCTCATTCATTTCATTAAAGAGTACATTCTTCTTTATAAAAACCAATTTGTTAATTTGTTCGACTTTTTTAGAGTAGTATTCATTTGCTTCTTTTTTGTATTTCAGATTTGCTTTATACAATTTTTTTCTAAAAACCACATATGTAAATATATAAAAAGGAATAAGCGAGAAAATTATAACGCATAGTAGTACATCAGCTTTTAAAACAATAATACCACTGATAATTATTGTGATTACTTGCAATACTAAGTTGGAAATATTATTTGAAAAAAAGTCAACTACTGTGGATGAATCATTATTAATTTGGTCAACTAAGTATGCATTATCCTTATCTTTGAAGACCGACAGTTTAGTTTTGAATATTTTTTGATAGATATCATTGCAGATTTCGTATAATAATAAATTATTCAATTTCGTAGAGAAAAGGGCAGTTAAATATTGTATGAGAATGTTTACTATATTTATAATCCCCAGTAACAGTACAAAATATAAAATGATACTTATATTACTTTTTGATACTAAATAATCAATATATATGCCTGTGATGTAAGGAACAATAATTCCTATAATCCACAATACTGAAGTAACAACAATGTAAAAAAATACATACTTGCGCGTTTTTGAAAGGTATTTTTTCAAGTATTCTAGGACTATCATATTCATCACCTATGTTTCATATTAGGTAAATCTTAGCGAGATGCTAAAAACAGCATCTCGCTAAGTAATGTTACTTCTCTTATGCTACATCTTGTAGGAACAAGAAAGAGTACAGCCACTTGAACCGTGGAAAGGACAATGTGCACTTACTTGTACAGCACTTTTTACCAATACGTCCATGGTTTTTCCCTCCTTAAAATTTAATTTATATAAATAACATACAGTTTAAAAACTATATGCTACTTATCACTTTTGAGCTGCAATAGAAAATGCACTGTTTTCAAGCGTGATATTTATCTTTGCTTTACCTGCACCATTTATATAGTTATATGTTAAGTTTGGTCTAAACAATGGCCATCCCGCAGGAACACTTAATGCACTTGCAGTCGTCTTAACTGTAACTGTGTAATCCGAAGCTCCTTTACTAAAAGTTAAGGAACCTGAACCTTTTGTATTGTCATAACTAATGGCTTTTGAGTATCCTACAGGCACCCGAACTGACATTGAGGAACCATCTACACCTGTGATATCAAGATTAGTATTTAGCTCTGGAAGTGAAACTCCAGCCTTTGTACTTTCTACCGTTA
Source organism: Paenibacillus polymyxa (assembly GCF_015710975.1). NCBI lineage: Bacteria > Bacillati > Bacillota > Bacilli > Caryophanales > Paenibacillaceae > Paenibacillus > Paenibacillus polymyxa. Next base: position 3,192,211 of record NZ_CP049783.1, on the reverse strand, counting down.
TTTTTTCATAACTTTTATCAGGAATTAAAATATTAACTCTGTCGGAAATGCCGTTAGCTGAGCCTTTCCCCTTTACTGTGATGTAAATTGTAGATCCACTTAATGTAGAAGTGACAGTATACAAGGATTTGTTATACTCATAACTAAAATCACTTGCTGAAGTTTTTGTAACGGTGACATTACAATTTATAGCCGTTAGATTGATATTCTTAACATCATTTGAAGCTGCATTACTTGAAGCACCTAATGGCATCCCCATAAGTAAGAAACCACATAAAACAATACACATTTTTTTTAGCATTAACATGATTCAGAAACCTCCTTCTTATTTTCCGTTAATTGTCCAGCCAGTAATACTTTCGTGCACTCGGTAATATACTCCTGCAAATTATAACGATATTGCTCACATATGTTAAAGTCTGCCATTCTATTGTGAGGACATCCTCCTAAACACACAGGTAAGTACTTACAGTCTGAACATTTTTCATCTTCAGTAGGATCATATAATAAATAACAACCAAGAAGCTCAGTATTCCATTTCACTGATGTATCTTCATTTATATTTCCAACACACTGCTCAATAATTCCAATATCGCTCCAACATTTATATAAATGACCAAGAGGATCAATAACGAAACTATTATATTTGTCCGCAGAACAATAATTACCTTTAGGTGCAGGATAAATATAACTAATTGGGATATCATTTTCCGACATAAATTTTAAATTAAATTTTGAATACATCTCGTCTGTCAAGCACTTAGTTCCCTCATACTTTCCATTCGTCGGCGTAACTAATCCTAGATAAGGTATTACATTTTCCAATAAAGAATTTTCCTTTAAGAATCCTACGATTTCATGTAAATTCAACCAGTTGTCTTGGTCAGTATTTATTCTCATAAATATCTTAATCATCCCTTTAATTTGCTTGAGGTTATTCATTATGACATCAAATGTCCCTCTTCCACTTACTAAAGGGCGTCTAAGATCATGTACTTCTTTAGGACCGTCAACAGTGACTTGAATATCATTTACTCCACATGATATTAACGTTTGAACTTTTTCTTTATTTAAAAGATAGCCGTTTGTAATGACACTGGCCGTATATTGTATATTGTTTTCTTTACATATTTCCAAAAAATCTTCCGATATCCTAACTATCTGCTTCATTGCAATCAAGGGTTCACCGCCATACCATGTAACATTAAGAGTGTCAAGTTTACTAGCATTTGCTTTAACAAAATTGACTATACTTTGAGCTGTTTCTTCACTCATAGTTTTGTTATGATATTGGTCTTTCTCAAAACAGTATACACATCGAAAATTGCAGGCCATTGTAGGGGCAATTGTTAGCATTAAATTAGAAGATTCAAACCGATTTTTTAAGAGGTTTACCTTTACATATGCTTTTTCATTCATATTATCTTCTACGATATAGCCACATTCGATAAGATTTTTAAGATAAGTATCATTATTTATTGCCAATCCATTGTTTGTATGTTCACAAAACTGTTTATAGTACTCCGGTTCAAGAACTGCCAATGCACCTGTTCGAGAATTATAAAGTACCGTTTTATCGGTATTTTCAATAATGTCATTAAAAATAAAGTTATATTGCGAAGCTTTCATTTTAGCCCTCCTTAGAATGGATGCGGTCCCTATGTAATTATGAATCGATTAACTAGTGACAAAATTCACATAAGTTTTAAAAATAAGATGTACGCTCATTCTGAGTTGTAATAGCATTCTCGCAGTGCACACTAGCCACCAAGAATAGATGTCCATCATCCGAAACCGGACTGAATTTAAAAGCCATCCTACACCTTTATAGTTTATTCATATACTTTATTCTCTCTGGACAATATCTATACTAGATAGCTTTTCCTTCTCGGCTTTTAATGTAGCATAAGGCAAAAAGAAAAAATAAGCTTGTATCCTGAAATGCAAAAAAGTCCATCTCAACGACCAAATATGTCAGCTTCATGTGAGATTAATATTTTTGTTACCTATTCTAAGTAATAAAGAAGAACGTATCCATTCCCTCGCCTGGGCTACGTCCTCTCCACAGTATAAGTATGCATTTGAACTTTTACTAACAAAAATTCCATAACCTGATGGTAATTGTTTTCATATGTAAAACATCACTTCGAATAGACTTTTTTTACAATATACTGGATTTATATAACATATTTGAGGTGGTCTATTTGTTTCAAGTTGCTGTTTGTGACGATGATCCCGCAATGCATAAAATTTTACAACACTTTTTCATGTGTATGTCAGTAAGTGAATCCTTAGATTTTAATCTACAATTCTTTTTATCTGGGGAAGATCTAATCAAATCTTACAGTTCACAAGAGCGATACCCCTTTCATATTATCTTGTTAGATATTGAAATGAGGGAATTATCGGGAATTGAAACTGCAAAACTTATTCGCCTTTTTCCTGACCGAGAAGTTCAAATCATATTTCTAACTAACTATCCAGAATACATGCTAGAAAGTTTTGAAGTACAAGCATTTCAATATTTACTTAAACCCCTTACTTATAAACTCTTTGTAGAAAAGATAAATAAACTATGTCATTATATGCGTTCTTCAGTATCCCACTTTCTGTCTGTGAAAAATAAAACTGAGCATCTTGTATTGAGACACTCTGAAATCATAGCCATCTCAAAAGGTGAAAACAATTACATCCATAATGAACTTTGTATTGCAACGGATTCACACAACTATTTTATTTCCGGAACGTTGAAAGCGGTTTATGAACAATTAAAATATCCGTTTGTGTTTATACATAGGTCAATAATTGTGAATTTAGTTCATATACGTAAGTTTTCAGCTACTTCTGTTATTATGTCAAACGAACAAGAATTCCCTGTAGGTCGTTCTCACGCTAAATCGCTTCGTGAGGCGTATGCTCGTTTTATAATTTCTCGTTTTCAGGAAGGGTGAGTTTTTTGAATCATTGCGTTTACATTAATGTCACCTCGTTTTCTAATTACTCTTTATTTTTATTTAGCACAACAAAGCAAAGTGATTTTTCCAATCCAATAGTTAACCTTTTTTTACTTTTCGCCTCTTTACACTTCATACTTATTACAGTACTAGTAGTTCATTATTTTAAAAAAGGAAGAAAATACAAGATAGGGATTGTGTATTATTTTGTAATATTAATAGGAACATCGTTTAACTTGCTCATACATTACGGTTTATTTTCTTTTATGAAACATAATTTATTCTTTATAATGTCAATCATCAGTATTCTTGGAATGAACGTGATTATTGTCTTTCTAACGGACAAGTTGATAGAAAAGTCAAACCTCTCATGCTTTTTTCAAAAGCAAATGCTGATGCAAGAAAAACGTTATAAAGAAACAACTCGATCTCTTAGTGATATCAAACGAAGTATTCATGATTTCAAAAAACAGTTAATATTTGTCCGTGCTTGTTTACAAGAACAGAGGACGGAAGAGGGTGTTAATCACATCAACCAAACTCTAAAAAATATAGACTCACCAAAACTTCATATAACAACAGGACATCTCGTTATTGATGCTTTGGTAAATCATACTTTCAGCATCGCTAATAAAAGTGGGATAGCTTTCTTCCATCAAATCCATATTAACCCGGCAAATATTAGTATTGGAAGTCATGATCTATGTATTGTCTTAGGTAATGTTTTCGATAATGCTATTGAAGCTGTAATGCAGCTTCCTAGAAAGAAAGAGCATTCAATTCATTTGGAAATTTTCACCGATAATTTTGCCCTATGGATTTATGTTCGCAATTCAAAAAGTAATTATCTCAATACAGCATTCTCAACCAAAACATACAATTCCCCTTCAAAAAAACACGGGTATGGATTACTTAACATCCAGCAAGTGATAAAGAAATATGGTGGTTATTTAAATACAACTATTACGGATTCGCATTTTCAAATTACGATTATGCTCCCATGTAATAACTCTTAGGTTTGTAAACGTTATGGATTAAGAGATATTCAGAATAAATAAAATGTCGGTAATCACCAGTCTTATAACCTAAAAAAAAGGAGTACCCTCAAGCCTGTGATGGCTGAGGATACTCCCTTTTAGTATTTATGAATTTACCGTTTGTCCCTTTTCTTCTACTTGGATAGCCGCCCCTACATTGGCACCAGCAAGAATACCCTTGTTCTTATTAGGATACAAAGAATTCATATAAGTCCGGGTTTCTGCAACAACAATTCCCGACAAGCCGAGCAGTGCAATCAGGTTCGGAAAAGCCATCATGGCGTTAAAAATATCTGCCAGCAGCCAGATGGCATCGAGCTTGATGAACGCGCCTCCGGCAACCAGTACGATGAACAGATAACGGTATGGTTTAATCCACTTGACCCCAAGCAAATATTCAACACAGCGTTCCCCGTAGTAGTTCCAGCCAAGTATCGTTGTGAACGCAAATAAAATAAGGCTAATCGTCACGAGCTCTGCTCCAGCCGGAAAGGCACTGGAAAACGCATGCTGAGTCATCAGACCTCCATCATCATTTCCACTCCATATTCCCGTAACCAGCAATGTAAATCCTGTCAAATTACAAATAATCATCGTATCGATAAAAACGCCCGTCATGGATATTAGCCCTTGTTCTGCGGGCCATTTCGTCTTAGCTGCTGCTGCTGCGATTGGCGCACTTCCCAAACCAGCTTCATTTGCAAAGATCCCTCTGGCAACTCCGCTTCGCATCGCCAGCATAATCGTGGCTCCGGCAAATCCACCCGTCGCAGATGTTGTCGAGAAAGCCCCTTGTAATACTAGTGCGATCGCATGAGGAAGCTCTCCTGCAAACTTAATAAGTACGATTAAACAAACCACGATATAGAGCCCCGACATGAATGGAACAATCTTTGTGGATACCTTGGCGATACTTTTGAGTCCTCCAATCGTAACAACAGCCGTCAACACGGAAATAATGATTGCTGTAACTACTGTTGGCACGCCAAAGCTACTTTCCGTAGAAGAAACGATAGCCTTTACTTGCGGAAAAGTACCGATTCCAAATAGTGCTACAAGAATACCAGAAAAGGCAAACAACATCGCCAGCGGCTTGAAACGGCGGCCAAGCCCATTTTCAATATAATACATCGGTCCACCCGAAAATTGTCCGTTCCGGTCTTTAACACGGTATTTAACGGATAATAGCCCTTCCGCATATTTGGTTGCCATCCCGAAAAAAGCTGCAACCAGCATCCAGAATAATGAACCGGGCCCACCCAGTTTGATCGCTGTTGCGACACCGACGATACTTCCCGTACCTACAGTAGCTGCAAGTGCCGTACTCAATGCTCCAAAGCTACTGACATCCCCGCTGCCTTCGTCCGGCGCTTTACCAATTAGCTTGAGCGCTAAGGGCAATCGAATAATCTGAAGCATCTTCAGACGGATCGTTAGCCACAACCCAGTGCCCATGACGAGAATTAGAAGCGGCGCTCCCCACATCCAACTGTCAATCGTTTCTAACACATGTACCAAATTCATTTCAACCCGCTCCTTCAGCATAGTAGAAAACAAAAAAGAGTCAAATCTGTTGATTCGACTCCTGGAGAGGTTAAAGGCACGAAAAAATACAACCATCTTGTGCAGGATTTCACCTCTAAAAGCTTATAAAAAAGCCTAGGGCTATCCCTGTCACAGGTTATTCGCGTCTCTGTCCTTTTGCCTGAGAGTTTAAGCAGATGTGATCTGCGGTGCACCTTCGGCGCCCAATTAAGGGTCTCTCCAGAGTTCTGTCCGTTTACGGTCCCTGCTCGTTGCTGTAAATCAGCCTAAGCACCTGAGAGTTTTGCCCCTTCGGTTGGAACTTTCATTCCATCTCCCGCAAACATCAACCAGACATATGAAATTTTTATTCATTATACAGAAAAATTTCAGCTTATTACAAGTGAAAAATTTGTGAAGCCCTCTGAAAGAATCAATAGAGTGTCTATACAAAAAGCGGGTACAACAGATTGCATCCTGAGGATTTTCTCTGCTGTACCCGCCAAAACGTTATGGAATTATAATTCTTCACCGTTGGTTGCTATCACATTTTTATACCAGTTAAATGAGTCCTTTTTGGAGCGTTGAAGCGTTCCGTTACCGTCATCATCCAGATCAACGTAAATAAATCCGTAGCGCTTGGACATTTCGGACGTAGACATGCTCACAAGGTCGATAGGTCCCCAACTGGTGTAACCAATCAGATCAACACCGTCAGCAATCGCTTGCTTCATTTGGGCAATATGCTGACGCAAGTAATCAATGCGATACGTGTCATGCACAGAGCCGTCTTCTTCTACCTTATCATACGCACCCAGGCCATTTTCCACGATGAACAGTGGCTTTTGATAGCGATCATAAAACGTATTCAGTGTAACACGCAGGCCGATCGGATCGATCTGCCATCCCCAGTCGGAAGACTGCAGATACGGATTTTTCACACCGCCTATCAGGTTCCCTGCTGCCTTTTCGCCTTCTGGCCCTGCCGATACGGTCAAGGTCATATAGTAACTAAATGAGATAAAATCGACCGTGTTATTTTTCAAAATTTCGGCATCGCCGGATTCTGTCTGGATCACAATATTATTTTCTTCAAAATAGCGGTTCATATAGTTGGGATATTCCCCACGAGCATGCACATCCGTAAAGAACAGGTTCATTTGATTTTCATGCTGTGCTTTCAGGATATCTTCTGGGTTACACGTATGTGGGTAGCTTTCAATGCGGGCCAGCATACAGCCGATCTGAGCGCCCGGAATGATCTCATGTCCCCGTTTGGTCGCCAATGCACTTGCTACAAATTGATGGTGCAATGCTTGATATATCGCTTGTTGCTTGTTTTCTACACGGTCAATAACCACACCTCCGCCTGTAAACGGGCTCATAGTCATGACATTAATTTCGTTAAAGGTCAGCCAGTATTTTACTTTATCCTTATAGCGTGTAAATACCGTTTCGGCATATTTTACGTAATGATCCACGACTTCGCGTCCCAACCAGCCATTATACTTCTGTGTCAGACCTAGCGGTGTTTCATAATGCGACAGTGTTACCAAAGGCTCAATACCATACTTGCGCAGCTCATCGAATACATTGTCGTAGAATTGCAATCCCGCTTCATTCGGCTCGGCATCATATCCATTCGGGAAAATCCGCGACCAGTGGATGGACATCCGGAATACTTTAAAGCCCATTTCTGCAAACAAGGCAATATCTTCTTTGTAGTGGTGGTAAAAGTCCACACCTTCACGCTTTGGAAAACGGGCGTTTACCTTCCCTGCCAAGATGTCCTCCAGTCGTTCGGACGAAATTTCTATAGCATGATCGTTCTTACGTTCTGATTTAGGTACATAGGCTATCATGTCTGCGCTGGACAGACCTTTTCCATCTACGTCAAAAGCACCTTCCAATTGGTTGGCTGCAGTTGCCCCGCCCCAGAGGAAGTTTTTCGGGAATCCTTTTAGCGTCTTCGTCATGGTATGAAAACCTCTTTCCTTAATTTAATGTTTTCACTTTAGTCAGTAACCCGTCAGGTGCTGCAATGCGAATCCATAACTAACGGTAACCGTTCTCCTTTGAAATGCATCGACAGATGCTTTAAAATAGACGTAATGCCCTCATAAAGCATCCTAATTGTTGTAACGCGTTTCATGTCAAGTATTTTTTTTCTCAGGTGAGGAGAAGCATCATGTCGAATCTTGATCAAATTGCAAAACTGGCGGGCTTTTCCAAAGCTACGGTATCCAGAGTGTTAAATCAGTCCCCCCATGTAAGTCACGAAACCAGAGCTAAAATTTTAAAAATCATGCAGGAATTAGATTATGTTCCTAATCGGAATGCGATCTCTCTATCCAAGGGTCAGACGCTTCAGATTGGTATCATCACTTCAACTATCAATGAAATTGTGCTGGCATTTCTGGACAGCTTTGTGGAAATCGCAGGCCAATATGAATTCCAAACCATTATTTATACTTCGGGAGAAGACAAAAAGAAAGAGCTTCAAGCTTTCGAGGATTTAAAAAGAAAAAGAGTCGATGCGCTGGTCATCATTTCCTGCGTGAATGACACTGATTTTTTGAGTACCTATTGCAAATATGGACCGATCGTGGCATGGCAACGAATGGAGCATACCGATATTCGCTCCGTCGCTATGGATCAATATGAAGGATACATGTTAGCATTAAAACATTTGATACAAAAAGGCTATACACGTATAGCCAATGCTTTTGGTCGTCCAAGCAGCATCAATACTCACAGCAGACAACGAGCCTATGAGCAGATCATGAGTGAACACAATCTGCCGGTGCTGCCACACTGGAACTATTCTTCTATTTATAACATTCGTGATGGCGAACAGGTCGTGCGCAATTTGTTACAGCATCGTGAGGAATTTCCAGAGGCTATCTTGTGTGCTAACGATTATGTAGCAGTGGGCATTCTCTGCGAAGCGCGCAGACAATTGCTGAGGGTACCGGAAGATCTGGCGATTGTTGGGTTTGATAACACGGAGCTGGCGCACACCATGGGGATTACAACGGTTCAAAATCCCATTATGGCTCAGGCGGAAAATGCCTTTTTCATGCTTTCCCCTCAGCTGATTGGACGCCAAATGGAGCTTCATTCGCTAGAATACAGTCTCATTGAGCGTACGACCACTTAAGGGCACAATTGACTTGCAAATTAGGCAAATGGGCCTTGATATGAAATATTTTTTGTCGAAAGAGAATAAAATATGTTGAAATCGCTTTTTTTTGTGCTACAATAGCACTATATCGAAGGATTGTGACCGGTGATGCGGGCAATGCCTGAGTTCAATTGAGTGCTATTGCTAACAATAGTGTTGAATTGTGCTTGGGCATTTTTTATTGGTAAAGGATGGGAGGGGGAACTTCAATGATTATTGAGAAGGTGCTCAATAACAACGTCCTGTTGACTAAAAACGATAAAGGCAAAGAGGTCATCGTCATGGGAAGAGGTATTTCCTTCAAAAAGGTGGCTGGGGACCAAGTCGATGATCATAAAATAGATAAGATTTTCATGTTAAATGAAAACGAGTTCACGGCCAGACTAACTGAGCTGCTAAACGATATTCCTGTGTCTCATCTGGAGGTCGTGAATGAAATCGTGACCCATGCAGCCGAAGTGCTGGATACGGAGTTAAGTGATAACATTTATTTAACATTGACCGACCATATTCATTTTGCCATACAGCGGGAAGAAAAAGGATTGGCACTCAAAAACGCGATGCTGTATGAAATTAAACGCTTTTACAAAAAAGAATTTGCAGTTGGGCTGGATGCTCTACAAAAAATTGAAAATACGCTCGGTGTAAAATTGGGCGAAGACGAAGCGGGATTTATCGCATTGCATATGGTGAATGCGCGGATCGACGGTAACGAAATGAAGGCTACACTAAAAATGACTGAGATTGTCCAACACATATTGAATATTATTACGTATCATTACGGGATTGTGCTGGATGAGTCTTCTTTTAGCTATTCGAGATTTTTGACCCATTTGCAATATTTTGCAATGCGAGTGATTCGCAAAGAGGTTATTCACAGTGGTGAAGAATTTTTGTACAACCAGGTAAAGCAAACATATACCGAGGCTTTTGCTTGTGCCCAAAAAATTAATGAGTATCTGGAAAAAACATATGATCAATATTTAAGCAAAGATGAGTATGTATATCTAACGATTCACATTCATCGGGTAACTGAGCGTAATAACATATCAGGCTAAAAACTTTATATCCCCATCGTTCATGGATTGTGACTGGTAAGGCAGGCAAAACCTAAACTGATGGTGAAATCGACGTTCCCTTATAGGAGGAGTGCGCAGTTTTCACCACGAGTTTAGGTTTTTCTTGTTTACAAGGTTAAAAAAGATGCACGCCGGCGCATCTCAGCAACAAATGTAAACGGTAAATCCTATCAGTAGCAAGAATAACACTTAAGGAGTTCTGAACATGAGTGATAAAGAGCTATCCAAAAAAATAGTGACTCTCGTTGGCGGCGAAGAGAATGTCAATTCGGTATTCCATTGCGCTACACGCTTGAGATTTAAATTAAAAGATCGCACAAAAGCGGACAAAGCTGCACTGGAAGCAACACCTGGTGTCATTACAGTGGTGGAAAGCAGCGGCCAGTTCCAAGTGGTCATCGGTAACAATGTAGGTCAGGTCTTTGAGCATATGATGACAGAAACAAATCTGCAGGATGCAGATAACCCAAATGCGAAAAAAGAAGAATCTTCCGAAAAAACGAATTTTCTTGGCAAAGCGGTCGATATCATTTCCAGCATTTTCTCACCTCTCTTGGGTGCTCTTGCCGGAGCTGGTTTGCTCAAAGGGATTATGGCCTTAATTGCGTCGCTCCATTGGATTGATACTGCAAGCGGTACGTATCTCATTCTGAACGCCGCTTCGGACAGCGTGTTTTATTTCTTGCCTATATTCCTAGCTATTACATCGTCCCGTAAATTTAAGACGAATGCCTTTGTATCGGTCGCAGTTGCTGGAGCCCTCGTCTACCCGGATGTTATTGCTGCGGTGGACCATCCGGCAAAACTGGCTTTTCTCGGAATTCCAATCATTCTGATTAAATATAGTTCTAGCGTAATCCCAATTATTCTCGCGGTATGGGTACAGTCCTATGTGGAACGTTGGTTTAATTCCTTTGTTCATCAATCGGTTAAAAACATTATCGTCCCTATGCTATCACTGCTAGTTGTTGTTCCGTTGACGTTTTTGGCCTTTGGTCCAGTCGGTAACCTGATCAGCCAAGGCTTGGCGAACGGTTTTACATGGGTGTACAATTTAAGCCCATTGATTGCCGGAGCTGTTGCTGGGGCATTCTGGCAAGTATTTGTTATTTTCGGCGTACACTGGGGCTTCGTTCCTATTATGCTGTCCAATATTCAAACATTGGGTTATGACACGATGCTTCCAATGCTTACAGCAGCCGTACTTTCTCAAGCGGGTGCAACACTGGGGGTATTCCTGAAATCACGAAATACTCAAATGAAAGCTTTGGCTGGTTCTTCTACACTGGCAGCTGTATTCGGGATTACTGAACCTACGATTTATGGTGTAACTTTGAAATTGAAAAAGCCTTTCATCTATGCTTGTATTTCTGGTGGTATTGGGGGCGCGATTATCGCTTCCGGCGGAGCAACTGCAAAATCCTTCTCCCTGCCTAGTTTACTGGCGTTGCCAACTTATTTTGGAGCTGGGTTCTTGTGGGTTGTTATCGGCTTACTCGTTGCCTTTTTACTTGCAGTTGTATTGGTTATGATTTTGGGCTTTGATGATCCAAAAGAAGAAGCTGCAAAAACAGAAACAGCATCCGTAAAAAAAGAAGTAGCGATCGAAAAGGAAATCCTCGTAAGTCCGCTGCAAGGTAAAGTGCTGCCATTGGAACAATCTTCTGATGTTGCTTTTGCTTCAGGCGCTATGGGGAAAGGAATCTTGATCGATCCTACAGAGGGTGTGCTGACTTCTCCGGTTAACGGAACGATTACGACAGTATTCCCGACCGGACATGCCATCGGTATTACTTCCAATGACGGAGCAGAAATTTTGATTCACGTTGGTGTTAATACAGTGAAGCTGAAAGGACAATTCTTTGACAAACGCGTCAAAGAGGGTGATGTGGTGAAGCAAGGACAGTTGTTGCTTGAATTTGATATCGAACAAATTAAAGCGGCAGGCTATACAACGACTACGCCGATCATCGTAACCAATTCCGCTCAATACCTGGATGTACTGAACACCATGGAAACGGAAGTGAAGCGTGAGGATTACTTGTTGACCGTTGTAGTCTAACGTTTAACTTTCAGACTAAAATAAGCTTTCCTAATGGAAAGCTTATTTTTTTATACATCATGAGACAAGTGTTACAGCGAAAAATGGAAATATCATATATTGTAAGTTTGAGATTGTAAAAAAAGGAGGATTTCTGTGAAAAAAGGATATATCGCCGGGTTAAGTGTCATTGTGTTGCTTATCATTGGTATCGCTATTTCAGCTGTAGTTAAATTTCAAGACCTGGAGCAGGTAGTTCAGCAGAAAGATAAAGAGATCCAAGCGAGCAAAAGCAATTACCCCGAAATATATGACCACTTGAATGCGGTTACAATGGATGGTTTTAAACAATTGATTCAGCAGGATCAAAGTGTATTTGTCTATGTTGGCAGACCCAGTTGTGGCGACTGCAATCGGTTTGAGCCTAACTTTAACAAGATGATTGAACAGTATAATCTGGGCTCCAAAATTACTTTTTTAAACGTTCACAAAATTCATAAGGACAAATCCCAATGGAATAAGTTCAAAGCAGATTACAACGTAAAATACACCCCCACGATTGCAGAATTCAGGAACGGCAAGCAGGTGGATAAAATAGAATGGACGCCAAAAAGAGATCTCAGTACAGATGCCGTAAAAGAATGGCTAACCTCCAAAAAACTCATTTTATAACCTCTTTTTTATCCATTTCATTGAGAATAATAGAGTTGTTCATGCAAAAAAGGTATTCAAGCGAACAACGCATGAATACCTTTTATTAAGGATGTCCAAATCATCAAGCTGATTAAAAATAGTTCCTAGCGCTCTTCACTCGCTTCGGATAAGCCTTGTTTACACCCATCTGTTCCTATATTGCAGGCGCATTATACAGTACGAGCATCAATCGAATCGGGAAATTCATATCGAATAATATCCGTTTCGGATACGATATGTCCGATTTGTGACTCAATGAATTCCAAATCTCCCTCTACTGCACCTATAAAATGCTTGGTACCAGGTTCTACAACGATGACCATACCAGGGCTGAATGTCTGTGTCATCCCATTGATACAGACGCTTCCGGTTCCTGAAACAATGGTCCAAACTTCTTTTCGGAACTGATGCTCATGATAGCTGATAAATCTCCCGTTCGAAATGACAACACGTTTGGTGATCGTTTGTAACCCGCTTGCCGCTTGTTGATGGGACAAGACCGTTTGCTTTCCCCAGAATCGCTCCTCAAAACGCGGTCCAATTTCAATTTCTGCCACCATATCCTTAATTCCTGTTGATGATTGTCGATCCGTAACCAGCACACCATCCGGCCCAGCAACAACAATAATGTTTGGGACATTCCAGATGCTAACCGGAATTTCCAGTTCATTGATGATATGCGAGTCATGTGATGCTTCCGAAATATATCCGGGACCGCTTAGCTTTGAACTTACTTCCCGCACCAACGAATCCCACGTTCCCAAGTCCCTCCACTCTCCATGATATGGGAGCACGGAGAGCTTACGAGTGTGCTCTACTACCGCAATATCAAAGCTGGTTTTAGGCAAGTCTGCGTAATTTGTCGAAAGTGTTTTATAATCGGCTGGTAAACTCATTTGCGCCAGCACATCCAATAAAAAACCGAGTCTAAAAGCAAACACTCCGCAGTTCCATAAGGCTCCTTCACGGATCAAGGCTTCAGATCGAATCAGATCGGGCTTTTCTACAAATGAACTCACCCTATAATATTCCTGGTCAAGTAAAGGAGCTGAAGGCACAATATATCCATATTTATCTGAGGGCTCCGTTGGAACAGCCCCCATCAATGCGATATGGCTTCCTGATTGCTCTAATATGGAAGGAAGCCTGCGCAGATGCTCGAAAAATTCATCCCCCGCATAGCCATCCACCGGCATGACCCCCACGATCTCGTCACGTGATGCACCTGCAATGTCATGCAAGTAAGCGGTAGCCAAGGAAATGGCCGGGAAGGTATCCCGCTGAGTCGGCTCCTCAATCACTACAGCGTCTCCACCAATTTGTCCCTGAATCAGTTCGACCTGAGTTCCACTCGTAGAAAAATAGGCTTGATCTGCCAAATTCGCCTCATCCAACTGCCTCCATATCCGTTGCAGCATGCTTTCCGGCCGCTCGTCATGACGTAGGATGGAAAGAAACTGCTTCGGACGGTTCACATTGGATAAGGGCCATAGACGTTTACCCGAGCCTCCGGATAATAAAATCATTCGCAAAGATGCAACCTTCTTCCTCTAAATTCATATTTTCTTACATTATTGGACTGTTTGCTTTTCGTGCTTTTGCCGAATACATAAGTATGTATCATCGTAGAACATACATAGTTATGCCATGTTAATGGTATCTTTGTCCGTACAGGAGATGTCAGTCATGCCTATAAAAATACTCATCCTTGAAGATCAAAAAAGTTTGGCTGATATGATTGCTCTTCATCTTCAGGAGGAAGGCTATCATACCGAACTAATCTATGATTGTAAACTCGCAATTCCTACATTAATGCACTTTAAGCCGGACATTATTGTGACCGCTCTAATGTTTTCCGGTAAAGTCGAATCTGAGCTAATCAGTCACATCCGTCAATTCACCACGGTTCCTATGCTCGTCATCTCTAATAACACCCTGCTGAATATAAGAATAAAGGCTTTGGATGACGGAGCGGATGACTTTTTATGCAAACCTTTCAGTCTGAGGGAGCTAAATGCCCGCATCAAAGCCTTGCTGCGCCGCAGTGGTAGCAACATGCTCACTGAATCACGAACGATAACCCAAAAGCTTAAAAAGGTAAGAGTTTGGGTGAATGATTACCGTCATAGCCTGTTGGTCGATGACCAGGAAATCGAAGTTACTCACATCGAATTTTCTATTATAAAAGAGATGTCCAGCAATCCAGGGAAAGTCTTTACCCGTAGCGAGCTGATGGATCGGGTCAAAGGCGGAGATGGCGCTTATCTGGACCGTACCATCGACGTACATATCTCCAGCCTCCGCAAAAAAATTGAGCGTGATCCTAAAAATCCTCAGCATATCCGTACCGTTTGGGGCAGAGGCTACAAATACGAGATGTAGCCATATTGTGGCGCCTGTTTCCCTCCGGGCAGCTTGCTTCTTATGGAATTTTCCGCTTATTCCATCGCCGATATGGAAGAAAACAAGCTGCTCCGCCCAGGATCCCTATGACAAACAATACCCAGCCAAAACGGTAGGCTGAAGCCAGAATAACGACAACCTTACCGTTTCCGCTGCCATTCGTTATGAATCCGGTAGTTACTCCATTCACAGACAGACGCGCTCGCTGATTTTCGTTACCCAGCCTGAACTCCCATAGTGGATTGGGTGATTCTGTCTCCCGGATCAGCACCTGCTGATGCATTGGATTATATAGCGTAAAACTACGTTCCATGGAATTTTCACGAGTAGCCTGAATGCTTTCCGCAGCGTGTGGTGCCATAAAAAAGGTATCCATATCCGTTCCCTCAAACAGCGTAAATTGATCCACTGTAATCATCGCTTGATAAGGGATGATGGAATATTGCTTCATTTGAAATAAGCCCGTCTGCTTCTTGTGCGCATGCGCTAAAATCTGAAACTGCATCATGGTGGTTCCTGCCGGAGCCTTTACAATCTGGTCATAATGATTCCATTGCTCCTTATCTCTCTCCTCCACCTCATCAATATAGGAGGTTTGAAGAACCTGGGACGCTTTATTTAAGAAAATGACCTTCATGTGCCGGCTTCCAATTTGTTCTGACCGTGCATCCAACTGCACGGCATACTCTTGCAGCGGTTCCGCCTTCATTTTTTTGGACGCATAAATATTCCAATCACAAGAATAGCTAGGTGCGTAACGGATGGACAGTTCTGTGTCCTTGATGGATAGATCCGTCTGGCCAGGTCGAATATCTGCTACACAACCAACATCCGTGCTCAATGATTCCTTCGTGTCCTGCCCAGGCATCACGATCACTTCCTGCCCGCCCATTCGATGAATATCTGCAAAATGGCTCAATGACGGCACCTGACTGTCCAGTACAAGGGTTAAGCGATATTTTCCCTTGGTTAAGAACAGATTTTTAAATTCGACTCGGCCATAGTCGTTCAGCAGACCGGGAATTTGTATGCTTTTCTTGGCAAAGCTATCTTGGTTGGGCACCGTTTCAATAACCTGCTTTTCGGATAAAGAGGTAGCGGGTAATCGCTTATAAGAGTCCTCCGTACGAATCGTTCTGGTCAGCACCTCTCCAGTCTCTTCATTCTTCCATTTCATAGTTAACGATCCTTCATATCCGGCAGGTAAATTAGCCAAAATAGCTGTGGCATAGGTTCCCGTTTTGGCGACTTCCACTTCTCTGCTTAACGTCCCTTTTTGGTAACTGATTCCCCGACCCATACTAAGTCTAGGTAAAGCACGTTCCGTCTGCACATTCCCTTGAGCATTAAAATCGTTCTCTGCCTCCAAGGTGAAAAAGAGCTTGCCCCGCTTCAATGCCTGCTCCACCGGAAAAGATAACCGATCCAGTTGATCCACAGGAACAATCGCAAATTGATTGACCGCATTAAAGCCTTGCAGGTTATTAACCGTGATTGGGTTATCTCCCTTTGGAAAAACATGTTCTCCCAAATCAACCCATTGAAATTGGTTTAATCCCTCATCACGGGTCTTGATGTTAGCCACTCCATCTGGCAGTGTGACTTGTATTTTCCCGCCTGCCTTATTCATGAACACTCTTGCATATACATGCGAGGTTTGAGGCTGGTCTATCTTTTTATGCATCGTAAACGTGTTGGGCTTGCTGTATTTCCCCAAATCACGCAGCTGAATATCGTGAATCCACCAGTAATTTTTTTGCTGCGGACGCTGGAGGGTTAACAAATCCATTCGCATCCAATAGCTGCCAGGCGGCGAGACGTATTCCCCGTAAAATTTTACACTGTCAAAATTATATCCCTCTGAAGGCGCCACAACATAGCTAACCCCCAGCTCACGCATTTGCTTATCATAAAACCTCATTTTTACATGCATTTTGTTCGTCCCACGACCAGAAACGGTGATGTGGAACTGATATGGGTTATTTTCCTTGGCTTCTAGCAATCCCGATCTAGCAACCTGCCATATATTACTCGGATCTCCCTTCATAATCTCACCATGCAGAGTCGGCACGTCGTTCGATTCCTCTCGGGGGTTAGCCTGCACACTGAACAACTGTGGATTATCAGGCTTGAAAAAGGTTTCCGTTCTCAGCATAGAGTCAAAATCAAGCACCGTTTTGCCTTCAATACTGCTCATCTGATAGGGTGCCACATCCAGCTTCTTACTGGCGAAGGTGACCGCAATCCCTGCATCCATCTCCATATCAAACGGGAAGTTCCGTATATTTTGGGAGGATAAATACCACAACCAATCGTTGGTTGATGCAAAAGTTTTTGACCATTTCAAAAATGCATTACCATCCTCAATGGCATCAAAAGGCCGCAAGTAATCCTCTGCCGGGAGCTGGGACAACAGCAAGTCATTAAAGGAGGCTGCCTCCACATAATCCCCCTTGTTGACCGTCTGAATGGTGTTTAACTCAGGCTTTAACGCGCTGAACAGCACGCCAAAGCGGCTGAAATCAAAACCAGGCAGATGACTGTAGCTCTCCAGTCGGCTAAATCCGTAAGGTGTCACAATTTTACTTGCAAGAATATTCATATAGGGCGGTGTCTGATCAAGATTGAATATGGAAAACAAATCGTTCTTATACGTACGTTTCAACCCGGTCTGACCTTCCAGCTGAGACAGGTGGAAATCCTGCCGCTTCTCCTGTCCTTCATATTCATCATGGTAGACCAACTGGTTGACCCCAAAGGTAGAGAACAGCCAGCCTAATCGCGAGCTTAGTCCGTTGTCCATAACATACTGCAGAAAATTCATATAGTATGTGATACCGGGATCATTGCCTTCATGATGAAAGATCGTATTTTTAGGAGAAGAGTATACCTGAAAATCTCCGGTTGCCTTCTCGGTGGCCGTCTTGCCTTTATTCCATTTGGGCGTCGCTATTCCGTTATAGCTTTGAATCATATTATCAGCAATCGGAAAATACAGTGCCTTGCTGTCAAAACGATCTGGGTCAGTCAGCTTTTCAGCCATTTGACTATAAGCCTTCGGCACTTGTACCGGCTTGTAGTACCCCTCAATGAACTGGGTACGCAAGGGAGCAAAATATACGCCCAGGCACAAAACGACGATAACAACCGCCAGCTTTTTATACACACGCTGTAGCGGCGATGATCCAAACCATTCCATACATTGAATGACGCCAAAGGTCAGCAACACACCGAAATTAAGGGAAAGCAGTCCAATAAATTTGTTAGGATCACGGAAAACCGAACCAATCACAGGGGTTTTCGTAACCAAAATAACAAACCACTTGGCAATGGACGGAAATGTCGTTCCAGTCGCTGCAACCATAAATAACAGCGTAAGGAGCGAGAAGATCAGAATGATCGGATTTTTATGTGAACGTGTCACCATCGCGTATCCGATCAATAGCAATAAGAATCCCCCACCTACATAAAACATCGCAGGCAGTGAGGAAAAGGAAAACATTGGCCACCAATAGCTCAGTAAATAACCCACATTATATAAACTGCTATTACGGCTGAACAGAGACAACGTATCCACGACGTTGATATTATGCTGAGACGCTTGAGCGTCCATCAACATGCTACCTACATACAGGGACAACCAGTAAAAACTAAGCAGTCCGAAAAACACACCAAAAATCATGCCTTTACGCAAAAAATTACTGTATAAGGGCTGTAAATAGGCGCGCCCGGCTTTACGATGAGTCCAGGTCAGTTTGAGCAGGAGCAACATGGTGAACAATCCCAAATAAATCATCCCGAAGAAAAAATAATGAATGGCCGCAGCACTAACAGTGAATACTGCAGCCAGCAGGAACAGGTCAATCCAGTTCCGCTGATACAACTTATGGGGATGATAGTTTTTAATTTGTTGAATTTGAAACTTGGGGTCCACCGCACTGAAAAAGAATCGCAGCATTAACGGAAACAAACTATACCCACAGAGCAAATAAATATGCTGGATGCGAAAAATAACCCACGGATTCAGTGCGTAAAACAACGAACCAACCATGATGGCAAAAATACGGGTTTTCGTAAAACTTGGTGAATAATACACGCTGACCAGTCGCTTGGCAAAGGCATACATCGAAAATGCCGAGACAAATAACAAGCCTGTGATAAACGACTTGAGCAAGACCGGGCCGCTTTCGTCAAATAATAGTGAAAGTCCATAGAAGGGCAAGATGTATAGGATACGTGGAGCATTGAACAAGGTCGAGGTAGACCATCGTTCGTTCCATACCCCGGTTATTTCCTCCAGATACCGATGAGAGGTGGCTCCAAAGGCAATGTCACTGAATACGATTTGTCCTAATCCATAGATGGGGGCAAGATATGCGACAATCGCAGCCAGCATCAATAGGATTGCCGCCATATCGTAGCGGTAGCGAAATATCCACTTTTTCATGCTTGTCCCCCTCTCTTGAACCTCTTGTATCTGTTGGTTATCTTGGGCCTATCTATCTTCTCAAATGAACGATGGCCTGCAATCCCTGATCAGTGTTACGCAGCTTTAAGCGACCACCTATAGTCTTCAGATATGCATCCATGTGATACAGGCTGAACGTATGCTCCTGTGCGTTTTGGGAATAGTCCGGCTGGAAATAGCTCCAACGCATCTTGTCATCAATCCCGCCGCCTGTGTCTTCAATGATAATCATAATTTCAGCTTCTTCCAGCCGTGAGCTAACCTTAAGCATATGAGATTGCCGCTTGGACCGCAGACCCGTTCGGCTCCGTTCCTGATCCTCCAGCTGCTCTCCATCTTGGTTCATGGCCTGCACTGCATTTTCCAGCAGCCCCTGAATTGTTTTGTACAGCATGGGTGCTTGTGCTGCAATGGATGGAACTGGCTCTTGCCGCAAGATCACTTGAATGTGCTTCATATTCAGCGAACGGTTCGCCCATTTCAGCGATTCGGACAATACCTCATTCATATCGGTGAAGCTAATTCCGCTATTATCATGCATTTTCTCTTCCAGCTCATCACGCAAACTACGGACGCCTGTCAGTAATTCTCCTAGTGAGGATTCCTGTCTGAGACGACCCTGAATGAAATTTTCATTCAGCTCGCGGAAATACTCCAGTTCCTCATGAGATGCTCCTTTTCCCTGACTGGAAGACACTTCAAAGCGGTTGGCTAGATCTTGATAAAATCCCAACAGCTTTAAATCATCGCCGCCTGTGAGACGGCTAGTCTGTTCTTGCAGCTCTTGCAGCTGTTGCTCAATCGTCTGCATTAACGGCAAATAATACGTGTCCTGCTGCTGTCGCATATCTTCATCCCGCCGCTGGTCACGCACTTGATTGTTCACGATGGCATCTTTCACAATCCGTTTGCGGAACTGTATGAGCATGGCCCACAAAATAATGAGTATTAGAGCCATCACCATCCACAACTGTTTGCGAAAGGAGCTAATTCGCTGGGGGGTGTCCTGACTGATATCCTTAACCGATATGTAAAGGGCCTCTTCCCCAATGCGGCTGAATCCTATTCCGTATTTCTCTCCACGATCTTCAACGATACCCGTATTGCCCTCCAGCAGCCTACGGGTTACACTCGTGATGTCCGTCCGGTTGATATCCGAAGTACTTCGGGAAGCTACGATCTTGAATTGACCGTTATAAAATAAAGTCTCATGCTGATTCACCGGCTTACTTTTAACAATTCCACTAAGTATTTCAGCGTCAACTGTACGCACCATAAAACCGCCCGTCTGCGCCCCTTGAATCCTGCACGCTATGTACTGGGCAGGCTGATGATCCTCAGTCACAAAAGAGCTGACCGCACAACCATTTTGCAGCCATTTAATCTGCTGGACCGCATTCCTCATCTCACGATTGTCACGTCCGACCATCACATGATACTGTTCATCCAGCACATAAAAAGACCCGCTCTCACGCTTAAACCCCTCAGCATATTGACGTGTTCCCTGATTCAGCATCTCTCTGCCCAGACTGGACGACAGCTCTTTTAGCTCAGCTTGCCATGCGGCATAATGCTCCGTTATGCTGCCAGACAGTTCCTGTACCTCATCCTGGAGCTGCTCGTTCTGAATTTCCGCCAAGTGACCGCTGAATTGCCGCATGACGAACCATTGTAGCACAGCGGCCAAGAACACTGTCACACACAAAACCATCAGGTACAGGATCAGCTTTTGCCAACTTGGTTTCAACAAAGCCCATTGCTTCATGACCTGGCCCCTCCATTTTGTTCAAGACGGCTCAAAATCGCTTGCATCAGGCATTCCAGCTCGTAGCTGACCAGCGGTAGCCGTGCGCACAGCAACCGGGGAGTGCGGCGCTGGAGTGCGGCAAACCTCGCAGCGGTTTCCGTTGCCCCGTCTGTCAGCAGGATCAACTCGCATGTTTTGGCTATATATAGACGATCCAAATCTTCCTCGCTGTATGCTCGCAGATCAACAACGTAAATATCATGACGATCGTCCATATGCTGAAGTGCACTGGAGACGGCCAGAGTCACCCCTGTATGTCGCGCAGCATGATACTGGTGAAGCAGACGCATTCCTTTTTCCCAGAGCGCGTGTTCAACCGAATCAAATCGTTCACAAAAAAGACGCAACGCCCGTTCTGTACTGACATCTTTTAAAAATGCCAAAACGCTGATATTATACATGTAGTTCCTCATTTCTTACTTCCTGATTGGAGTTGCGCAGTTCTTATGACACCCCAAAACATTCTATTTGTTGACGACAGTCCTATGGTGCTGTCCCTGCTAGAACGGACATTGACGCAAGAAACATTCACCTTACATACCGCTCACACGCCTAAAGAAGCCCTGCAAGTGCTGGAAAAGCACCCGATTGATGTGGTCGTCTCCGATCTGCTTATGCCTGGTTTGGACGGAATTACGTTCCTTCGTATGATTAAGAAGGATTATCCGCACATTGTACGCATCATTTTGTCTGGTCACCTGCATACGCAGTCCATTTTATCGGCCATTAATCAAGTCGGCGTGTTCCGTTTTTTGACGAAACCGCTGGAGCTGGATGATGATACGCTTAAAAAGATACTGTATGAGGCGCTTGATCAGGCTCGACTCAATCGAACAAGTCTTCATGCAGACCAGAACGTGGCAACTGACTTGTCGGTATTTATAAACAGTATTTTGAATGCTCCGTACCGACCGTATGTACTGCTGAATGAACAAGATATCGTAACCGCCGTACACATTGCACTTGCTGAGCTGTATCCTGTCGGCTGCTCACTGCGTCATCCTGATGGTGAAGGTATTCAGTTAACTCCGCATTCATTATATCTACCGTATGAGGAGCCGGAATCTTCCGATCCCGACCTGTACTCGTTGGATACACTAACCCTCGGACATTCATCGTTACGCCTTATCCGCCTTAGCGAGATCGCCTGAGTGACGGGTGCCGCCCTTTAACACGGCGGCTACCCCAATCACAGTCAGGCAGGTGTACATCCACAACATCCCCCCCGTTAGCAGCGGATGGCGGATGTAGTTTTTCACATTTCCCCATGTATACAACACCGGACGGAAGAAGTACCAACGTTCCAGTGCCTTTCGCAATCCGCCCTCCTCAGATGACATCGTACGATCCATCACCGAGAAGTAGTAGGCTTTTTTACGTAATACATCCTGCAAATATACCTGTTTTTCATCATGATATACCCGTGTAAAAACCGCCCGGCGAATGACTCCGCCAGACTCTATATAGCGTAAGGTTGGCTGTATTTCTTCAAAAGCAATTTGCTCCGCATTAAATCCGCCTGTTGATTCGTAAGCGCTCATTCGCCAGAAGCGTGCTGCTTCAATGGAGCGTTTTCCCAAGGTCTCTCCCGCGTTGTTAATGACATTCCGCTCGAAAACTTTCACTTTGGAAAAAAAATTATTTGCTTCCGAATATGCCTCCTCTGGAATAACCAAGGCGCCAATATCTTGATAATCGTCAAAAAAGTCGATGCTTTGCTGAATTAGATGTTCGGCTAAAATCATATCGGAATCCAATACAAATATGTATTCGGCACCTAAGCGCTTCGCTTCCTCAACCGCTTTGACTCTAGCAACTCCCCGCTCTCCATGAGGAAGCTCTAATACGGTTACGGGTACTGAGCTCCCTGCGGACAGCATACGAATCGTCTCAACCGTCCGATCACTGGAGCCATCATCGGCAATTACAATATGCAGATCCCTGTAATTTTGCCCCATACAGCTTCGCAAACAAGGCTCTATTGTACGTTCATTGTTGTACGTGGAGAAGAGAATGACCACTTTGTCCACTCTGTTCCGCCTCCTCTGTCCAATTCTCCATCAACTGCTCAAATGCGGCAGCTGTATGATCAAAATGAAATCTTAGCGCATATTGGTACGCTCGCTCACGGATGGCCATGTAATCTTCGCCACCCTCTGCCGCTCTTTCCATTTGTTCAGACAATCCTCGGATATCGCCGTGAAAGCATAAATATCCGCTTTTTCCGAAATCCGTCGCATCCACCAGACCAGGAGAATTGCTCACAATGCTGGGAGTTCCAACCGCTGCCGCTTCGGTAATCGTCAATCCCCAGCCTTCACGCAGGGAAGGGAATACGAGCGCATGGGCACGGCTCATCAGCTCCAGCTTATACTCTGCTGAAACAAATCCATAAAAGGTAATATCGGCTTGTGATTGTCCCTGTTCATCCGGTTCTCCGTATGTCAATCCATACCGTTCTATAATCGGCAATAATTGTTCTGTCACATAGGTTTTATCGGTTTTTCCGGCAATCCATAACATAGCCTGGGGGAACTTTTCCTTGAGCCGCCCAAAGGCTTCAACGACCAGATCAATGCCCTTATATTTAACAAAGCGTCCGGCATACATGAAGGTTGGGTTAGACTCCTTCGTCAAAAATTGTTCACGCGGCCAATGATCAAACTCAATGCCTTCCGGTAAAAGATGAACACGATCCGGATGAAAGCCCAGCTTAAGCAGATCATACCGGGTAGACGGGGATACGGTGAGCGTCCGATCCCTCCGTGCCAGCTTAAGCATGAGGGGCTCCATATGAAATCCAATCATATTTAGCGGGAACCTGGCATTTTCATACCATATTTCCCTTGTTAGCTGATGTATGAAAAAAATTCGCTTGGATGCCTCCACCCAAAATCGGGTAAAGAACTGATGCGTATTCGCTTGATTAATTACATAGTCAATCTGCTGCCGATGACGACGGTAATAGCGCATCGCATAATAAATAACACTGTATATGTTTCCTTTTCGAATATACGTAACACCGTCAATGACTTCATGCTCAGGCATCCCCTCAAATTGAGGTGAGAAATGAATGAACTGAAACCGACCTTGCTGTGAGCGTTTCAGCATTTCATGGGTGAAAATTTCTGCTCCCCCGCTTTTCGGAGAACGAATGTCACGCCAGGAAAGCAATAGAACTACGGTCTTATCGTCCTGCTCTAGTATGGTATTCATGGGGTGATTCCTCCCCTTATCTTTATTTTGAACAAATACATATAGGCATCTATCACAAAGTAGAGAGACATAGCTCCGTACACAATGAACTCTGACAACAAAAAATCGATCGGGTCTGTGTGAGCCATATGAAAGGCTACTAATAAAGCTGCGGCTCCCGCCATCAGACTGAACATAAAGGTGCGTCTGCCCACTAATACGTGCACATGCACAAAAAATAGCACGATGGAAAAAAGCCAATACACCCAGCCTCCCCATGGAATATAGGCCTCAGCCGCCTGGTAAGAGGCTCCAAATAATATGGGAATAGAGGGTGGGAATATATAAGTTGTGCCCACATATACACACAGCGCCGCTACAGCCATTAATCCAGCATAGATTACAATTAACTTGCCCAAAGCCTGGCGGTCATGCCCCTGCGCACCGATCTTTGGAATAAAGGCAGAAATCAAGCTGTACGAAACGTAATAGACCAACTGGCTGTACTTCAGCGCAATGGCATAGCTGCTGGCCTGCTCAGGAAAGTAGTGCTGTACATACAACATGTCGATGGATATACAAAACAGAATGAATAAATTCGTCATAAGGCTGTCGGTGAAATCCTGACCTAGTGACTTCCATAACCCAGCAGGGATATGTTCTCCTCTATATGTCAATAGGGACAAGCCTCGGGCCGAAACGATCCAGCCGTGAAGCAACGACAGCAGCATTCCCCCACAGCTCGCTAATAGTAAGGCTTCCAACCTTAACCCCAGGGCAGCCAGGACAAAAAACAGGCATAGCTTCCCTAATACCTCAATGTAATAGTTCACATTGAGCGCCAGCATGCGTTCCCTCCCCTGTAAATCTCCACGGCACGAACTCACCAGAATATGCAATCCGATCAAGGCATACAGCATGAACAGCGGGCCGGACTCAACGCCCAATAGCGAACGCAGCAACGGATGAAAGGAAAGTGAAAAGATCATGGCAAGCAAAGTTAGCACTAGAGGTGCTTTTAGTAACAGAGAACCGAGCGGTAAGCTGCGTAGCGGAAGCTTCTTGTCAGCCTTGGACACCAGCTTGGCGGTTAACAGCTGGATGGATAAGCCCAATACGGACAACAGTGCAAAGAGGGCCAACAGCGCGTTCGCCTGACCATAGGCTTGTCCGGTAAGGTACCAGCTCGCTGCAATGTGGAAGAAAAAATTGAATCCGTTAAGCAGCACATTAAAGAGGGGAAACATCAACGAACGCAATCGGTTGTTCACGTGGTTATCTCACCCGCCGATCCAGTCGCCAAATCTCAATGATAGAGCGCAAAAAACGAATGGAATCCTTCCAGACATGAATGTGCGAGCCATCTCGGTCAATACATTTGACGGGTAGTTGCAGCACACGGAGCTGAAGTCGCTTGGCAATGAACATCATCTCCAGATCCAGCGCTAGTCCGAGTTGTTCCTTCAAATGTGGAAACATCCGCTTCACGGCAACCGAGCTCATCACTTTAAGACCCGTCTGGGAATCTACTACACCGGTTGGTAAAAAGGGGCGAGAGACGACCCGTTTGCCAAAGCTGACGATAGATCGCAATAAAGAACGATTCTCGGCGGTCATATCTTTGGTTCCAATCACAACATCATAGTAGCCCTGTTGAACAACATTGATCATTCTGGCAATATCCTCAATAAAAAAGGAATCGTCCGCGTCCACAAATACGTAGTAATCCGCACCGATGGTCCGCATTCCTTCCAGATACGTCCCTGCCTTGCGCGTATTGCGTCCCAATTCCCTTGTTTGAAGCAGTGGACTCAAGTTCTGGTTAATCCGGTTCACGGACAAGTCCGTTGCTGCCTCCAGCGCTTTAATCAAGGCATTCGTGCCATCGTGGCTACCATCATCAATGAGATAAATCGAACCCTCTATAATATGGCTGCGGATAAAGGCTTGCAGTCGCTCAGCAAAGGTTTTGACATGAACAAAACGTTTCTCTTCGTTATACACAGACAAGATGAATGCAACATGTTGGCTTTTAGTCGAATACTCGGGATAGAGCAAGCTTTGTATTTCAGAAAGTATTTCTTCGGTATCATTGGCTTGCCAAAATAGCAGACGCAATCGGCCTACTCCGATAATCTGCACCATATGCTGATCACTGAACGGAAAGGTTACATCCGTCACCAATAGCAATGGCATTTGCGGAAATTGGCTACGGATCTGATTAGCTTTCCGCACGGCTTGCCCCGGCTCCCTATAATCTATCAGGCAGCAACTTGCGCCCTCGTAGACTGAAGCTTCCTCCGTGTCCTCGCACTGTATATATTGGTAAAAACAAATCACATTGGGATAATCAATAGCCCTGTTGTTATCGCTAAAAATGGCTATAGGTCCCTGCACACAAACCTCTCCTTTTCCTCCGAATAATTCTATTTTGTTGAAAAAGAATTAAAAATGTTTGCTTAGTAAGATTAAATTAATGTCCAAATACTTCATATTTTCTTAACATAATAGCTCACATACCTTGATATATAAGCATTCAAGAGAAGAAAAACTAATTTTCATATTTGATAAAAACAGAGCATTTAGACCCGATTCATTAGGACTATTACTATACGAATTACAAGGTGAATCCGAAAACAAAATTAGTTCTATAGGATTAATAAAAAGATACACATATGGTCATTTTGTCATAGATTGATAGGCGAATAAAACCAATTTGTACGTCCATACTATGGACAACATGTCATTTTCATCATGAATAATTATCAAAATATAGGGAAAGAAGGTATTTTTATGGAAGCATTTCATGTCAATCGTGATGGGTCATTATCTACTCCCTTACGAGGAAAGGACGTCCTAGCAAACCCTCTTTTGAACAAAGGGGTGGCATTTACAGAAGAAGAACGCAAAGAACTGGGCTTGGAAGGAATTCTTCCTCCCACTGTCCTTTCATTGGAAAAACAGAGCGTTCGGGCATATCAGCAATTCCTGGCACAACCCACCATGCTGCGTAAAAATGCTTCACTTAACGATCTTCATAACCGGAATGTCGTGCTTTACTATCGGCTGCTAACCGACCATTTGAGTGAAATGCTGCCCGTAGTCTACACACCGACTGTAGGAACCGCCATTCAAGAATACAGCCATGAGTACAACCGTCCCGGGGGCGTATATTTATCGATAGATCATCCGAACGGTATCGGACAGGCGTTCTATAATTCCGGCTTGCGTAGTGAGGATGTTGACCTGATCGTCGTGACGGATTCAGAAAGTATTTTGGGAATTGGTGACTGGGGGGTCGGGGGAATTAACATTGCTATTGGCAAACTTGCTGTATATACAGCTGCGGCAGGTATTCATCCCGGGCGGGTGCTGCCCATTGTACTGGATGTCGGCACGAATAACGAGAAGCTGCTGAATGATCCGCTATACATCGGAAACCGCCATAAACGAGTTCGCGGAGAAGCCTATCATCAATTTATTGATACCTTTATCAGCAAAACGTTAACACAATTCCCGAAAGCGCTTTTGCATTGGGAGGATGTGGGCAGCGTGAACGCACGCCACATTATAGGGAAATACGGTCAAAACATTCTCACCTTCAATGATGACATCCAGGGCACAGGAGCAGTCACATTAGCTGCGATTGTTTCGGCGGTAGGTGTCACCAAAATTCCGCTACGTGAACAAAAAATACTTGTCTTTGGTCCAGGGGCAGCAGGAATCGGTAACGCCGACCAAATACAGAGCGCTATGATCGAGGACGGGCTTCCTGCAGAAGATTCTTTCAGGTCGTTTTGGGCCTTTGATTATCGCGGGCTATTAACGGACGATATGGAAGATGTACTCGATTATCAGAAACCATATGTGCGTAAAAAGGAAGAAATCAGCTCATGGGCCCGATCGGAAGACGGCAAAATACCGTTGCTGGAGGTCATCCGTCAGGTAAAACCTACAATCTTGATTGGTACTTCCGGTGTGGCGGGTGCCTTTTCTGAAGAGATTATCAAGGAAATGGCAAAGCATGTGGAACGCCCGATCATTATGCCCATGTCCAATCCTACCAATCTGGCTGAAGCGGTACCCGAGGATTTGATACGATGGACTGATGGCAAAGCATTGATTGCTACGGGAAGTCCCTTTGAGCCCGTCACCTATAACGGTACGAAATTTGAAATTGGTCAGGCGAACAATGCCTTTGTTTTCCCGGGACTGGGTCTAGGCGCAATTGTGGTCAAGGCCAAACGAATCACCCCTTCCATGTTTACCGCAGCAGCTGATGCCGTTGCCAACGCCGTAGATTCGAATGAACTTGGCGGCGCACTGCTGCCCCATATTCGAAAATTACGTGATGTTTCGTTTGCGGTTGCGGTTGCGGTAGCAAAGGCCGCAATTCAGGATCAGGTAGCTCAGGCACACCTTCCAGATATTGAGCAAGCCATTCGGGATGCAATGTGGAAACCGGAATATGTGAGGGTCAAAGCCGTGGAAAGTGTAATCCAACACCCTCACTAATCCTTCACTAGGCATAAGCAGTTTGACATAACATAGGAACGAATGTACAGTATTAGTCAAAAGAATAGGAAAGTCCACTAGGGGAGCCATTATGGCTGAGACAAGAATGAATCTTGGACCCTTTGAACCTGATCTAGTTCGTACTAGCGTAGGAAAGTGGAGCCTTCCATATAGGGTTTCAGGCGTTTTTGCGCATTGAACCTATGTTGAAGCCGCTCCAGTTTTCGGGGCGGCTTTTTGGCATTGTTCCGAGAATTGTATCTTACGGGACTTCTTGTTCTCCATTTTTGTTGGAGGTGGGGAAATGAGTTTTTCGCAAGAGCTCCGTCAGCAGGCGGATGGCATTTTTCAAGCCATTTATGAGCATCCCTTTGTGAGAGGTATTGCTGAAGGAAATTTAACAAGGGAACAGCTGATTCACTATGTAAAACAAGACTTTGAATATTTGAACGCCTACATGCGGATTTACGGCATCGCGATCTCCAAAAGCACGAGCCGGGAGGATATGGCTGTATTTAACGAACAGATCTCTTTTATTCTCAACAGCGAGGTTCATCCGCATCAAAATTTTTGTGCTATCGCAGGTGTCACCTATGAAGAGATGCAGGGATATCCACTCGCTCCGTCCGCTCATCATTATATCCGCCATATGCTGACCGTCGCACATGAGGGTAGTCTTGGGGAAATCATGGCCGTGCTGCTACCATGTCCATGGACATATCTTGAAATTGGACGCAGGCTAATGGATGAGGTAAGACCGGACGAGTCTCATCCGTTCTATGAGTGGATTTGCTTCTATGGCAACCAGATTGAAGATGTAACCTTCAAATATCGAGAGCGTGTGGATGCTTGGGCGAAAGTCGCCACGGCTGCCGAGCGAGAGCGGATGATTGAGCATTTTATGCTAAGCTGCCAGCTGGAATATATGTTCTGGGATATGGCTTATAAGCAGGAGCAATGGCCCGTCCAAATGCACGCTACGGTCTTGGAATAATCAGTATAGATGAGAGAGGATAAACATGATGAATATATGGGAACAAAGTTATTCGGCGCTCCTGACAAAGGTACAAAACAGCAACCCCCTCGTTCATAATATAACCAATGTGGTGGTCACCAACTTTACAGCCAACGGCCTATATGCACTAGGGGCTTCCCCGGTGATGGCTTATGCACCCGAGGAAGTAGCAGATATGGCCAAAATAGCGGGCGCCGTCGTGTTAAATATCGGTACGCTAAACCGTGAGCTAGTGGATGCCATGATCCTTGCTGGACAATCGGCGAATGCTCACGGTATTCCAGTTCTGTTAGATCCAGTCGGTGCGGGAGCAACTAGTTTTAGAACCGAGTCAGCACTGCGAATTCTAAACGAGGTTAACATCTCACTAGTACGGGGTAATGCAGCCGAAATCGGCAATCTTATCGGAGAAGCCCGAAAGATTAAGGGGGTAGATGCAGGCGACAGTGCTGACAGCAGTAATGTCGATCTGGCAGTTCGGGCTGCGCAAACGCTCCATACCATGGTTGTCATCACTGGAAAAGAGGACGTCATCACCGATGGGGTTGAAGTACGATTGATTAGGGGCGGAGACGCGCTGCTTACGAAGGTAACCGGAACAGGCTGCCTGCTGACCTCTGTGTTGGGTGCGTTTGCAGCAGTTGAACCCAACCTGCTGCTCGCAGGCACAACAGGTTTGGCATTTTACGGTGCAGCAGCTTCTCGAGCCGCAGCGCATACCGCAAAGCTGGGGCCGGGCAGCTTCCAGATTGCCTTTCTCGACGAGCTTGCCAAACTACATACTGGTTCGCTAGAGGGGCATGTCACGATCCGTGAAGCTGGAACAACTACAACAGGTGGTGCGCGATGAGAGACGTGCATGTACCGAGAGCGCTGACGATTGCCGGTTCAGACAGTGGCGGCGGGGCTGGAATTCAAGCCGATCTCAAAACCTTTCAGGAGCTTGGCGTATACGGCATGTCAGCTATTACGGCCATAACGGTACAAAATACTTTGGGAGTTCACGGTGTATATCCGCTGCCACAGGAAGCAACAGCGCAACAGATCGAAGCTGTAGGATCAGATCTTGGAGTCGACGCCCTAAAGACTGGCATGCTATTTGATGCAGGCATCATCCGTCTTGTGGCCGAGCAGATCCGAAAGTTCGGCTGGGAAAAGGTTGTCGTCGATCCTGTAATGATTGCCAAAGGGGGTGCAAAGCTGCTGCAACCAGAAGCGGTGCAAGCTTTGAACGACGACCTGCTCCCCTTGGCACTGGTCGTCACACCAAATATCCCGGAAGCGGAGGCCTTAACCGGGATAAGCATTCGTACGATGGAAGGACGCCGCGAAGCTGCGAGACATATTAGCAGCCGGGGTCCCAAATTCGTTGTGATCAAGGGCGGCCACGATGAGGAGAGCGAAAACAGCGGTCAGGTCATTGACCTGCTCTTTGACGGAACAGCCTTCACAGAGCTGGGCGGCAAGCGGGTGCGAACTGTCCACACACACGGAACAGGATGTACGTTCTCAGCAGCGATTACCGCTGAATTAGGGAAAGGCGTGTCTGTACCGGAAGCTATTGTCAATGGAAGAGCCTTCATTCAGGCGGCGATTGAGGATACATTGTATCTGGGCCAGGGACACGGTCCAACCAATCATTGGGCCTACCGCCGTCGTCAGGAGATACTCCAATGAGCGGTCGAATATTACCTGAGATCATGCGGCGGCATTTACAGATGTATCTGGTTGTTGGAAGCGTGAACTGCCTCGCGGAACCAAGTCGGGTCGTGCAGGAGGCTCTTGCTGGCGGCACAACCATGATCCAGTTCCGGGAAAAGGGCCGTAGCGCGTTAACAGGGGTTCCTATGTTTGAACTTGCGCGTCAGCTACAAGATCTGTGCCACCACGCTGGTATCCCCTTTATCGTCAATGACGATGTGGAGCTGGCTCTTGAGCTCAACGCCGACGGTGTTCACATCGGTCAGGACGATGAATCGGCTGATTCTGTGCGTACGCGGATCGGAAACCGAATCCTTGGCGTCTCCGCCCATACGATTGAGGAAGCTCGTCGAGCCATTCTGCAAGGTGCGGACTACCTCGGCGTCGGCCCCATCTATCCCACCATCTCAAAGGATGATGCTCATGCGGTGCAGGGTCCAGCCATTTTGCATGAGATGCGCAAAGCGGGAATTGATCTGCCCATCGTCGGGATCGGTGGCATTACGATAGACCGTGTGGAGGAAGTGGTAGGTGCGGGTGCCGATGGTGTAGCGGTGATTTCGGCTGTGACGCAGGCAAAACAGATTCGAGCTGCTGCAGAGGAACTAAAGAAAAAGGTAGTGCTAAGCATCAAACATCCGGGGATGTCCCAAAAGCTATAAAGTGCCTTTAATAGTTCACGCAAGAGCCTCATTTACACTAATAAAGTAGAGATGAGGCTCTGTGTTGTACGCTATAAATAAAATAATCGCCATAGTCAAAAATATCCCCCCCAAAAGATACTGATTTTTAAGCTTCCTATCCCCAGTGCACTTGAGCTCGTTGAATACCTGATTAACTATAAATATATGTCAATCGTCTTTTCTAATATTCCTATAACATTCGAAAGCAATTAAAAAACGAAACTTAATTATATTGATTTTTGGTTCCCCATTCACATAACCCTTCCAAAACAGGCAATAGTGTTTCCGCTTTTTCTGTAAGACTGTACTCAACTTTAGGTGGAACTTGGGGGTACTCTTTCCGATTCACCAGACCATCCGCTTCCAATTCTTTTAGCTGTGAACTCAATGTTTTATATGTAATAGCTCCGATTTGTCTTTTCAGATCATTAAAGCGAACCACTTGGTTTTCGGCCAGAAGATAAATAATAACCATTTTCCATTTACCACCAATAACTGACACTGTATAACCAAAAGGTGTATCTTGAATGTTTTTAACTTTACCTTTAAATTCAGCCATACTCATATTCACACTATCCTTTCGGGTAGTACCTATCAAATTAGTGCGTACTACGTTTTTATTTGCGTTCAGTTTATACTAACCGTAATTTGAAGTAAAGGAGAGAAAATATGACTAAAACAATACGCCTGTTAATGCCGCAATGGCAAGGAGGAAACAATCCTAACTACTCTTTTGGAGCTGAACTGCTGGCTTGGCTAGCCCCAGACAATGATCAACCCCTTATTCATGTTCCAGTTCAAGCTTATGATGGAACTCCGCTTGCCAACGAGAACGGTATGTATGGGAGAAAACAGCTACTTGAACAATTAGAGGCTGCTCAACATATCATTGACGCTCATAAGCCAGATCGCATAGTAATGTTTGGTGGTGACTGCTTAGTCGAGCAAGCCCCATTTGCCTATTTAAACGAACGATACGGCGGAGAATTAGGATTAATTTGGATTGATGCTCACAGTGATTTAGTTAGATATGTAGGCTATGATAACGGACATACATTACCGCTTGGGAACCTTTTGGGAGAAGGAGATGAGGAGTTCGCAAAACATGTGAAAATTCCTCTTAAACCTGAAAATGTCTTTATCGCTGGATTAGCAGCTCCTACAGAAGAAGAAACAAAAGCATTTTCAGAGACATTTCAAAGGTTAGGTGTTACCACTACAGAAACAGATACTGAAGTAATTCAAAGATTAGGGATTCGAACTGCTGGGACCCAAGAGTTAACGACCAGTACCGAATCAATAAAAGAGTGGATTAAAGAAAGCGGCATCAAGCACCTGGCGATTCACCTTGATTTAGATGTACTTGATCCAAAAGCATTTCGTTCTTTATTATTCGCCAACCCTGAAGCTCCCTATAATCTTTCTCCTGCGGGAACAATGCAAATACCTCAACTACTTCATCTGATTAAAGAACTATCTGAAGAAACTGATGTAGTTGGGTTAGGTATAACCGAACATATGCCGTGGGATTCCATTAACTTGAAGAATCTGCTTGGAGAAATACCTATTTTAAATCATTAATTCTACTTACGATCTATACATGTTTTTTTGACTTAATTTTCGAAATGGAATTATTAGAAATTCGTTTGAATTAGAGTATTGTGTAAAGAAGGGACTCCTGGGGATTTATGCTGTTATGGAGTCCTTTTTTATTTTTTACTTTTTATTTTCATTTATTAATTTTAGTACTGGATTAAGGAACTCTTCAAAAAAGAAGTCGCCTCCCTCACCCGGAGTTAGTGCTTTATTATGATCAAAAGATTCGAAATCTTCTGGTACCGAAATATGATAGAGCGTGCCAAAGTGAGTATCAGTTAACCTATATTGCATAAAATATCACCTCAATTATGTGACTTGAATAGCTCAGCACCGGATAAAAAAGAATAACCAGGATATTAGGTGGTCGCTCGCTCTACTAACTTGAATTCCAAGGGATGTAATTCTTCATGAAGCCCCTCTAGGGCATTTCGAATCATAATGAATGCATTTTCCGCTTGCTTGTCAATCGGGTAATGAATGGTGGTTAAATCAAGCAAATGCGAAATTTCGGTGTTATCAAAGCCCACCACTGCAACATTACTCGGGATAGAAACACCGAGCCTACGTGCTTCGGTCAACAGCCCTGCAGCCAAATAATCGGTAGAACAAGCGAAGGCATCCGGCTTGTTGGATTGTTCGCCCCACCAGTGAGCAATTTGTTCACCCGCTTCTATTGAATTTAAGCCATAAAAATGCGAGAAAGCATCAGCGTTCAAATCATGTTTTTTGCAAAAATCATGATAAGCCCGTATGCGCTCCTTCGTATTCAATCCCCTCATATTCCCATATACATTCACAATGCTGCGATAGCCTCTGGCATACAGATGCTCCAGCGCAAGCATGTACCCCTGATACTGGTCCATAAATACAGACGGGATGGCCTCAATGTTTACACGCTGCCATGTCACAATTGGACCATATTTGGTGTAGTGCTCAATCACACTCCACTCATTGACGCGAATCATACAGACCAAGGCGTCCAGTTGCTTTCTCCGCAACATTTCCAGTGCTTCAAGCTCCCGCTCCTTCTCTCCATTCGTAATAAATAGTGCCATATTAAAACCATGCTCCTGGGCATAGGTTGTAAATCCACGCACAAATGAACCCAATGAATCATTAAAAGAAATTGAAATAATTCCTATGAGCTTGGTCATGCCCTTTTTTAATGAAACCGCATTCAAATTAGGTACATAATCCAGTCGGTCTATGACCTCCTGTACACGCTGCCTTGTCGGTTCACTTACGTACGGATGGTTATTAATGACACGAGACACCGTTGCCGAGGATACACCCGCCAGCTTTGCAATTTCATGAATATTTGCCACATTTCTCACCTCGTTCTTTCTATTTTAGCATGTTCGTGTTTAGCATGTTTCGTGGCCCCGCCCTATAATTGTCACCTTCCCCAAATAAGTTTTTTAAAAGCGCTTGACCTGTAATGCATTACAGGGATTACAGTG
The DNA here is from genome assembly GCF_015710975.1 of Paenibacillus polymyxa. Taxonomy (NCBI): domain Bacteria; kingdom Bacillati; phylum Bacillota; class Bacilli; order Caryophanales; family Paenibacillaceae; genus Paenibacillus; species Paenibacillus polymyxa. The sequence goes on along the minus strand of NZ_CP049783.1, from coordinate 3,156,853 downwards.
AATTTGAGCTTAAGAAAGCGGTTTTAAAAAACATACTCAGGAGGCACTAACCATGAAAAAAGGCATAAAGATCGCAACTATTGGCGGAGGCTCCAGCTATACACCAGAATTAGTAGAAGGTTTTATCAAACGTTATGCAGAGCTTCCCATCCGGGAATTATGGCTGGTAGATATTGAGGCAGGACGCGAAAAGCTGGAGATCGTGGGGGCCATGGCCCAACGGATGGTGAAGGCCGCAGGCATTGATTGTGAAGTACATTTGACACTGGATCGTCGGGAAGCCTTGAAGGATGCCGATTTTGTCACAACACAATTTCGGGTAGGCTTGCTGGAAGCCCGGATTAAGGACGAAAGTATTCCGTTAAAACACGGCATGATCGGTCAAGAAACTAATGGGGCTGGCGGGATGTTCAAAGCTTTTCGTACCATACCCGTTATCCTCAGTATCGTTGAAGATATGAAAGAACTGTGTCCGAATGCATGGTTGATTAACTTCACCAACCCTGCGGGTATGGTCACCGAAGCGGTACTTCGTTATGGTAAGTGGGATAAAGTCATCGGATTATGTAATGTTCCCATCGGCGCGATCAAGAGTGCATCGGCTGTACTGGACAAATCGGAAGAAGAGCTGTTCTTTAAATTTGCAGGAATTAACCACCTTCATTGGCACAAAGTTTATGACAAAACCGGAGAAGAATTAACAGAGCAAGTCATCGAAGGATTGTACGCACCTGGTGCAAAACCGGAGAAGGTTGTTGAAAATATTAAGAACATGCGCTTCCTGTATGATCAGGTTCGTCAATTGAAAATGCTGCCTTGTCCTTACCATCGGTATTACTACATGACCGACAACATGCTCAAGGAAGAATTAGAGGAGGCCAAAAACGAAGGAACTCGGGGCCAAGTCGTCAAACGTCTGGAAGAAAGTTTGTTTGAATTGTACAAAGACCCGAATCTGGATTACAAGCCAGAGGAATTATCCAAACGCGGCGGTGCACATTACAGCGATGCTGCCTGTGAAATCATTAATTCCATTTATAACAACAAAGGCACATTGATGGTGGTTAGTACACGTAACAATGGTGCGATTGATGATGTCCCTTATGATAGCGCCATCGAAGTAACCAGTGTCATTCGCGCGCATGGTGCAGAGCCTGTAAACTTTGGCAAATTCCCACCAGCACAACGGGGCCTGCTGCAAGTCATGAAGTCGATGGAAGAGCTGACCATTGAAGCGGCGGTCACTGGTGACTATGCGACAGCACTGCAAGCCTTCACCCTGAATCCGCTCGTTCCAAGCGGGGATATCGCCCAAACCGTGCTGGATGAATTGCTGGAAGAACACAAAGAACATTTGCCGCAATTCTTTGCTCATAAGGAAAAGGCGACAGTATAGAACCAGAATCAATCATACTGCCGGGATACAAAAAAGCTTCCTACATGTAGGAAGCTTTTGCTATCGTCCCAGGAGGGATACTCTCCCTACGGTCGAGACTGCGAAGTTTATGCTAACGATGCTTAGCTCCGACGTCCCCCAAGGGGTTCTCATCCCACTGGAACACAAAAAAGCTTCCTAATATTGAATTAGGAAGCTTTTGCTATACGTCCCAGGAGGGATTCGAACCCCCGACCGACGGCTTAGAAGGCCGTTGCTCTATCCAGCTGAGCTACTGGGACAAGATGACAATCAATAAAACCTTATGTATTCAGTGCATTAATTATTATATCACATTTTGACCAACTGTCAAAAGCATTTTTTCATTATACAGGAAAGCAGGCTGCAAAAGGAATCATTTGGACGCTAACGGGGTATTATGTACAAAGAACGATGCCAAAAAGGAGGGGTGATCCGTGAGAGGCCTTTTGTCTTCACTTTGTTATTTCAGCATTTTTTTCGCACCTTTTCTGGTGCCGGTCATTGTGTGGATCGCAGTCCGGGATGAATATGTTCAGGGACACGCGAAAAAAGCCATTTTATCGCACATTTTCCCCATTATTGCGGCGATTCCGCTAGTGTATTTTATTATCACTGCCAATCATGCAGGTTCAGTTATCGGATTTGTACTGCTATTTGTAGTGGTCTATCTCGGCGTTTTTGTTTATAACATCTACAAAGGGATCATGACGCTGCGTGAAGCGGCCTAATTCTAAAAGAAGCCTCCCATATTCGCAAATTTGACGAATACGGAGGCTTCTTTGGGATCAACTTTGATGAGTTGCTTTAGTTCACTGGTAGCTTATTTATTCCCAAAGCGTTTAGGACTTCTGCGTACTTCATGTCTTACGTTTTTCTCCAGCACTTCTTCCGCGAACTCATTGTTATGAATATAACTGCTGCCTTTGTTTTTCTTATACTTCGCTTTGCCGTCTATGATTTCCCCCTCCTTTCACGCTGATCCGGTGATGGCGCCGGTGCCCAAATCAACAAAAGCCGAGGTATAGTACACCATATCCTCATGTCCCGAACTCCTTGGCAAACTCTGTACTAAGCTGCCCATAGGAAAGCAATTCCCTTTTGAATTTTTCCCGTTCCTCACCAGCGGTAATGTGCGTAGAGTCAGTAAAAGCCTTGTCGGTCACTTCCTCAAATGCCGAATGCAGATTATTGTCGTACCAATCCAGCTCCAGATCAGCATCATTGCGGATGATCCTTACCATGTCATAGTCAGGCAGACCATCCTTCTGATTCGTGGCTGTGATATAAACCAGCAGCTCCGGGTCATCTGCGGCACCGGGACGCACTTCTACCTCAGCGCAGCGCACTCCGTCAAGTTCAGTGAAGCGGCGTATTTTGGCATCCTTGATGTAGTACATTGTCTCCCTCCTTCCTCACGAGTAAACGGGTTGCCCCATCTGTAGTTTTCGGAACGGACAGACATTTTATGCTTCTTTTCGGCATATATACTGATGAACTGGGGATTTAGTTTTTGATTCATTCCAACACTGGATGAACACGACAAAGAGAGGATGAATAGACATGTGCGGAATTACAGGTTTCATACAGTGGAACGGAGACTTGATGCATCAATCTGAGTTGCTGCTAAATATGACGCAAACGCTCTCCGATCGCGGACCGGATGCTGCGGGTACCTGGATATCCAACCCGTGTGCCTTCGGACACCGAAGACTAAGCGTAATGGACCCGGAAAACGGCGCTCAGCCCATGATCCGGCAGCTTGAGGATATCACTTATACGATTGTATATAACGGGGAAATATATAACGCGCCTGAGCTGAAAAAAGAGCTGCAACAACGCGGACATTTTTTCCGTACACAATGCGACACAGAGGTACTGCTCGAATCCTATATCGAATGGGGCCCGGATTGTGTAGATCGGTTGAACGGCATTTTTGCGTTTGCGGTCTGGGATAGTGAGCGGGAGCAGGTATTTCTGGCACGAGACCGACTGGGAGTGAAGCCGTTATTTTATAGCCAAACCGAAGATGTATTCGTATTTGGCTCCGAACCCAAAGCATTGCTCCAGCATCCAGCCGTTGAGGCCGCCGTAGACGCCGAGGGATTGGCAGAAATTTTTATCATTGGGCCTGCACGCACCCCCGGACACGGCGTCTATTCATCGATGAAGGAATTGCGTCCCGGACATACCCTAACCTACAGCCGTGACGGCGTACGCATCCAAGCCTACTGGAAGCTCGAAAGCATTGCACATGAGGATAACACCGAAGAAACGGCACTCAAGGTACGAGAGCTATTGATGGATACCGTGGAGCGGCAGCTTATTTCGGATGTACCGGTATGTACCTTATTGTCTGGCGGGCTGGATTCAAGCGCCCTGTCCGCATTAGCCGTCGATTATTACAAACGTACCGGGCAGGGACAAGTTCATACGTATTCGGTCGATTATGTGGACAACGACAAGCATTTTAAAGCCCATGCGTTTCAGCCCGGAGCTGATGCCCCCTGGATACAGCGAATGGTCGATGAATTAGGGACAAATCATCACTGGATTGAATTCGATACACCAGAAGTTGTAGCAGCTCTGAACAACTCCACGCTAACGCGGGATTTACCCGGAATGGCGGACGTGGATTCGTCACTGTATCTCTTTTGCCGGGAGATTAAAAAGGGCGCTACGGTTGCTATTTCTGGTGAAGCAGCAGATGAAGTGTTTGGCGGATATCCATGGTTCCATCGGGAGGATATGCTGAACTCAGGCACATTTCCGTGGGCAGTTGCTCCCGATATGAGAGCGAGTCTGCTATCCCCAGAAGTGCGGGACTGGATCAAACCGCTGGAGTATTTGAACGACCGCTACTCAGAAGCAGTCGGAGAAGTACCGAAGCTACAGGGTGAAACAGGAAAAGCTGCGCAAATGCGCGTCATGTCTTATTTGAACATCACCCGCTTTATGCCTACCCTACTGGATCGCAAGGATCGGATGAGTATGGGGGTGGGACTCGAAGTACGGGTGCCGTATTGCGATCATCGGCTGGTGCAATATGTATGGAACATTCCGTGGAGCATCAAAATGACAGGCGGACGTGAAAAAGGTATTTTACGCAAGGCGTTGGAGGGTGTATTGCCGGATGATGTGCTGTATCGCAAAAAAAGCCCGTATCCCAAAACGCATAATCCCTCCTATCTTGCCGCTGTGAAAAAGCAGGCGCTGCAACTGCTGGACGATTCCTCTTCCCCACTGCTCAAGCTGATCGATGCGAAAAAGGTACGGGATATTGCCGCCTCACCGGAGGCATCCACCAATCTACCTTGGTTTGGCCAGCTGATGTCGGGTCCGCAGTTATTTGCTTACTTGACGCAAGTGGATAATTGGCTGCGCACCTACAAGGTGGCTATTCGATAAAATGTGCTAACTGCTTAAGTCGTAAAGTACGAGGTGGCAACCGCCCATCTTTCTTGATGCATACGATACGTGGAACAGAAAGTACCAAAAAAGGCTATCCGCAGCCTATGACTGACGGATAGCCTTTTTTTCGTATATGACAGGTATATTATTCGCCCTGCTACCAAACTATGCCTGCGGATTTCCCAGCTTTGTTGCCAAATTACGCAGGGCTATGCCCCGATGACTGATAGCCTGCTTTTGTTCCAACGTCAGCTCCGCCATTGTCTTTTCAAACTCTGGCAAATAGAACAGCGGATCATACCCAAACCCACCGCTGCCCGCGGTTTCAGTCGTAATCCAGCCCTCCACGGAGCCCGTCGATTCCAACGTCTCCCCAGTCTGTGGATTATACAGAATCAAGGTACAGACAAATTGAGCCGGGCTTAGCAAAGGCTGTCCGGTATCATCACCAAGCTGCTTCGATTCCAGAACGTCGAGTAGCTTGATATTGTTTTCGTGATCGCTGGCACCTTCTCCAGCATAACGAGCCGAATATACGCCCGGCGCACCATCCAGCAAGTCCACGCACAGACCGGAATCATCGGCCAGCACAGGCAATCCGAGCACATCTCCCACCGCTTTGGCTTTTTTTAACGCATTTTCGGCAAAGGTTGTGCCATCCTCAACGACATCAGGAATGTCGGGATAATCGTACATACTTCTGACTTCCTTGCCAAACGGCGCAAAAGCATGTGCAAATTCCCGCACCTTCCCTTTATTCTTCGTAGCGACAATGACAACCGGACCATCCAGTCGCATTAGGCCCCAGCTCCTGTACGTCCAGCACCGATCTTATCGGCAATCGGTCCGAGTACTTCTTTTTGGCGCTCGATCATTTGCAAAATCCCTTGTTCACCCAAGCTAAGCAGCTGATCCAATTCATGACGGTCAAATGGGCTTTCTTCCCCCGTACCTTGCAGCTCGACGTATTTTCCACTGCCAGTCATGACGAGATTCATGTCCACCTTAGCCTTGGAATCCTCTTCATAATTCAGATCCAGCAGCGCCTTGTCACCAACAACCCCTACGCTGACGGAAGCCAGAAAATCCGTAATAGGGAAAACAGGCAACTTGTGCTGGATCGCAATTTTATTTACTGCAATCGCCAACGCTACGAAAGAACCGGTAATGGAGGTTGTACGCGTCCCGCCGTCCGCCTGAATGACGTCACAGTCCAACGTAATCGTCCGTTCACCAAGCGCCTGCAAATTGACAACCGAACGCAACGCTCTTCCGATCAGACGCTGAATTTCCATAGTACGGCCTGTCAGCTTGCCGCGCGCAGCTTCACGCTGATTGCGGCTATGTGTCGCCCGCGGAAGCATGGAATATTCGGCGGTCACCCAGCCTTTTCCTTGACCCTTCATAAAGGGAGGAACGCGCTCTTCCACTGTAGCCGTACAGATGACTTTCGTCTCGCCAACCTCTATAAAAACAGAGCCCTCCGCGTATTTATTTACTCCTGCTGTCAATTTCATCGGGCGCAGCTCATCACCGTTTCGTCCGTTAGATCTACTCATGCTTTTTCCTCCTACGTCGTATGCAACCTGTTCTTATATGTTTATTTTACCAAAGTGTGCAGGCAAAAGCACCCCAATGACGATTCCCTGTCCTTAAAGAGGAATTTCGTTAATGTGCTGCGGCTTGGCTACAGGCTCTCCATAATTTTGATTATTTTGTCCAATCACGCTTTTCTCACCATTCAGTTCAATGCGAATCTTCGTTTTGACCGCATCATCCGAATTGTCCGCTGCTGTCAGTACGACCGATTCCAAAAATTCAGCAGGTACGGCCTCCCCTTTGGCAAACATATCATCCGAGAGTGATACCGTAATGACGTTATCTTTGGAGCGTTCTACCGATTTCAGCGCCGTCTCCCCTGTCATCACTTCCTGCAATCCATCCTTGGTCTGTGGACCTTGAATTAATTGATGTAGAGCGGACTGGACACGATCTTTTTCCGGACTGACCAGTCGTGTTACAGGTACATAATATTGTACTCCAGCAGGCGAAGATGAAGAGAAATATACGGTGACTGGACTGGAATCCAGAGGGGTCACACCATGACCGACCTCCAAATTAATCCCTACTGCGCGCGTGAGCGGATGGTCCAGTGGTGTGCCGCCAACAGGCATTTCGTTCAGCTTTTTACCATCCACCCAAATCTGCACGCTTTTAATATCGGGACGGTCGGTCAAGGTCCAAGTCAAGCTTTCCATTAATTTGCGTTCTTCCTGTGGCTTATAGTTGGCGAAAGATTTGTTAAATTCGACAACAGCCAGCTTGTTATCCTTGTCCACTGTCACACTTTTCACTTCTGTACCCTGAGGCAGTACACCTTTAAATCCTTCTGGTAATAATCCGGCATAAGGCCCGCCCTCAACCAGTGTTTCCAGCGCCGACTTGGCATCTGCCTGTACATCGCCTGAAGCAATCGGTAAAGATACAGGGGCCAGCAAGCCGTTATGATCTTGCAAAAAAACAGCCCTCAACTGCCCGGTAGTGGCAGGTGCTTTTCCGGTTACAGCCTTAATCATGGACTGCTCTGTCGTGGACGGCGGAGGGTCAATGGACGCCGCTTCGTTGCCGAAAAGGCTGCATCCGGACAACAACAGGGGCAGGGATAGCAGCCCGGCTACAGAGGTCATACGCCATGGGTGTTTTATGTTCATAAATGAAGTTCCTCCCTAACAATTTTGTACAGATTGTACTAATATGTATACGAGCCCTGCGTAAAAAATAACTACTTTTTTAGCAGACTGGACACACTGGTCATAATTGCAGTAGAAAATTAGGATCTACACGAGGAGGGTAACTTCAACTTTATGGACAAGAAAAAAGTACCTTACAGCCTGAATAGTAAAAAGGTAGCCGATGCCACCCGTGAGTGGCTGCACAAGCGTGGTGTAAGTATGACTGAAATCGCAGAACTGGTTATGCTTCTACAGAAAAAATATTACCCGAACCTAACGATGGAAGAATGTTTAGAGAATGTGGACAAGGTGTTGATGAAGCGCGAGGTTCAAAATGCCGTGCTTACGGGCATCCAGCTAGATATTCTTGCGGAACAGGGTGCTCTTCTTCCCCCATTGCAGGATATGATTGAGCATGACGAGGGATTATACGGAGTGGATGAAATTCTAGCCTTCTCCATCGTTAATGTGTACGGCAGTATTGGATTTACCAATTACGGTTATGTCGATAAGCTCAAACCGGGTGTGCTGGAACGCCTGAACGATAAAAGCCTTGGACCGATTCATACGTTTCTGGACGATATTGTGGGTGCAATCGCAGCCTCGGCCAGCAGTCGTATCGCCCATCGCAAGCAGGCAGAGCGCGAACAGGAGCTTGGAGAAGAAAGCGCACCGAATACAACACGGTAAACAATGACACGCTAATTGCAAACAATGCGTTGGCGTACAATAGATATATACAAGGGTAAGAGGAGAACTAGAGACATGGCAAGCGTAACTGATGGATATACATTCCGTACGATGCAGGCTGACGATTATGATCAAGCTATTGCACTATGGAATGGCTTAGACGGGTTAGGATTGAGTGAGGCCGACTCACCGGAGCGGATTGCACGATTTTTGCAGCGAAATGAAGGCCTTAGCTTTGTCTGTGAGTACGCTGGAAACATCATAGGCACGATTTTAGCAGGCCATGATAGTCGCAGAGGATTTCTGTATCATCTGGGTGTAGCCACAGAACATCGTGGTCATGGGATTGCGCCCAGACTGGTAGATAAAGCGTTATCCGCTTTACTCAAGGAAGGCATTGATAAATGTCATCTGTTTGTGATGGAGCATAATATAGGAGGTCAACGCTTCTGGTCAGCTAACGGCTGGGAGAAGCGAGATGGGATTTTATTATATTCGCGAGATCTGGGATAGCATCTGAACGCTTGATCTATGTAAATAGGAACGCCGGGCCTGATTTCTTCTAGTTCAATTGAGCTGGAAGCAATCAGACCCGGCGTATAAAATTTCAGCTTATTGAGCGGTAATCCTGATTAAAGTATAGGCTATCTTGATTCTTAAATTGCAATCAATTTTGAGGTCGTAGTGTACGTTCCACAATGTTAAGTGTGGATTGACGAGAGAAAAATCGGGATACTTGGGCTACCCAATAGTTTTGTCGACCCGATATCATATGACTGCGCCCTTTTTCAAATGCTCTCAAGGCATTATTGACGACAGTCTGGGGTGTTTCTCTGGAACCTACAGAGGCTTCACTGGAGCCTACCACATCAAAAAATGAGGTTTCGGTTGCACCTGGACAGAGGGCGAGCACTTTGAGTCCTCGTTTTCGATTTTCGGCCCACAGCGCCTCGCTAAACGAAAGTACGAATGCTTTGGTTGCTCCATATACGGCCATATAGGGATCAGGCTGAAATGCAGCGGTGGATGAAACATTGATGAGTCCCCCATCCCGGTTACGCAACAAATCAGGCATAAATGCATGTGTGATATCGACTAAAGCAGCCACATTGAGCATCACTTCCTCATGCTGTCTTTCTCCTGAAACCTGCTCAAAGTACCCGTAGGTGGCAAAACCGGCGTTGTTAATCAGAAGATCTACCTTGAGTTGTTGATTTTGAACCTCCTGATGCAATGTTTGGGGAGCTCCCGATGAGGATAGATCGAGCGCAATCACCGTAGCTTTTACGTTATATTTAGCGGAGAGTTCTTTCGCCAGTGCTTTTAGCTTTTTTTCATTGCGCGCTACCAAAATGAGATTACATTGCTTAGCCGCGAGCGAATAGGCAAATGCCTCACCAATCCCGGATGAAGCCCCTGTGATGAGTGCTGTTTTGTTTGCATACCTAAACATGATGATGACCTCCATAGTATCGTCGTTTTATTTGAGAAACACTGTTACCACTACTCTATAATGAACTGAAGCCATCACGATGACGACCTCAGTACACTTCATATTTACGCTGGAGATGAAGAGGGTTTACATACATCGAGCGTATTCTTCAGTGTAAATGCATACACCTCTTGGGCCATGTCCACAGTCAAAAAATGACCTGCAAATTGTAGATGTATCACCCCGTGTAAAGCTGACCACAGCATTCGGACAACCAGCAGTGGGTCCTGTTCTTTCAGTGCTCCCTGCTCCATAGCATGTATGACGGTTTGTAAGATTCGCGATAATGCCGTTGTGGTACCCTCCAAGCTCTGTTCATCCGGCTTAAAATCAGATAATGCCCCGCCAAACATCATTTTGTAATAGGCTGAATGAAGCCGCGCAAATTTCCAATATGCCCAGCATAAAGCTTCCAGATCAGCGAGTACGTTTTTCGTAACAGGTACTTGTTCAAAGGTTTCAGCCAATAGCCGGCATCCATCCAGATACATTTCATTGGCAAGACCGTCCTTACTGCCAAAAATACTGTAAATGATCTTGGTGGAACAGCTTAATTTCTGTGCAACTCGCCGTACAGTCACTGCCTCAGGCCCTTCTTCTGCAAGAAGGATGCATGCCGCATCAATCACATTTTTACGGAGCAATTGTTGCTGCTGTAGCTTCACCTCAGAATAGGTTTTATAAGGTTGCGATGGCTCAGACATCGTTCAATGCACTTCCTTTATTCATCTCAGAAACACTGTTTCCTTATAGAATCATAGTATTCCATCCCTAAATGTTTGTCAAATAAAAAAGAGCGCAACATAAGTAGATACACTTACTGCGCTCTGGTTGGATGTTAAAAATGAAGCTATGTTTTGCGTTCCACGATCAATAGGCAATGCCCACCCTTGTGCGGATAAAATCGCAACTTGTCCATTGACGATAGGTAAAATCAGCTGTATCCGCAGTGGAAATTTGTGAGCCGTCTTCAGGCAGAAAATCTTTTTCCACGCGATATACACCTGTACGTCCGCCATCTGGCAAATAGGTTGGACATACGACTGTCCAATCTAGTGCCGATTCACGCAGCAATTCGTACACTCGCCGATGCTCCTCGGCCGCGCGGGTGCTGCGTCGCCGGGTATCGGAGGACTCGTACCGATACAGACTCGGTTCGGTCCGGCTTTGCAAAATCCCTGCCGTTCCTACCGTTATGAGTCGGTGAATGGACTGCTCCTGCATCAGCCGGATCAGCAGACCTGCACTAACGGATAAGGTGGTGGTTCCATCTGTATTCAGCGCACTGATCACAACTGTTGGCCCGCCTTTCAGCGCTTGTGCTACGTCCTCCGCGTTGGTGGCATTACCTTGTACAATTTGCAGCTGTGTCCCGTATTGGGATGCGAAATCCTCCAACTTGTCCGGTGAACGAACTAGGACGGTTACGGTATGACCATCCGCTAACGCATATTCTAATATAAAACGGCCCACACGTCCGGTAGCTCCCAGCAGCAGCAAATTCATAAAAGCCTCTTCCCCGGCATACATGCCGTTCATGTTGTTCTGTCATGTTGCATTGTCATATCACTATACTCGCTCGTTAACTCCACGCCATTATTGATAGCAAAGAGGATAAAAGCGAGTGATGGGACTCGTCTCGCTCATAGAGGCTCGTTCACGGCGCACCAGCTCCACCAGGTGGGCCAGTGTCTCAGACATGGCAAACCTTAGCTGGTGAATCCCCAGCTTGTCGCCGAACACGGCAATGCACAGCTCATAAGCTGTGCTGCCTTCCGGTTGAACGAGCTGCAAGAATTTGTCCAGCCGTTCTTCATGATGCGCCAGCAATGCTTGCGTCCGTTCGCGAAAATACCCAAACGGATTGCGATGCCCGGGATATGTCCATGCCACCTCTAGCTCACCTAGGCACTGCAAGCCATCTATATAAGACTTCAGCGGCTGGGCGTCACTGCCCGGCAGCAGGCTGATATTAGGGGAAATCTGCGGCAGCACTGCGTCACCGCACAGAATAACTTCGCTATTCGGCTCATATAAGGACACGTGTCCAGGCGCATGCCCTCCAGTCTCTACGGGCATCCAGCTGCGTCCGCCTAATTCCAGACGAGCGTCTATTCCGGTAGGAATGAAGGTAATCTCAGGCTGCGGATTCACTTGCAAATAAGCCTGCTGCATATGTAATTCCAAGGCTGATACCTGTTCCAAAGGAAAGCCATGCTGGACAAAAAAGCTAGGCAGCCTCTTCTCCATAGCGGTCGTCAATTCTGGAGCGTCCCACATCATCATCGCTTCCTGATGGCTGCGAGCTGACATATGTACGCGAGCCTGACCTTGCTGCTGCATCCACCCCGCCAGTCCATAATGATCGGGGTGATGATGAGTCACCACAATGTCTGAAATATCCTCAAAGGACATTCCCAGCTGTTGGAACACATATGCCCATTCCGCCTCTGTATCCAGATTGCGCGGACCTGGGTCTACAATTGTAAAACCGTGCTGTCCCTTGAGCACATAGCTATTCACCCAGCGCAGCGGAAAGGACATGGATATTTTGACCTGAATGCCTCCATCTATTCGCTCACACGGCGTAAGCTCTGGCAATTTCATGGCTTCCCCTCCGGCCTTCTGTTTCAAGCCCGCACACCGACAAAAATCATTCGGGGCGAAGCATCTTCTATATATTGATCTTCATCATAACTTCCGTGCACCTGCTCTACGGATAGCCCGGCTTGTTCTAGCAATCCACGGAACTTTTCATACGGATATAGCTTTACTCGCTCATAGTACACACGCGCAGGTTGTGCGTCAGCACGAGTGGCATCCAGCTCAGAGGCTGCTTCTGTGGTCGTCACAGATGCGGCTGACCGGATGGCAATTTGCTTTTTCACAAATCCATCTTCAATGACCCGATGCTCCTCAATCCAATTTCCCTCATCCTCCCGGGACGAATGCGGTACCAAATGTGCAGCTACGTAGGAAGGGTTCAAATAATCTATAATAAAACGACCTCCCGGTTTCAACAGCCGATAAATTTCCTTTAATACCTTAAGCTGCTCCTCATCCTTCTCAAAATAACCAAAGGAGGTAAACAAATTGACCACCGCATCAAAGCTTTCATCCAGCGGCACCGCTCTCATATCCCCTTGATGCCAGCTTACCCGCCCTTCGGAATCCGCCGCATGCGCCTCTCTCAGCAATACATTGGACAGGTCCACACCCGTCACCTTATACCCTGCATCGGCGAGCGCAAGCGAATGACGTCCCATCCCGCAGCATAAATCCAATACGCTGGAACCTTGCGGTAATTTGAGCCAGGAGATCATTTTTTGCACTTCCTGATAGGCTCCCTGAAAGTCGCGATGCTTGTATACCAATAAATAATCTTCCCCAAAGCTTTGCTCGTACCATTCTGCCATATCGTTTCTCCTCCATGAACTCATTTCGCTCTATTACATACTATATTAGCTTTTTCAAACTGGAAACTCAAAAACATTACGAATAAGCATTTTGCAAAAGCACCAAGCTTCCTGACATGAGAGCATGTTACAATAACCGTATTTGAGCTTAAATAATCATAGGAACTTCATACCCACTTCATGTGATTTATCCCATTTTATCATTAAAATGAATCATGGGAATGCCTTTAGAGAGGTTTCATGCAGGAAAGGAGCGGCAAAGTATGATTCAAATTGGACTGACGGGTTGGGGCGATCACGATGACTTGTATCCAACGGGCACTAAAGCTAACCAAAAACTAAGTGTCTATGGAAGCCATTTTCCCGTAATAGAGATGGATAGTTCTTTTTATGCGGTACAGCCTACGGATCGTATGGCACGCTGGCCGACGGAAACTCCAGACTCCTTTTCATTTCTCGTCAAGGCCTATCAAGGCATGACCGGCCATACCCGCGGCAAACAGCCTTACTTCAAAACCATTGATGCGATGTATGAAGCGTTGCATGCATCCATACTGCCTCTTCGCGAAGCGGGCAAGCTCAAAGCTGTGCTGTTTCAGTACCCACCCTGGTTCGACTGTACACGTGAGAATGTCGCCATATTGCGAGACACGAAAAATAGGATGGGAGAGGTCCCATCCGTACTTGAATTCAGACATCAAAGCTGGTTCACACCAGAATTTCGGAAGCAAACGCTAGCATTTATGCGTGAAGAAGGCTGGATACATAGCGTATGCGACGAGCCGCAGGCAGGCCCCGGGTCAGTTCCCATTGTACCGCTGGCTACAGACAGCAACCTGACCATCGTACGTCTCCACGGACGGAACATATCAGGCTGGAATCAAAGCTCGGCACCTAATTGGCGGGAGGTTCGTTATCTGTATCGGTACAATGAACAAGAATTGACCGAATGGAAAGACAGATTGCTGGAACTGGAGCAGCAAAGCCGTGAGGTATGCGTTATATTCAACAACAACTCAGGTGGAGACGCCGCTGCCAATGCCAAGCAACTCATGACCATGCTGGGCATGGAGCCTAGACCTTTTCCACCTCGCAAGCCACCTGAAGCGGATCAAGGACCGGAACAGCTTGAGCTATTTTGACGGCCGGGCTGTGGGTGAAAGTTTGGGCATAGCCTCTCTGAGCTTGCGTTCGTTATCCAGCAAATGCGGGTCATCTGGCAAATAACGTAAAGCGACTTGGTTGTGCTCATATGAAGCTTCCAGCTTACCTACATGGGCGTAGCAATGACTGAGTCGTACATGAGGTAACCAAGAGTAGCATGGCAGTGGGACAGGTCTCATACCAGGAAGGTGATGCTGTTGCTCCAATGCTCTTTCATACCAGTATGCGGCAGTACTCCATTCATTTCTTGTGAAAAACCAGTCCCCGATCATGCAGCACAGGTCTGCTTGCGGTACCCCGTATCGAAAAGAGCGTAACAAACGATCCAGCTGTTGTTCGGGCTTCCCGAGATGGAGATAGCATTCAGCCGCTCGCGCACAAGCAGTAATGCGATCCTCCTGGTAGCCGCTCGGCTCCTCCAGCAGATGGTCGAAGCCCTCTGCGGCCTCGGCATATTCCTTACGGTCAAAGCATTCATTGGCGTGAAAATACAGCAGACGCCCTTCCAGCTTGCCGCTTTCGCTGATCCACCGGGCGAGAATACGCTGGTTACGGAGCGTATGGTCTTGCATTCGGCGATGTGTCACTGCCACATCCGCATGCACGATTTGCCCCTGAGGTATCACCAGATCCTCATGCAGGCGCCCTTCCCAGCGGTATTGTTGATCCCGCTTCACAAGGCGTATACGGCGTGAGGTGAACAACAGTTCACCCTGCTCACCCTCTGCCAAGTGAAGTGGCATCACCACCGCGTCGATATGCTTAGACAATCGCTGCTTTAAGGAACGCAGACGTTCACGATCGGGTTCCAATAGCACATCATCCGCATCCAGCCACATGATATAGGAACACGTTGCCTTGTCAAACGATTCATTACGAGCGGCGGCAAAATCATCCATCCATTCAAACGTATATATCCGATCCGTATAGCGCGCTGCTATCGTCTTTGTCTGATCCGTCGATCCCGTGTCCACGATGATAATTTCATCCATCAGGTCTGCGACCGAATCCAGACACCGGGCCAGTGTCTGCTCCTCATTTTTTACAATCATACACAAGCTGATGGTCATTAGATGCTCAGTCATGACTTCACGTCATCCCCTTTACCGTTGGCTGATTCTTCCGTTGTTTTTCCGGTAGACTTGCCATCAGTATATGCACCTCTCCTTTCAGTCTGCGTCTTGTCTATCTGTTCGGGACGCATAACCCTCTCCAATGGAAATAGTTGTTGCTCCATATACCGGATTCGCTGTACCGCCTTGTCGAGTGCAGCCTTTCGCTGATTCATTTTGCGAACATGCTGCTGCTCTACCCGTCGAAACTGCTCCTCATCCAGCTTCATCCATTCATTCAGTTGCTCTGTCCCTGGCTTGGCCTCACGCAGCTCTTTCGGCTTCTTGCGACCTGCAAAGCACAAATATTTATGGTGTACCTCCAGCGTTTGTTCTATAAAGTAAGGGTACAGCACACGGGAGAGACTTCCGGCATAGTAAGTCCGTTTGTGATCGTGAAACGGATGATATCCATAAGGTACAGACAGGACGAGCGTCCCCTTTTTATTCAACAGGCGGTAAGCATGAGCCAGCAGAGTGTCGGGATGCGCAAAATGTTCCAAAATCTCTCCTAAAATAATAGTGTCAAATCCGCCGGGAGGACGTTCAAATTGTGAAATGTCCTTTAACTGAAAGTGGACTCGTCTCCTGACGGGTGCAGATTCCTGTCGAAGCTCTTTTTTTGCATACGAAATGCTGCCCTCTTCCAAATCAATGGCCGTTACCTCAAAGCCTTCCCGCGCGAGCAAAATGGACGTGATGCCCTGACTGCATCCAACATCTAGCACGGTACGTCCCTGTACATGGCGGCAAATCCAATGAATTCGATT
The DNA here is from genome assembly GCF_015710975.1 of Paenibacillus polymyxa. Classification (NCBI taxonomy): domain Bacteria; kingdom Bacillati; phylum Bacillota; class Bacilli; order Caryophanales; family Paenibacillaceae; genus Paenibacillus; species Paenibacillus polymyxa. The sequence continues at coordinate 3,140,652 of NZ_CP049783.1, read as the reverse complement.
GCGGGTGGCTTCATGGGATTCCTCCGAATTGATCTGCCCGTAATAACGTTCGTTTACCTGATCACGGTTAGCCAACAGCGGCGCCCCCTCCGTCACCGGGTTGCCCCAAGATCACGACATGTCCACCTGTGCAGTGTGCAGTCGCATTACGTGTGTCGAAGACCAGCGGAGCATGGTCAACCAACTGTTGATAGTTCACCACAGAATGGTCTGTCGTGATGACTACGATATCTGCACTTTCCCACAGCTGGGCATTTGCCGTCCGAGATGGAATTTCTTCACCGTTCAGCTTAAAACTCGATACATACGGGTCGGTGAAGCTAACCGAAGCGCCCATTTTAGTTAGATGCTCGAACAAGACAAGCGCCGGGGATTCGCGAACATCATCAATGTCCTTTTTGTAGGCCACACCTGCCAGAATAATATTGGCCTTGTTTATGGCTTTCCCTTCCTGAGCGAGCATGGATTCGATTCGCTCCGCGATATACAGCGGCATACGCCGATTCATGCGGTCTGCCAGATCTACGAATTCCAGCGGAAAACCATGCTGCTCCGATTTCCACGACAAATATAGCGGATCAACCGGGATACAGTGTCCCCCAATGCCTGGTCCTGGATAGAAAGGCATGTAGCCGAACGGCTTGGTTGCCGCTGCATCCAGTACCTCCCATATATTGATGCCAATTTTCTCACAAGCTGCTGTCAGCTCATTGACCATTCCAATGTTGACACTGCGAAACGTATTCTCAAACAGCTTGGCGGCTTCAGCCACAGTTGTCGAGCTAACCGGAACAATCTGATCCAAAAAAGACCCGTAAAAACCTGCTCCTGCTGCCAGACAATCCGGTGTGCAACCGCCGATCACCTTAGGGGTGTTGCGAATGTTAAAATGGACGCTGCCCGGGTCGACACGTTCCGGTGAAAAGCACACATAAAAATCCTGACCCACTGTCCATCCCCTGCGCTGCTCTATTACTGGCCGAATCAGTTCTTCGGTCGTTCCCGGATAGGTGGTACTTTCCAAAATCAACAGCGTTTGTCTACGCAAATGAGGTATGGCCTGATCAATGGCTGTCTCAATATAGGACGTATCTGGTTGATGTCCGTCCGTTAGCGGCGTAGGCACACAAATCACGACGATATCCGCATGCTCCAGCACCTTGATATCCGTAACTGGATGCAATTGCTGCCCGATCAGACCTTTCAATGCATCATCGCCAATGTCTATGATGTACGACTTTCCTTGAAGTAGCTTGGCTACTTTGACGGGGTCGGAATCCACGCCATATACATCATAACCGGCCTTTGCCATTTCCACTGCCATGGGCAGCCCTACATAACCGAGGCCGATCACTGCCACCTTTACCGTTCCTTTTGTGATTCTTTCCATAAGCTGCAAAATACCCACCTCTTTCATCGTTACTCCATACCTTGCAGTAACTCAGCAATTCCAGCGCGATCCATTAACTCATCGTCCGAGCGATATTGTTCGAAGTTCACCCGCTCCAATCCACCATATTGACTCAACAAACGCTTGTCTGCTTGCTGGGGAAGAATAACAAAATAACGATCATCATAGCGATACGTGTGCGGCACCTCATAGGGCGAAATCAGCACCTCATGTAGCTTTTCCCCACCACGTATACCAATTTCCTTCACTTTTAACTTAGGCTGCCCCGCCTGTTCTTTCATCACTTCTGCCAAATCCGCAATATTGCAACCCTTCATTTTCATGACTAGTATCTCTCCACCAATCGCCGTAACAGAAGCCTTCAGCAGTAAGCCAATCGCCTCTCCGAGCGTGAGGAAGAAACGTGTCATATCTGGGCTCGTCAGCGTTAAATCCTGTCCTTCCGCGATCTGGCGCTTGAACAGAGGCACGACACTTCCACTCGTTCCGAGCACGTTGCCGCCGCGAATACACACAAAGCGAGTACGTTCACTTAAGGCGTTGGCGCGGATCATCAATCTTTCGCCAATCGCCTTCGTCATCCCATATACATTCACCGGGTCTACCGCCTTGTCTGTAGAGACATCAATGACCTTGGCGACTCCCTGCTCTATGCTGGCCCGAATCACATTTTCCGTACCATGTACGTTCGTCTTGAAAGCCTCTTCCGGCTGTTTCTCACACACAGGGACATGTTTTAATGCTGCCAAATGGAACACATAATCTACCCCGCGACAAGCCTCCCGTAATGCCTGAAGGTCCCGAATATCTCCAATCATGAAATTTAGCCGGGGATCAGACTGAAATTGCCGCTCCATGGCAATCTGTGCAAATTCACCGCGTGAGAAAATACGAATTTCTGTCGGCTCCTCCTTCAGCAATTCAGCCGTCAGGCGTTGCCCCCAAGATCCCGTTCCTCCGGTCACCAGCAGTTTTTTTCCTTTGAACAATATAATCTCCTCCTGACGGTTACGAATTGGCAATGCCTGTGCCCAAAAATTCAGCCAGCACCGCGTTCATTTCATTTTCTGAGAGTCGATCCTTTGCCGGCACCTTTTTCACCGATGTATTGGCGGCATGAATGACATTCACATAGTTGCGAAGCGGAATCACCTCATGCGGCAGCTCCGTTACATATCCGTGTGTGCCTTTCCCAGGAATAACGACACGGTAATCATTCAGAAATTCCTCTACTTGATAGCGGAACACATAAAAGGAAGGCGAGTGGTGAAACACAGGTGCCATCTGCCCCTCAACCGCATCCCACAAGTAACCCATTTGATTTACCAGCGCAACCGTATCCGGTTGAAACTTGTAATCATGCAACTGTTGTACAAAGGATTGGTGATACAAATCGTCGGAATCTATTCGAGCAATAAGCAGTTCGTCCGCTCCTTCGATGTACGCATTGATACGACGTTTACTTTCGATGCTCGTACCAAAACGGATGTGCTCAGGAATGGGCTCCCGTTGGGCCAGTTCCTCTTCCACAATGTCGCTGCATCCACCCGCCAGCTTGACGACAGATAAAAAATCCGTATTTGTCTGATTGAGCAGACTACGCAGCGTAAAGGTTCTGAATATATCCAGTCGCTCGCTGATCCACTCACGTGTCAGGCGGTTGGGATTCATCCCATAGTTATTAAAATTAATTTCAATCACAATCTTGCGCTTCATTGATCTTCCTCCCTTTCATCCGTCTTCTCTCAAGTTATGAAGACGCTCCTGAAACGGCACGTACAGATGCAACAACTCTCGCAAAAATAGGTAGAATCGAAAAAGAATAGCCGTTCATACAAAAACCTTTTAACTTTCGACATATGATAGAATACGAAGTTTTTTGCTCTATTTGAAAAGTTGAACAAGCAGGACTGACAGGGAGGAAACAGGATATGACGGATCCAAAGTATCTGGAGATTGACGAGGTATTGAAACGTTTGAAGCTGGCACTCGATCAGCACCATCCCTTCTCACTCATACGTATTGGAGATGGCGAAAATTTGGTATTGGCTCAAGACACCGTCTGGCCGATGGAAAAGGTGTTACAGGAACGCTGGGCGGTCAAAGCCAATCTCGGCCAAAAGGGACTATTTCTGCCCAATACGGAACTACGAGACGCAGTGGCAGAGGCAGTGAACAAAGCCAGCGTCGCAGGCATTTTGCCATATGATGACGAGTCTATTAAGGCACCATCCTATATGAAGCGGGAGCTGACCGATCAGGTCTTTGCTCACTATGCTCTTTCCCCTGCGCTGACTTGCCATGCCTGCCTGAATCGATATTTGGCAGAGACACCCGCATTCTGGAACTTGCTGAAAAATCGACGCATTCTGCTGGTCACCCGGACAGCTGCTGAAGTAAAGCCTGTTCTTGAAGCCGAGCCATATGGGCTGCATATCGCGCACACGCTCGCATTCCATCAATATGAACAGATGCCAGAAACACTCGAATGGATCGCAACCCACAAAGATGACTTTGATATTGCGCTATTCTCTTGTGGTGTCAATGCAGTGGTGTTGGCGCAAAAAACAGCAGAATTAACTGGCAAAGTAGGTATAGACTTCGGCAAAGCGGTTAACATTGTCATGTTCGGCAAAGCGAATTAAAGAATAAAGGTAATAGTCTGAAAAGAATCAACTTCGTTATTGGGGCTCCGTATATCAAAAAAAGCATCAGCAAAATGAAACCTGCTGGTGCTTTTTGCTATCCATTGCTGTTCTAAACTTACTTAAAAATAGATTTGAGATTACCTGTCACTTCTTTTACAATATTACAGAAACTAGCATTCATTCGAGATTATGAGGAGGATGTTGAATATGTCGCATAACAAGAGATTGAAGACATTTCCACTTGCAAAAGCAAAGCATGTAAAGGTTCATGGCCGAACTACGCCAACACTTACACCTCTTACTCTATTTTGGACAGGCAGCGGCATTGAATTAAATATGAAAGGCTCAGAGCTATGGATTGAAATAGAAGCCGATTATCAGGTGTATGAGCCCTGGATCAGTATTGTCATCAATGGTGTCCCGATGAGTCGTCTGATGGTGACCGCTGGTCGGCATTGGATCTGTCTTTTGAGAGGATTGAACTCTGACACGGTCAAAAATGTCCGTCTCGTCAAGGATGCCCAGCCTATGAGCTCGGACCCGCGCTGCTTGTTGCAAATTCATGCCCTAAAGGTTGACGGAGAATTGCTGCCGGTCCCTAATAAGCCCCTCAAAGTAGAGTTTGTCGGGGACAGCATTACTTCGGGAGAAGGAACGATTGGAGCGAAGGAGGAGACCGACTGGGTTCCTATGCTGTTCACGGCTCTACGCAATTATACAGCCATAACAGCCGAGGCACTGAATGCGGATTACCGAGTATTCTCACAAAGCGGATGGGGTGTGCTAACAAGCTGGGATAACAATCCACATGGGAACATACCGGCATATTATGAGCAAATATGCGGTGTGCTCATCGGAGAGAGAAATGAAGCATTAGGAGCATTTGCCGATCATGATTTTACCTCTTGGCAACCGGACGTGGTCGTAGTGAACTTAGGGACTAATGACGGTGGAGCCTTTTATTCTCCAGCATGGACAGACCCAGTAAGTGGGAAAGTGTATAAGCAACGTTTGAATGAGGATGGCACATTTAATGAAGAAGACGTACAAGCTTTTGAAAACGCTACCGAACGCTTTCTTGTCAAGCTTCGGAATTGCAATCCTACTGCCCATATTGTATGGGCCTATGGGATGCTTGGTACTCCGATGATGTCAGCGATCTATCGGGCGGTCGATGCGTACAAGAAAAAAACGAGGGATCGCAGTGTGTCCGTATTCCAACTGCCCAACACGACAGAAGAAACGATAGGATCTCGCAGCCATCCCGGACTCCTCGCCCATACCAAAGCGGCAGACGAGTTGACTCAGTATTTGCAAGAAATTTTAAAGAATTAGCAGCCCGTAAAAGCAAATCAACTCTGTTGTACACACCATGAAGTAATCACAACAACCATATCATTTATGTTCTCGGTGTTGTAAGGAGTACAGACAGCCACAAGCCTGCGGCAAATGTCTACCCCAGGCTGTGGCTGCTAGGCTTAAAGCGCAGCTGCCTAATCATAGGAAAACCATGAACAGGCAGCGAGCTCTGAACCGGAGAATACTTGTCTGATATATTTTACAAAAACGGAGTTGAAGCGATACCCGTGAATACTTCCGGACCATTGCGGACAGTAGTCGAAACACCGGAAATATAAGAAGAATATACCGTTTGTATGGCCCAGGGAGCGGACAGATCCTGTGCATTAAAAGCTTGCGTTTCATTAGATCCTGTCACGCCTAATACCCCCTCGGCGCGGTAGACTACCTCGTTCGGATCATAGTCGGCTCCACGTACGATTTCCACCGTATACGTATCACCAAGCTCACCGATCAAGCCAATCGAACCACTAAAAGTCACAATCGGACTCGGCACAAGAAAGGTTCGCAGCGTAATCATACCGAATCGCTCTGGTACTGGACCCAATTGAATATCGGGACCCTCCCCTGTTTTTGATGAACTGGTGGAGCTTCTCATATCCAGAAAAAAACCCATACCTTATCCCTCCAAGTTGCATGATACTCCATGCTATGCAAGCAATTCTTTGGCGTATTGGACAAATTAGTAATAAATCTATCAATTCAGCTCGAAAAAACCGATAGTAAATACATATGGTATAAGCTTTAGAATGAATATATAGATAGAAAGCAGGGGTTTGATGAAACAACTGAAACGACTGAAAACATTAACACTACGCAAGAAATTGACAGCGGCATTCCTGCTGGTCATGCTTGTTCCTAGTATCATTGTGGGCTCTTTCTCTTATCAGGCAGCATATAACCAGACAGATCGCCAATTACAGGACAGTGCGACATCTAGCGTTACTGCATCTGATCGCGCAGTTACTCAAACGATTCAAGCCAAACTCGCCGATCTCGAATATTACTCCACAACATTGACAGCTAGTGATAACAGTGCTGAAGCAGATGATGCCATTCTAAAAAGATTACAAGTGTATTTGAAAATGCATGCGGAAGTTGTTGATATGTTTGTAGGCACTCCCGAAGGTAAACTCATTATCGGCAAAGCCGTAGGCTCCACAAACGATCCACGGGAGCGTCCGTGGTATAAACAGGCCATGGAGAAACCCGGTCAAACCGTAATCAGCCCTGTCGGGCTCAATACGGCCAAGGTCCCCGTTGTGTATATTTCACGTACACTTCCCGACAACAGCGGTGTTCTCGGTCTTTCTCTGAATTTGAATAATTTAAAAGAAATCACAAAGCTAAGAATCGGACAAAATGGCTATATTGTGATATTTGATAGTACCAAACGTATCGTTACTCACCCGACAGAAGTCAGCGGGAGTACCGAAATGGGAGAAAAAACGCCTCAATTGTTTGACTCCAAGGAGGGTAGCTTCGATTACAATGCCGCTGGTGTAGCTAAACATCTGATTTTCAAAACCAATGAGTTGACAGGCTGGAAAATTGCCGGAACGATGGACAAATCAGAAACCCGTGCCTCCGCCCAACCTATTCTTCTCACGACAATCGTAGTGTTGGTTATTGCAGCCATCATCATTGGTGTGCTCGCAATGTGGCTGATCAACAGTATCCTTAAACCCATCCATAGATTGCGTAATTCTATGGATGCTATCAGCCAAGGTAATCTATCGATTAACGTGGCTACGAACAGCACAGATGAAATTGGCGAGTTATCAAGATATTTCCAACAAATGGTGGATAACCTACGTAACATGATTAGAGAAATTCAAGCAATGACAGGTAATTTGTCAGCATCCTCGCAAGAGCTTGCCGCAGGTGCAGAACAAACGACCCGTGCCATCGAGCATGTGACCATAGCCATTCAAGATGTGGCTGCCGGCAGCGAACGTCAGGTAGACAGTGCTAAAGATAATCAGAAACGAGTTAGCGGCATGTCTGCTGACATTACAGCTATGACCGACACCATGGCAGAAATGACCACTTATTCCGCACAAGCTATTCAGGCGTCGGATGCAGGCAGTGAGCATATCGGCAATAGTGTCATCTCCATCGATGGAATTCGCACTACCGTGGAAGAGCTCGATACGATTGTCAGCGCTTTGAGTGACCGTTCCGGACGAATCGGGACGATTGTCACCGTCATTACGGAAATTGCTAGCCAGACTAATCTGCTCGCACTGAACGCTTCTATTGAAGCAGCGCGAGCTGGGGAGCATGGCAAAGGTTTTGCTGTCGTAGCAACAGAGGTCCGCAAGCTGGCTGAAAACTCAGCTTATTCCGCACAGCAAATTCGTGAACAGATTCAAGGGATACAGAGCGGTGTATCTGAAGCCCTGGTCGCTATGGAATCTGCCAAGGAACGCGTAACGGAAGGTATCAATTCCATTGATCTATCCGGTCGCTCCTTCTCGCGCATCCGTAGAGCAGTAGCCAAATCAGCGAAGCAGCTCGATAACGTGGCCGCTTCTACCGCGGGAGTTGCCAATGGAACGAATGCAGTCGTTAGCAGCATGGAGGAAATTACACGCATCGCTGAAGAAGCAGCATCTCATACAGAGACCGTGTCCGCAGCCGCAGAGGAACAGCTCGCCTCCATGGAAGAGATCGGTTCGTCTGCCGCAGATTTGACCCGTCTGGCAGAGCAGCTTCAAGATTTACTGACACAATTCCAATTGGATGAAACAAAATAACCATTCCTACCGATAAATACAGAGAAAGCGAATTTTCAAAATGAAGGAGGATGGAACATGGATATCGCAGCATTATCCACAGGTATGAGTCAGGCCAGCTTGGCTCAAGCCGTAAGTGTGAAGGTATTGGGTATGGCTAAGGATCAGGCCAGTGAACAAGGACAGGCTTTGGTACAGATGATGGAAAAAAGCGTACAACCGCATCTTGGGGGTCATCTGGACATCCGAGCATAAGTACATCCTATTCATGATGAAAGGCGATTCTACTCAGGTCTGTACAGACCCGGGCAGAATCGTTTTTTTTTCTCCCTATTTTTCGTTCAGCATAAAACGTAGTAAACTAGACATATCGTCCACAACCTCGGTTCGGAGGATAGCGCAATATAAACACGATTTACATTTAAAAGGAGGATACATAGTTTATGAGTTATACTGAATATTTTGAAAAAGCCAGAGAACAACAACTGGGCGAACTACAGGAATGGCTGTCCATTCCGAGTATCTCCGCATTATCGGAGCACAAAAAAGACATTAATCAAGCAGCCGAATGGCTGGCGGCCAAACTGACTGCTGCAGGCTTGGAAAACGTTGAAATTATTCCAACCAAAGGCCATCCGTTAGTGTACGCAGACCATTTGCATGCACCTGGCAAACCAACCATCCTTGTGTATGGACACTATGATGTGCAACCTGTGGACCCGCTTCACCTGTGGGAAACGCCACCGTTTGAGCCATCCATTCGCGATGGAAAATTGTATGCGCGCGGAGCGACAGACGATAAGGGGCAAGTTTTCTTGCACATTAAGGCGGTTGAGGCCATTTTGAAGCAGGAAGGCAAATTGCCGCTGAACATCAAGTTTTGCATTGAAGGCGAGGAAGAAGTGTCCAGTCCGAACCTGCTTGAGTTTTTGCACACCGGCGCTGAACGCCTAGCAGCTGATGCTGTACTGGTGTCTGACACCTCTCTGATCGAAAAAGGGAAGCCTGCGATTTGCACAGGTTTGCGCGGACTGTGCTCACTGGAAGTCGCCATTCACACGGCGAACACGGATCTTCATTCCGGCTCCTTCGGTGGCGGCGTGCCGAATGCCCTGCATGCTTTGGTGTCCCTGTTGGCAACCCTGCATGATGACAAAGGCCGCGTTAGCGTCGAAGGATTTTACAACGATGTTGCTCCATTATCGGCAGAGATGAGAGAAGAATTTGCGAAGCAAGGCTTCAATGAGAGCAAGCTGCAACAAGATCTTGCACTTGATTCGCTCTATGGCGAAGAAGGGTTTAGCTTCGTCGAGCGTGTTGGGGCTCGTCCTACACTGGAGCTGAACGGCGTATATGGCGGCTTCCAGGGTGAAGGTACGAAAACGGTCATTCCGAAGGAAGCTCACGCTAAGATCACTTGCCGCTTGGTAGCTAATCAGAATCCGCAAGATATTCTGGACAAAATCGAGCGCCATTTACGCGCACACGTTCAAGCAGGAGCTACCCTGGATATTCAACAAGGTGAGAAAGCGAACGCCTTTAACATCGACCCGTCACATGCGTTCTTACAAGCAGCAGCGGATGCCTTTGAGAAGGTATACGGTGTACGTGCCCTCTTTACCAAGGATGGAGGCTCCATTCCGATCGTGGAAACCTTCTCCCGTGTGCTGAGTGCTCCAGTTGTATTGATGGGCTTCGGCTTGCCAGATGAAAACCTGCATGCACCAAACGAACATTTTAATTTGGAGAATTTCGACAAGGGTCTGCTGACGATTGTGGAGTTTTTGAAATCTGTGTAAGCATATGACAACTTCTAATGGCTAAGTTACAATAGAGAGGGCGAAAGCCCTTTCTATTTTTTTAGAGGAGTGCTGCACAACATGATTATTCAGTTCATTCGTTTACGGTAATGTGAGGTACAGTTCATGAAAACTCAATCATTTTTTCAAAAAATGGGTTGGGTTTATTTGGCTGTGCCTTTTTTCATTCACCCAATACGAATGAACGAGGTGCTTTTCTATGTCCAAATGGAATAAACACGAGATGAAGGCTAGCCTTATCAGGAAGCATCAACATCTTTTTAGTTGTCCTGTATGTTCTCAACCCATGCGTATAGTGGAAGGTAAAAGCTTCCTATGTACGAATCAGCATTGCTATGATCTTTCAAAACACGGGTATTTACATTTATCCGCCCGATCCCATAAAACCAAATATGATAAACAACTATTTAACTCCAGAAGAATGATGTGCAATAGCGGATTTTTTGATCCTTTAAATGAAGCCATAAGCTGCACGATGATGAAGTTTATGAAACCCCTGTACGATCAAAAATCACATATGTACTTGCTGGATGCAGGTTGCGGGGAAGGTTCCCCTTCGAGCCACATTCAGGATAAGCTTACCTGGAAGGGAATCACCGAGCTTACAAGCGTAGGTATGGACCTGTCTAAAGAAGGTATTGTGGCCGCAGCCAAAGCATATCCTCATGCCCTCTGGTGTGTTGCTGATCTCGCTCATTGCCCATTTGCAAATCAACAATTTGACGGTATACTCAATATTTTATCCCCTTCCAATTATGCTGAATTTAAAAGGATTCTTTCGGAGGATGGCTGCATTCTAAAGGTCATTCCCGAACCATATTATCTTCAGGAATTGAGATGCTTGTATGAACAGAAAAAGCCAACTTATTCAAATGACAATATATTAAGCCGGTTTAAAGATAGCTTTAATCTTCTATCCGCCGAACGAGTAACCTATCGCTTTATGCTAAATGCCGACCTTGTGGAGCCTTTGCTCCATATGACTCCCTTATCGTGGGGAGCTACGGAAGCAGACTGGCAGCGAATGCAGGAAATAGATTTACCGTATGTCACCGTAGATTTACTCATCTTATGCGGTAAAAAATAACATACCAAAAAGCATTCACAGCATGTGATTACGCATGCTCGTGAATGCTTTTTTTCGTTAATGCCGTCGCTTAAGGAAAACGAGTGTAGCGCAACAGGTGAACCAGCCGATTTAGTCGTTCTATCTCCCGATCCAACTCATGCAGTGGCTGCCCCGCCAAAGCAGCGTTCGCTCTCCGATCACGTAGCGGATTTATTTTCCGGCCAATGAGTTTCAGCACGGTGGCCTTCCCCATGTTATTCACCACCACATATTGCGTTAGCGGATCAAGCTCAATCCACAATACATGGTGCTGTTGAAAAAACAACAGTAATTGCTTTTTTAACTCATCCAGCTCATAAGGCTCACCTGCAATTTGCGGCTGATGATGAAAGGCAACATAGCCCATCACACGCAGGTCACTTATGATTTGTTCCAAATGAAGCGTTTCGTTTATGTACACATTGTTCGTGCTGATGCGGTTTCTTGCACCATTCGTACGATTTTCCCGGATGACGTTCACCACCTGACTATCGTTTATTTTAAGGTTTATCTTTCCCCTTTTTCACTGTAGCGCAATCGGTTTTAAAAAATCAGAACGTATACAAACCTTATGAACAAAAAAACAACCGGCTTATACGCCAGTTGTTTCCCGTTCCACAAAATACTTATTGGTCATATAATGAGCCTTGCCTCTAGAAGTATCAACCATTCCCTTTTTGTTGTCGAGAAAAACAATCTCCCGGCATTTGGTGCAGTACCACTTGGTCCGCTTGAAGGGGGATTCTGTTACATACGATGTACCACATTTGCAATCTACTTTAATTAAGGTTTCTGTTGATTTGTAAGCTTGAGACAGCTCTCTTAAGCCAGTATCCGGCTGTTGAATCGGGATAATGACCTCCTGATAGCTTGAATACTGATTGTGCACTTTAAAGTCAGCCACCAGTTCCGCATGCAGTCCAAAGTACTCTTTGCCAATCTCGGTTACAAATTTCTTGCCGATTCTGTAACACTCAAGCCATTCCTGTATCTGTTGATTAGACAAAGGCACCGTGCCCTTGATACCACTATTTAATGTGTAAGTCATGATGTATAAAGTATCATCTTGTCTATGTCCGTACATGAGAAGCCTCCTTATAATACACTTGATAATGTACTACAAAGCGTACAAAACATCAATTTTATTATTTGGCAAAAGATATAGTAGCATTTCCAAGTATGGATTTAATATATGGTGAAAAGCATATAAAGACGCGTGCGAGTCTGTTAGAAAAGCAACTGACAATCTGTCAGTTGCTTTGTCTTTCTACATAGTATTTGTTGGTCATGTACCAGGCCTTGCCTGTATTCGTATCCACCATGCCCTTTTTACGATCCAGGAACACAATATTGTTGCATTCCTTGCATGACCACTTGGTTCTCTTATGAGGTGATTCTTCTATGTAGGAAGCACCACATTTACATTCTACCTGAATTAATGTTTTATACTGACTATACGCTTCTACCAGTGGGTCCAGATCTACAGCTTTACGTTCCATTACAGGCTGTATCATGGATATGTGTTCTCTCTGCTCCGAGTATTCATTATGTACCTTGAAATCTGCTACCAACTCAGGGTTTAAACCAAAATATTGTTTGCCCACAACTGTTACAAATTTACTGCCAATTCGATATGCTTTAATCCATTCCTGCACCTGTTTACTGGATAGGTCGACTGTTCCCTTTATACCGCTGTTCAGCGTGTAAGTCATTGAGTGTTGGTTGGGTGTCATATGTCTTATCGTTCACCTCCGATCAAGAATATACCACAGGTAGTCCTAAGCAAAAACCCGATTCAACTTCCATCCTGTCGTCATGCTAATTTGTATTTCATTCTTAGACTATCACCAGATGCATTTCTATCTAAATACAACTTTGTGGTACAGCTTCCACCTCAATTATTCATATAACTTATTGGAAAACGCATGGTATTTTCTTCCTTATCTATATAGTACACCACTTATACACAAATTCCCACATATTTCAGCGGTTTAATCGTTTTTTTCATCATATCCTCAGCATGATCAAAACAAAAGCCTTCCCGACCACCCTTCATTGTTGAAGGATCATCGAGAAGACTTTGTACCCCGCAAGGAACGAGAGGTCAGATTTTTAATTCGCCAAGCCTGATTAATTCTACGACCGCCTGTGAACGACCTTTTACGTTCAGTTTCTGCATTACGTTGGAAATATGGTTACGCACCGTCTTCTCACTAATAAATAGTTGTCCGGCGATGTCACGCGTTGTTTTGTCCTGCACGAGCAGTTCAAATACTTCACGTTCACGGTGAGTTAACAAAAACTTGTTTTTCTGGTCGTTACCCTTCGTCAATTTCACCCCTCCTTGCTCGGGTTTTGTGTGGTGTAACAAGGTTAAGGGATACAGTCAACACATTTTATGTCATGTGCTCAGGTATGGTTCAATGTGCGGATAAAAATGGGCATAGGCACCTTACTTGTAGCTTTAATGACGAGTTGAACTTTGTGTCTAAAATATGTATTGACAGGCATATAGGCCAGCCTTATGATAAGAAAAAATGCGACTGATAATCATTATCAAAAATGATAATTCGTTATAGAGATCGCGCTACAGACTATGGTTCAAGGCCAGTTTGGCCAGAAAGGGTGTTCATTGATTATGAAACTACGTTATGCCGTACCGGCCGGAGTGCTAGTCTCTTCTATTCTGTTTGCAGGTTGCGGACAAGCCGGAACTGCGGATCAGCAGCCCGCTGCAACATCCAAAGATACAGGAGCAACAACACAGACCACGACTCCTGCGGCGACTGCTCCCAATTTTGATCAAGCGGTTGCGGCTTACCGTACCTATGCAACCGAGCAATGTGATACGTTTGTAAAAAAGACGGAAGAATTCACGAACGCAGTCAAAGCTGGCGAGCTGGATAAAGCCAAGGCTTTGTATGCTCCAGCGCGTATGTACTATGAACGAATTGAACCGATTGCGGAAGCACTAGGCGATCTGGACCCGAATATTGACGCTCGTGACGGTGATGTGGATGCAGCGGATTGGCGCGGATTTCACCGTATTGAGAAAACATTATGGGAAGAAAACACCACCAAAGGATTGGACGAGTTTTCCGACCGCCTGCTGAGTGATGCCAAACTGCTGCGTGCCAAAGTAGAAACAGTTAACATTGATGCCAGCTTGATGGTAACAGGTGCAGTCGAGTTGCTGAATGAAGTATCTACCTCGAAGGTAACGGGTGAAGAAGAGCGTTATTCTCACACAGACTTGTACGACTTTGCGGCCAATGTAGAAGGTGCTCAAAAGATTTATGACATTTTGAAAACAGATCTGAACCAAAAAGACGCGGCGTTGGAAAAACAAATTGGTGAGCGCTTTACAGCCTTACAGCAGGAGCTGGCTCCTTTCAAAGACGGCGAAGGCTATGTATCGTATACCAAACTGAAACCGGAAGAAATTAAAAAGCTAAGCCAGAACCTTGATGCTTTGGCAGAACCGTTGTCCCAAATGGGGAAATTGTTAGGAGTGTAATGATATGAAAGGCTTTAAGCGGCAAAAAGGACAAGAAAAGTCGCAGTATGCGGAATCCCGTAATGAACAGTCTGATCTGACAGAAAAGGATGCTCAGCCAGCGGATGATGAGCGATCAGGAAAAGGTAAATCCGTATCACGCCGTGATCTATTGAAGCTGGCCGGGGTAGGCGGATTAGGTCTACTGCTTGGCGGCGGTGGCGTGGGCGCTGTGCTGTCAGCCAGTCAACGCCTCGAAAGCATGTTGACGGAGGCAGATACCAAAGATGTAGTTCCTTTTTACGGCAAACATCAGGCGGGAATTGTAACTCCGGCACAAGATTTTATCTGTTTCGCCGCTTTCGATCTAACAACCCCCGACAAGGAACAGGTGCGGAATCTCTTCAAGGCCTGGACGGAAGCAAGTGCTACAATGACTTCTGGTGTGCTGCTTGGCACCGATAATGAAAATATCAACCTCCCTCCTTCCGATACGGGCGAGGCAGCGGGATTATCTCCGTCCCGGACGACGATCACTTTTGGGGTGGGCCCCTCCTTTTTTGATGGACGGTATGGCCTGGCAGGGCTCAAGCCTGCCGGGTTCCGTGAGTTGCCTCGTTTTCAGGGAGACGCCCTGGATGAGCAATGGTGCGGCGGTGATATCGGAGTGCAGGTATGTGCCAATGACTTGCAGGTAGCTTTCCATGCCCTGCGTAATTTGGCGCGTATCGCCAGAGGAACGGCGGTACTCCGTTGGACGCAGGAAGGTTTCCAGCGGACGGCACAAGCTGATCCTGCGGGCAGCACACCGCGCAATTTGCTCGGCTTCAAAGATGGCACGGGAAACCCGGACACGTCCAAGGCAGACGAGATGAATCGGCTGGTGTGGACACAGACCAATGACGGACCAGCATGGATGGGCGACGGCAGCTATATGGCTGTACGCCGTATTCGTATGCGAGTAGAGGTGTGGGATCGTTCAACATTAGGTGACCAGGAGGATACCTTTGGACGCCATCGCAGCAGCGGTGCCCCACTGGGCAAAAGCAAAGAGTTTGACAAGCTGGATCTGGCGGCTACAAGCCCTGAAGGCAAGCCGCTTACGCCCCCTACCTCTCATGTGGCATTGGCTCATGGGAACGGGAGCATTAATATTTTGCGGAGATCTTATTCCTATTCAAGCGGATTAGACAAACAAACAGGACAGCTCGATGCCGGACTGCTGTTCATCAGCTACCAGCGTGATCTGTTCAAGCAGTTCGTTCACATTCAGGAGAAGCTTGCACGTAATGACAAGCTGAACGAATACATTGTACACAAAGGCAGCGCGGTGTTCGCCTGCTTCCCAGGTGTGTCGCAAGGCGGCTACATCGGGGATACGTTATTTTAGCAGCAGGCAAGGAAGGGGATTTATATGAATCGGCGCAATAAAAGCTTGGGGTGGGTGTTTGTGCTGGTGGCGGCTCTGCTGCTGACAGTAACTCCCTTCATATCCGGCTCCAGGTCCGCTGCTTTCGCACAATCAAATGCTAAAGCTGAATCTAATGATCAGCTGATGCCAGTGGTCGGCGGAGCACTGGTGGAGGCGGGACAAGACCAATGGACGGAAGCCTCCAAGGACCTAAAGGAATTCCGTGGTTTATGGGAAGCCGCCAAAGCAAATGGCGGGGATTCAGCTCACATCGCGGCTGTAGATCAAGCTCTGACCGATGCGGAAGAGGCGCTTGCCCGTGGCGGCGGGGATTCAGCGAAAGCTGCGTTATCCGTGCTGGCGCGCTCGGTCAATGAGTTCGTGACTGCTGCCGAAGGAGATCAACCGGCTCCCGCCGGAGCTAAAGCAGCGGAAAAACTGCTTCCTATGGCGAAGGGCAGTCTGGCTGCCATGCAAAAAGGCGATTGGGCTGCTGCGCGGGTGGATTACGACCGAATCGTTAAAGCCTGGTATCAGGTAGAGACACCGATTCGTCTGGATCATTTTTCGGTATACAGTTCACTTGAAACGAAAATCAGCCTCATTCGCATCTCTATGCAAGCAGAGCCCATACGTCAAGCACAGGCTCTCAAGGAAATGCAGGAGTTAACGACGCTGCTGTCTGATTATAGTCAGGGCAAACTTGTGAACACAGATCAAGGGGCAGATGCAGGCAATGCCGCTGCCGGAGCAGCGAATGGTTCAACAGCTTCCCTCGGCGATGCAGTCACCCTGCTCGAATCCGCACGCCAAGATGTTGTAGCTAATCAGCCAGAGCAGGCCGCAGACAAGGTAGGTCAGTTTATCGCTATATGGCCTTCTGTCGAAGGACATGTACAAATTTCCGATCCGGCGTCTTACACTGCGATTGAAAATCAAATGACCGAGACTTCTGGATATCTGCTGTCTTCCCCACCGAATACGGATAAAGCCTTGCAGACTCTTGATCAGATGCTGGACAGGCTCCGTCCGTTGACCGAGGAACGTTCTTATACTGCATGGGACGCCGCACTGATTTTGCTGCGCGAGGGTCTGGAGGCCATTCTCGTGCTCGCAGCTCTGCTCGCGTATGTCAAGAAAAGCGGCGAAGCCGTGGCTGGACGATGGATATGGGCAGGAGCTGGTACAGGACTGGTGCTAAGCGGAATACTGGCGGTGCTGTTCACCTCGCTGGTGGCAGCTGCTGCATCGGGCAGCATGCGTGAGCTGTTGGAAGGTGTCACCGGGCTGGTGGCTGTTGTGCTGATGCTAACGGTCGGTAACTGGCTGCATAGCAAATCCAATGCTGCTGCGTGGAACCGCTTTGTGGAAAACAGCGTGGGCAATGCGCTAGCACGGGGCAGCCTATGGTCGCTCTTTGCGGTTTCTGCGCTCGCGATTCTACGTGAAGGGGCCGAGACAGCTATTTTTTATATCGGTATGGCTCCGGCCATTGAAACCTCGCAATTGCTGATCGGTATTGGCTCGGCAACGGTTATACTGGTCGTCCTTGCTTTAGCGATCATCAAGTTCAGTGTAAGGTTGCCAATTCGCGCCTTTTTCCTGACCGCCACTATACTGATCTACTATCTCGTATTCCGATTTCTGGGCGAAAGTATTCATTCCCTTCAGGTGGCAGGCAAGCTGCCGGGACACACTGCGTCCTCGCTTCCTTCTATTAGCTGGTTGGGAATGTATCCAACTTGGGAAACATTTGTCCCACAAGCCCTTGTGCTGATCTTTATGGTATGGCAGCTTGTCCGTCAGGAAATACGCAGCTCCCAATCACGTTAAGTCAATACTACAATGCTGAAAATGTAAAAAACGCCAAATCACAGGTCCGATGGATATCGGCTCCTATGACTTTGGCGTTTTTACATACTTACATCACATCCTCAGGCAACGCAATCATACGCTGATGGTGCAGCAGGTCCGTGCGATCACCGTGTTCACGAATGACATGCACTTCCCCGCGATAATCGAGCAGTTCCGCTGGAGTAGCATGTCCCAAAAAATATAATGGGCTGTAGCTTAATCCATAGGCTCCTGCGTTCGGAAAAGCAATATAATCGCCTTCGCGAATCGGGGGCAGCTCCGCTTTTTTCACAATACAATCCTCGGGTGTACAAAGCGGACCGACAATGCTTACCGTCTCCAGCGCCGTGGAAACCTCTTCTCCCACTTGTCTGCGCATAATTCGCACCGGGTAATTGTCCCTTAAGCGGCGTCCCCGAAAGGTAGCTGAGACGTAGTGATTCATGCCGCCATCAGCCACGACAAACTTCTCTCCCTTGGATTCCTTGGTATACAACGCCCGGCAGACATACATGCCTGATTGAGCGACCAAATACCTGCCGCTTTCAATGATCAGCCTAACCCCGGGCATACTGGATCGAGTCTGTTCCGCGAGTGCATTGAGTCCGTCAATGACATGATCCATATCGAGCGGCTGTTCATGAGCAAAATAAGGTACACCAAACCCACCGCCCAAATTGACCGTATGCATCGCCACACCATACTGATTCTGCACCCGTTCTGCCAACTGCAAGGTATTTGCAAATGAAGCTAAAATCTGATCCGCTTTCAGCATTTGCGTACCTGTATACACTTGAATGCCTTGAAAATATACGTGCGGGCAATCTTCCAGCACCTTAAAAAAGTGATCCAGCTGCCCTTCATCGACGCCAAAAGGGCGCGGAACACCGCCCATTTTAATCGTTGCTCCCGACAGGTCATTATCGGGATTGATTCGAACCGCAGCTCTGACAAACACACCTGTTTGGGCAGCAATGTCCTCCAGTAGACGTAGCTCTCTCACCGATTCAACATGGATGCAGCCGATCCCACAGGCTATCGCCTCGCGCAGCTCGGCTACTGTTTTCCCCGGCCCAGCGTACAGCACATCCTCCGCAGCATACCCGGCCTCCATGGCGACGAACATTTCTCCAGCCGAGGCAATCTCCACACCGCAACCTAACGAGCGTAGCAACCCAGCCAAGGCTACGTTACCATTAGCCTTGAGCGCGTAATGTACACGCACGGCCGGATGTAACCGAGCCAGCAACGAGCTGACGTGAGCATGCAGCGCGTCCCCATCATAATAATAAAAGGGTGTCGGATGCTCGCCGAATCGCTCCAGTAAGACTTGATCCTTTTGATCCATCTGCCGAATCCCTCCTTTCTTTGCTTGGATACTCTGTATTTGGTATTACTCGAATTTCACCGATTGAAAACCACAATCATACTCATATGGCATAGATCGCCTCGCCTGAGCGTGCTGCTTGATGAATAGCTGCCAGCAGTCTGACGCGTTCAGCAGCCTCATGAAATGGAATGGGCTCCGTTTCACCCCGGATGATGCTGCAGAAGGCATCCAACTGATTGACATAATAGTTCATGGGCTCAAAAACCGTTTTGCTATGCGAGGATGTCTGTGATAACAAGGACTGTGCTGCCGTATCTGTTATATTCACCGCGATATCCTTCTTTATTTCCGTCTTGAGTGTCATTTTATAAAAGCCTAAATTCGCCCGAAAGCAATCCTTTAAGGTGACTACTGCCGAATCAAAGGTCAGTACATGAGCACAGCGATAAGGTCGCTCAAATGAGAAGAGGGCAGATGCCTCTAGTCCGCTTGGGTAACGGGCTTGTGCACGAAATGTCCAGTCACAGCCATGGGGGCCATCGAAATCCGATTGACTGTGGAATTCCGCCTGCTCCAATCCAACGACGGCCTGAAGCAATTGGAGCCAGTACACACCCAGATCCCAAAAGCAGCCCCCGCCTTGCTCCGATCGGGATCGGTAATTGTCCGCATGACCTTCTTTTGCCGGAATACACAGACTCGTCTCTATGGAGCATAAGCGACCATAACGACCCGATTCTACAATTCTGCGCAGCTCACGCTGCCAAGGATGATGCTGTACCATGACTCCCTCCAGCAGGTAAGCGTTGCTCTGTTCGACGATAGCTGCCAAGGGAGCCAGATCAGCCGTCTGCAGGCATAACGGTTTTTCCACCAGCACGTGCTTATGAGCTTGTAAGGCTCTGCCAATCCACTCAGCATGTAAATCGTTGCTGAGCGCAATATATACAGCGTCGATGTCCGGGTCTTTTAACATATCCTCAGCATGACCATAAACGACATTGACTCCATAACGCTCTGCCATTTCTTCCGCCTTGGCAACCGTACGGTTCGCAAGCGCGGTCACGCGTGCTCCTGCAACATGTCGGATCGGTTCCAGCAACGCACGAGGGGCAATGGCAGAACAGCCAATGATCCCAAAGCGAATATCTGGCATTGCAGGTTCTTGCGCAGCCGCGGCCGCGTTCATGATCCCTGCTCCATTCCTGATGGCACTTGAATGCTCTTCACATAGGACTCTATATAACGCGGCGTCCGACTGCGCAGCTCTACGATCCTCCGATGCATTTCCTCCAGAATCTGAGCACTGGCGCCATAGGTTCCAATCCACGTCTCGTAGCGCATGCCTAACCCCAGACGTTCCCATAGATCCGCATTATGCTTCTCATGCACACCAAACGGCTCCAGCATAATCAACGGAGTAGCTGTAGCGAACGAATCGGTCAGGCTACCGCCACCGGGCTTGCTGACAATGGCCTGGGCATGACATACTCGGTCCAGCATGCAATGGTAATCCGGTCCGACCTGATACACCGTTTCCTCACCCATTTTCACCTCTCCGAAAGGTGGAAATGTATGCTCCCCGGCTTCATTTCGTTGCCATGTTCTCCATTGCGGGTCCATCCGAAAATAGCGTATACTGTCCCGCTGTTCATCTGGCTGATCCTGATCATACAGCAGCAGATCCAGTTCCCAGCCCGCTTCTGCCAACCGTCCAACCTTCTCACGGTAGGTGCCCATCCCCCAACCGCCGCCATGTACGAATAAGCGGGATTGCCGTGCTTCAAAAGGGATATGCTCCACTGCTGGGATGTCAATATAGTGGCTGACTCTATTTTTATCATTTTCAAACAGGGTCGTTTCTCCACAGCCATCAGCAAAATGCGGATGATGCTTGGCTAGATTTTTCCAGGAAGGAGAAGGTGTCGAATCCATATACACGATGTCCACATACACCGACTCCGGCTCTCTGCGCCTGCGATACTCCTCCAGTACATACATCCAATGACCGGATAAGCATATAAAATACCGCCGATCCTCTTCTATCCATTGGTTCAGCAGTACTTCCATCGCTGCGGGGTCCAGTGAATGACGCATATCCTGCGGAACCTTTTGCGACATTAAGGCCACCGCAAAATTGTCATGGTAAGCTTTCCGACTTTTGTCGACCTTGAGACGGGCCGATTCTGGCAGTACATTTTCAAATACATGGATCGCCGTATCCATGCCCAGCCTGCGAAGACCTGCTTGCAGCAGCAAGCCAGGGGTATAAAAGCCCAATCCGAAACCGGAACACAAAATCGTTACCTTCATAAGCTTCTCCGTACTCTTACGCATGCTTATACGCCTCCCGTTTAATTCAGCACTGTAAAATGTCGCTCTGCCAAAAAACGCTCCAGCTTGGTAGTCAATCGCATTTTTTCCTCATCGCTCGCAGCAACCAGTTCCAAATAAAGCCGGCCTTTGCCTCGTGCCCGTTCATTTCCATCAGCTTCTTGTTTACCATTCAAATCAGGCTGACTCATGCCGTTCCCTTCTGGTCCGCCATCGCTGGCTCCAATCCCACTTACGCGAACCTGCTTGGCAGATGATCTGCCTCCGCGTCCGGTTGTGTTTCTGCTTGGCGTGGTTGTATGACCTGCAGTCTTGTTCTCACCGTCTCGTCCACCTGTGTTTACATATAACGTATTGGCTCCCAGAGGCATGACACCTTCCTCACGCTCACCTGTGAATAGCAATCCCTCACCTTTCAGCCCTTCCAGCAGTTCTTCATAGGATAGACTCCCATCATGGGACAGCGAATAATTCGTCAACGTGCCATGCATATTTTTCCCGGCCAGATAGGTATCGAGCTGATGCTTGATCAAACTCATCGACTTTCTGGCATTAATTTCGATAATGGGCTCCAGCTTCCCGCCGCGAAGTGTCATGGAGTCAATACAAACATCGCCATAATATCCATCCCGATACAATTGCTGTCCCACGTCCTGCATCAAGCTAAAATAGCCGTCCCGCTCCAGGCGCTCCATAAAAGTCCTGTCCGGCGATAGGGATTCCCGATAGGCGAATTGAGTATTAGCCAGCCATTGCACAGATATAATGTCGACACGTCCATCATCGCTAATCGTGAATTGGCATGAAAAATCCTGCTCTTTCTCCAGGAAAGGCTCCAGCAGGAACAGCACCCGTTTGCCTTTGCGCTCCTGTCCACGCAAATACGACACTACCCGGTCCAGCATTTGTGTCGAGGTAATGTGTAGATTGCCTTTGCCCGATACGCCAAAATCATCCTTGATTAAAAAGCTTCCATCCCGCAGCAGTTTACGTCCTGCTTCAGCGACATCCGCAAACGAAGTCACAATATGGCCTGGATTGCGCAGACCTAGATTGCGTTTTAGCTCAGAGGAATAGGTTTTGGCATTTACATTGCGAATCGTTTCCAGCGGTGGCTGATGCAATGTAATTCCCCAAGCACGTGCGGCCTCCTCCGCATGCGGCAACCCCGCAAATGGACTAAGCACACAGCCCTCCAGCTGAGGAAAACCTTCATCGGCATCCGTCTTGCGACTGCTCAGTAGCTCAAAAACGGATGCGGCCGACACATTGTCCGCCAGTTCCATTCCGTCAGTCAAATCCCGTTCGTTTACAGCCGGATGAAAGCCTAGCTGCGCGATATACTGACGGTGCACAGGTGAAATGGCATAACGTGTCAATAAGGCGTCTCCCGGCTGGCAAAAGCTAAACAGCAATTCATCCATAGCTGCTACTATGGCCGAAGAAGCCCGGTCAGGCAGGGCGGGTAGGGAAGCTAGCTCGGTATCTCGCCAGTAAGCCTCCGCTTCGAACGTTCCCATATATAAATGACGCTGGTTCGGTATCGCATTCATATGATTCGCTTCCTTTCCTGCTTCATTATGAACCTACTACACGGTAGCGCTACTGGCTCGCGCTCGTATAATCACGTAGAGCAAACTGCCATATCAAGCGGATAATCGCCAGCAGCCAGAGAGGTGCGAGAAAGGCCCATAGCATCAAACTGGGTTCCATTTTGCCGAGAATGAACATGGGCGGAAAATTACAGATGACAAACACCGGAAGCACAAATAAGCCAATACGCTGAATCAGGTTACTGTACACGGCCATCGGCACATAGTTTGTCTCGAAAATGCTGTTGGATAGCTCTGTAACACCGTTCGTGCGGATAATCCAGAAGGCCAGCAGTTGTGGCAGCAAAAACACGGAGTATGCCGTAAGCACTCCACATCCGAGCAGCACAGCAAATCCTCCCACGGTTTCCACATCAAATGGCAACCCCAGATGATACCAGCCAATGCCTGTCATGATTCCACCGCCCACGACATTCGGCACAGTATAGCCCAGTTCAAATTGACGCAGTGTCACCATAAATTGCAGCGATACTGGTTTGGTCATGAGCACGTCCAGTGAGCCAGTGCGAATTTTGTCAGGCAGGCTTGTAAAATTACTGTAAAATAATCCACTATAAAATCCGCTCATCATCGTAAACACGCCGATATATAAGAGCATGGCATCGGGAGACCAGCCGTTAATGTCCGTCCCAGCGCGATATGGAAGCGATGCGTATAGCAGCTTGATAAATAAATAAGCGGTTTCAACCAGGCATGCACTTATAAAATTAGTGCGGTATTCCATTTGCGACATGACGGAAAACTGGACAAATTTCCAGTACAGTCTGAGGTAACGTCCAACGTTTCGAAAAACATTTTTCATGTTAACCTCCCACCGAGACAAAGCGTTTGACTCCAGCTTGCCACACCCAGCGTGATACGGCCGCCAGCACTGCAATCCAGATCCATTGCACGCCAATGCCTTCAGCGGCTTCCAGCACAGTCAGCTTGCCCGTCAACGCATTCACCGGAAAAAATACGGTATAGCTGAACGGCAGCAGACTGAACAAACGGGCCAACGCATCTCCAAAAATCGTCAGCGGAAACACGGTACCGCTAGCTACATAAATGACAAGCGACACCGTATAAAAAAGTCCCGCCGATTCTGTCATCCAAAAAGCTATGCCACTCAGCGCATAATAGACCACAAAATTAAGCACAAGTGCTCCCGGCAACGCCAATATGTAAAGCAGGATGTACGATAGCTCGAAGCTAATTTGTCCTTCCAGGCTAAGGCATAACAGCAAAATAGCAGCCGCCAGCAGCACAACTGCGGACTGTATGACTTTGCCTCCAATAAACCGGCAAAAACGGTAGGCAAAATAATGTACAGGCTGTACCATGAATTTTGCCAGTCCACCTTCCTTGATATCTGTAGCAATTTCGTATTCAAAGCCTGTAGCAATCAGTTTTCCAGTTACTCCCGCCATAACCACATACACCAGCATTTCCGGCAGAGAATAGTCCACCACTCTTGCTTGTCCTGAAGAACCGAATACCGCAAGCCAGAGAAAAATTTGTGTCATGATCGGCAGCATAAATCCCGCCATTTGTAGCCAATAATTGGCTCGATACTCCATTTCGTTTTGCATACCAAGCTGGAGCACCTTCACATATTTGTTATTTCGCATCGGCCAGCCTGCCCCCATCATACAAATTGGCTATCCCCTCTTCCAGCGGGACGTCCTCAATCGTAAAATCAACGACAGGCAGTGCATCCAAAATCTTTTTGGACCAAGTCAACGTATCTTCTGCGTCCAGCTCAAATACCGCCTCCAGCTCCGAGTTGGAGCGAAGCTTGCCGAGCCCCGCCAACGTCAGGTTGGATACAGTGGTCTCCAGTCGAACCTTGAGCAGTTTACGAGCACCCATGACCTCATTCACCTTGTGCAAGTCTCCGTCATACACCAATCTGCCCCCACTGATAATGATGGACCTAGTGCATAAATCCTCAATGTCCTTCATGTAGTGGCTTGTCAGCAAAATGGTCGTCCGGTGTGTACGATTATAAGCTTTGAAAAACTCCCGAATCCGCCGCTGAGAAACAAGGTCCAATCCGATGGTCGGCTCATCCAGTAAAATGACTCGTGGGCGATGCAGCAGCGCGGCGATTAGTTCCATTTTCATACGCTCGCCGAGCGATAGTCGCCGCACCTGCACATGCAGCTGCTCCTCCACCCCAAGCAGAGTGACCAGCTCATCCAGCGCCTCTTTATAACGGTTATCATCGATTTCGTAGATAAGCTTGTTCAGCTCGAACGACTCGCTTGCAGGCAAATCCCACCAGAGCTGGTTTTTCTGTCCCATTACGATGGAAAACTGACGTTTAAACTCCTTTTGGCGCTTCCACGGGGTAAAGCCGAGTACCGATGCCTCCCCGTCTGTGGGATGGAGAATGCCGGACAGCATTTTGAGCGTCGTTGTTTTGCCCGCCCCGTTTGGGCCAAGAAATCCGACAATCTCACCTTCCTCAATGCTAAAGCTAACATCCTGCACAGCCTTTTTGGTCAGCTGTTCACGCTTAAACAAATTTTGTAACGATTTGCGCACGCCCGGCTCCTTTTTGTAGTACGTAAACGTTTTCGACAATTGGTTTAATGTAATGGACGGCAATGAATTCCCCTCCTCTTTCCTCTGTGCGTGATACCTGGATGAACATGCCTGATATAGCCGAATGCTTAGACTACTCGGCTGCTTGCTCAGCTAAAATCATCAATTCCTCCAGCATATGGCGCTGTCTTTCAATCAAATGCAGAGCCCGCTCTGTAATCTCAGGCATCCGATGCTTGCGCAGTTGGAGTCCTGTTTTGTAAATATGCAGATTAAGCTTGTGCCAATCCCTGTGAAGTGCCTGTGCCAATTCAATGACATGCTGGGTTTGCGGCCCAAGCGTATCTTGATGCAGCCGGCAATAATCAGCTGTATAATCTGTCAAATGAAGAGCGCTGCCTAATCGCAGATTGTAATAGATTTCATGACAGTACGTCCGAAACTCCTGATCCTCCATGTCTTCTAACAGATGGAAGTCATCGACAAATGACCGGTAACCTGCATCTCCCCGCTTGACCTGCTGGTCTGTTGCAACTTTCTCACCCGTCACATACTGACGAATATGGTAAGCACACGCAGCATGCAGCTCCCTTGGCGAAAGCGGGACAGGCTGCTCCACTAGCCATGCATACTCAATAATGCCCTGCATGAGGTCGTCGAGCCGGGCTGAGCCCACATAAGTCATCGCATGTCCCGAGGAATCGAGCAGGAAGCTATCATTCACCTGTGCCGTCCGTTCTTGCAAGTCCAATCCGCACAACTCAATCACATGGCCCCTTGGGTAATTTTTCACATATACGTCGTGATAGGTTAAAGCGGTGCTAGACGTATGCAGCATCGTACCATAGCCGGATGTGAGCACCTGCAACAGGTCGGTTTCATTGCTGACTCCTTCGATCCACGGTTCTACCCGAATAACCGGTCCGCCACTGGCGGCCATTTCTTGAAGCTGCTCCGGATATTTCTCCGGCCCGAAGCGCTTCAAATCTCCACCATACTCTGCGCACATACTCCCACACAGCATGAACAGCTCAGCTTCCGCCATGTTCACTCCATACCTCCGCAATGAAGTACGCAGGGAAGAATATACACAATGTTTCCCTGGGAGAGCGCTTGCGATTTCTTCTGCACTATGGTCAACTATGGAATCATGACGAGTTCCCATATCGGATTGCAGCCTAGGTCTTGTCTGTTCAGCGCCCTTATGCATATTTGCCCAGCAGACGCTCAATGCCTTGCAATGTAGACAGATGCTCCAGCACCAAATCGTCGTCCTCCATCGTAATATCAAGCTCATTTTCTAATTCAACAATTAATTCAACAGCAGATAAGGAATTCAGCCCCAAGGTTCGCAGATCCTGATCCGGAGTGAGCTGTTCCAGCTCGCCGGGAGCCAGCTTCAAAACCTTTTCCAGTAAAGGTACTACATGGTATACGTCTGTTTTCATTCTCGATTCCCTCCTAATTTATGAGCATCCTAATCCAGCAATGATACCTTCCAATTTGTGCGCATAAGCATCAGCTTCCTGCCAACTGTCTGCCAAAATAAGTGTAAAAATCCGGTTCACATAGCCCCGCTTCACAGGAATACCAGACAAAGTGCCCGCCGTATAAACAAACACCCCTTCAGGTCGCTCGGGTGTATATAGCAGGCCTTCCTCCGCCAGCAACCCGCACAAACGGCTGTAGGTGAGAGGTGTAGTGGTCACGTTGCGATAATAACGGGAAAAGGTCTTATGCTGTTCTCCCAAGACAGAGGACAGGAACGAGATGTAAGTAGACAGGGTAAATCTGCCGTTAATCTCGATCACTGGAACCAGCAAACCATCTTCGTCAACAAAACCGTCAATGGAGGCCATTCCCGTATACCCGATGGAATAGAGATACGTTCCCAACTGATAAGCGCATCGTCTCACTTCTTCCTCCAGCGTTTCGCCAATATCAGCGGGAACCTGGGACCCGATATAGACTGTGCCGTCTACGTTTTGCCTTTTTAGTGAAAACATCGTCACCCCACCGCCCTCGTCAATGCAGAGCTGGTAGTTCAGATCCATTTGCTTATTGTGCCAGCGCTCCACCAGCCAGCCGCCAGAAGACGATGACGAGCCGCCGAAGCGTCTCATCACACTCAGCAGTGTATCCAGCTTGGACAGCTCGTCCAGCATATACATGCCTTGTCCCGAGGCACCGTGCGGCTGCTTAATAATCAGCTTCACGGGCTCGTCCGATAAGCCAGCCAATCTCTCACATTCTCTGCGAATTGCCGCTTCATCTGCACACACAGCGCCTTCACTGACAGCAAAACCAAGCTTTTGTGCGGTCAGACGGCTAAATATTTTATCATTCACCTGGGCGCACACCGCAGATGGAGCGCCGATCAGCTCCAGCCCGCAACGCTCCGCGATCGCTTCCTCCTGCGGTGTGACCGCATAGGGTACGAGCCATGCTTTGGTACCACCGCTGCTATGGCCTGCATCCGCAACCGCGCGTAATCGTGCCAAAAGCGCGTCATCCGCCAGTACCAGCTCTGAAATCGGCGTTAGCGGATCAGAGGGCTCTGGTACCTCAATACGCGGCAGGCTGAAGCCTAACCGCTGAAGCATGTCCAGAAATGCCTCATCCGGCTGTTCACGGAGTACAATGACATCCTGACTTCGGCATAGCAGGAGATTCATTTCCTCCATCCGGTTTACAACCTGCTGTTCATCCCGGTCTACCATGCCCCCTTCCGGGGGGATGGATGCCACACTTGCTCTGCGCCGATATTAAACAGCCAAATCAGGACCCCATGATCCCGTTCATGAGCAAGTGCTTCCACAAGGTTAATCGTTTTAGTCGTCACGTCTTGTCATCATCCCTCTCTCTTCCATCTAGTAGCAAACAATATCCATAGGAGATCCATAGGAAACTAAATGTATTTCAGAGAGCCTGCCCCGTGCAGATACAGTACACTGCATTTGGAGCACACCGGCGTCAATCCTTCATGGTTAATCTTTTGACGGGTTTTTTCATACGCATCCGAGTTCCATATTTCCTTCAGACTGTGCTCACGCAAACTTCCAATTGTGAACTCACTGAAAAATTTGCAAGGCATAACCTTTCCGTCTGGTAAAATATCTGTTCTGGAGGTGAGCGCCAAGCAATGATTGGAACAACGGCTGACCATTTCCTCGCCATGTATAAATTTATCAATTTCCTCATAATCCAAGCCGGGCTGATAGCGCACGCGAATGTTCCATACCCGCTCATTGATCCGCTGTAATTCCTGCATCAGAGGGTCAATGTTAGCCGGGTTGATTTTATATTTGAAAGCATGCCAGCTACTAATATTTTTTTCTTCAAGTTGTCGGAGCCAGGAGAAATTACGTGTAAAATATTCATCCATTTTAAAGGAGGTTTCTTTGGAAATGTACCAGGGGAACGTCAGCAGCACCAGATCCAGCCTCTTGTCCTCCAACATTTGCAGAAATTCGTACATCCGTCCGATCATGTTATCGTTAATGACCGCATGGACAGTTACCCGTCCCTTGTACAATCCCTGATCGCGAAGTTCAATCAGCTTATCCATCTGCCGCATTGTTTTTTGAAAGGTGCCTTTACCGCGTATTAAATCGTGTTCTCTTTCAAAACCTTCAATCGCTATTAACAATTCCAGATTTTCAGACAAGTCCAAAATCCGGTCCAAATATTTATCAATGAGTAGTCCATTTGTACAAAAGGTCATTTCACGCCGATCTTCCGCCAGCACGTCCAAAATTTCATCAAAGCGCCGGTGAAACATCGGTTCACCACCCCACATGTACAGTCGGGACTTAACCTCCTTCGTTTCGCTCAAAATCTGCCGGAGCATGTCCGGGGCAAGATCCATATTCTGTTCTTCTTTATCCATCTGGTGATGATAGCCTTCCTCGTTCCATTCAAAGCAGTGCGTGCATCTTAAGTTGCAACGGTTGGTCAGCTTAATACCGATCGTCTGGGGCATGTCCGTTTTGAAAGCAGGGTCCTGTGTTGCGTTACGATAAGACACGGAAGCGTTTTTCAGGTTACGCTTGATGAGCTTGA
This sequence comes from Paenibacillus polymyxa, assembly GCF_015710975.1. Taxonomy (NCBI): domain Bacteria; kingdom Bacillati; phylum Bacillota; class Bacilli; order Caryophanales; family Paenibacillaceae; genus Paenibacillus; species Paenibacillus polymyxa. The sequence continues at coordinate 3,110,939 of NZ_CP049783.1, read as the reverse complement.
AAGCCTTCTCATCAATCAGCACATTGCTTTTGGGCTGCATGCTAACACCTCGTTTAATGGATTTTCAGGCAAAGTCTACCCTACGTTCAGACTGTCTCCATACCTTCCGGGTGCGGCACTTGCTCCGCATCGCTCATTTCTTGAATGTAACTGCAAAACGCATCTACTGAACGGAGATGTTCCAACTCAAAGGAATCAAAATCAATCTCCACATCAAATGCATCCTCCACTTGCAGCATGAAATGAACCAATTGCAACGAATCTAGTCCTGCATCATGAATAATGTCCGAATGTCCATCCAGCTTAGCGACCAATTCAGGATCTTCCTTGACCGCGCTGATCATTTCAATCACTTGGCTTTGCATAGCAAACTCCTCCTTGTGAATGAGATACTACTCTTCCGTCCAACGATGCCGTCTAAAAAGCTCCTAGAAAATTTCCTTGCTTGGAACTATATTCAATTATACTCCTCCATTGAAGAGACAAGTCAATAGGTTGTTTTGTAAGTAAAAGTCGCAAGATGTAAATTAATGTATGATTACTTCTACAAATTTTTCTGCATTCATTATTCATTTTATAGAAGCTACACTTGAAAGCGATCAGCCTCTCTCCTCTTGTATGAAAAGCGTAATTATTTTACAATATATACGAAAATATTTTTCTTTATTTTTTCTAATTAAACGATACTTTTTTTCATAAAAGCATTATATAGCTAAAGGAGCACAGCCCATGTCCCCCATTCTTCATACATTATCCCATCGACTGGATCAGTTGCCCGTACAAGAGCGTAAGCTGGCGGAATCTATCCTGCAAGCCCCAGAAAATGTGCTGCACCTGGGTATTCGGGAACTGTCAGAGCGTTGTGGTGTGAGTGCCGCAACCGTTACACGGTTTTGTAAATCACTCCATTTTAAAGGGTATCCCGATTTCAAAATGAAGCTGGCCGCCGAGTTGTCCCATTCCAACCTTACAGGTGAAGAATCCTATCAGGACATTGTGGCTGGAAATTCACTTTCCCGCATCGTGAAAGCTATTCAGGCAAACCATACGGCCTCCATCGCGGACACGACCCGGCTGCTGGATTTCGACAAGCTGGAGCATGCCATTGCATGGCTGTCAGCCACAAGCCGTATTGATCTCTATGGGATGGCGACATCCTCAATTGTGGCGCAGGATTTTTACCAGAAGCTGATCCGTATTGGCAAGAATAGCACTGCCTTCGCGGATTCTCACATGCAGATCACCTCTGCCTCCTCGCTCGGAGCGGAGGATGTAGCCTTTGCCGTCTCTTATTCAGGAGAAACCCAGGAGACGATTGCGGCTCTACGGTGTGCAAAGGAACAGGGTGCCAAAACATTATCCCTGACCTCCTTCGGAAACAATACGCTGGCAAGCCTTGCGGATATTGCGCTATTTTCCTCTTCATTGGAGGAAGGAATGCGACGTGGAGACATGGCCTCCCGCATCGCCCAGCTTCATATTATAGATATCCTGTTTACAGGTATGGTGAGCGCTAATTTTGACAAATATATTCCGAGATTGGAAGGTTCATATCAACAAGTGAGTAAGCTCAAAAAACAACCAGGGGGTCACTAAAGATGAACATTCGCATTTTGAACAGCCGTGAAGACCTGAACGCTACTGCTGCCACTGTGATCGCCAGCTTGCTGCTGTCCAAACCACAAGCTATGCTGGGCTTGGCCACCGGTAGTACGCCGATAGGCATTTACCGACATCTTGCAGATATGTACCGCAAGGGACAGGTGAGCTTTGCACACGCCTATTCCGTCAATCTTGATGAATACGTTGGCCTTGCCCCAGAACATCCGCAGAGCTATCGCAGCTTTATGAATGAGCACTTGTTTCAGCATATCGACATTCCCATATCTCATACACGCGTCCCTAACGGGGATGCACTAGATCTCACAGCAGAATGTGCAGCACACGAGCAGGCCATTTTGGATCATGGACCTGTGGATCTCCAATTGCTTGGCATTGGTCATAACGGTCATATCGGCTTTAACGAACCCGGTCACAGCTTGACCGGAGCCACACATGTTGTAGATTTGAAAGAAAGAACGCGCTCAGCGAACGCCCGATTTTTTGGTGATATAGATGCAGTCCCCAGACAAGCAGTGACGATGGGAGTTGGCACCATTCTGAAGGCGAAGCAAATTATGCTGGTGGCCTTTGGCGCAGAGAAGGCCGACATTATAAGGCAGGCTTTAACTGGCCCCGTCACAACGGAGTGTCCGGCTTCCCTGCTGCAATGTCACCCCGATGTGCTTATTTTATTGGATCAGGAAGCAGGAGGATGGTTCAAATGAAGTCAGATGAACTGAACGGTAACATACCGCAGCTATTGTATGGTCAAGTCGTCGTTGGGAATGACATCATCGACAACGGAGTTGTCATCATTGAGGGGCAATCCATCGTATACGTTGGATCAGAGGAGGATTTGCCCGTGGATTGGACCTCAGTGGTCTTGGGCAATCCAGAAGAAGGTGCCACACAAGCGGCGAATATTGTTCGTCTGGAAGGGGGTTACCTGCTACCAGGCTTTATCGATATTCATGTTCACGGCGGCAACGGTGAGGACTTTATGGACTCAGATTCGAGGGTGCTGGATGCCATCACCTCCTTTCATAGTTCACAAGGAACGACGGCTATGCTGGCTACCACGATGACCGCGCCCAAGGAACGAATTGACCGGGTATTAAAAGAAGTTCACACATACATGGCACTTCCCATGCCCCATGCTCAGTTGGAGGGGGTGCATCTGGAAGGACCGTTCATTAGTCCGAACTGGGCAGGAGCACAAAATCCGGAACATATCGTGCCTCCGAACCTCGCTTGGGTGGCAGAATGGGAGCAGTGCTATCCGGGCCTTGTTCGCCAGGTCACACTTGCGCCTGAACGAAAAGGCGCCCTTGAGCTCATCACATGGCTGCGGAGCCACGGCATCACCGCGGCGCTCGGTCATACGAATGCTACGTATGAGGAGATTGAACAGGCAGCATCGGCGGGCCTGAACCATGCAGTCCACACCTTTAATGCCATGACTCCGCTGCACCACCGCAAGCCGGGAGCTGCGGGAGCTGTACTTGTTGATCCGCGCATTGAAGCAGAAATCATCGCAGATGGCATTCATGTGCATCCTGCCGCCATTTCCCTGCTTGCCAAGTTAAAGCAGGACCATAACCTCATCCTCATCACCGATGCCATGTCTGCTACTGGACTGGAAGACGGTCATTATACACTCGGCGATTTGCCAGTGATTGTACAGGACGGTGTCGCACGATTGGAGGATGGCGTCACTTTGGCAGGAAGCACCCTAACGATGATTGAGGGCTTCCGCTATCTGGTTCAACAGGTAGGCTTGAGTATTCCCGAGGCATCACAAATGGCCAGCCTGAATCCAGCTCGATCCCTGAACATAGCTGATCGAACAGGTTCACTTGAAGCAGGTAAACAAGCAGACATCTTGTTGCTGGATGCTGACTTAAATTTGCAAGGGATATGGATTAAAGGAGTTCGCAAATCGTTATAGTTATATAATCCCCGCAAAAGAAAGAGCTATTCCATCAGCGTAATTGCCGAGATGGGATAGCTCTTTTTTGGATATTCACATTTAAGGGTTTGAATTAGCGATGATTCATTGGTGCGGGCGTATTATTTTGTGGACGTATTGGTGTATTCTGCATTGGACGGTTTGTATCTGCCGCCGAAGTCGGGAATACACGTTCAATCACATCCACCATTTCATTGCTCAAGCCTCTGATCGGATGACCATTTTGTACACTGCGTGTAAAGTCAGAGGTTTGTTTAACAAAGTCCGGGTTAGCCGATACATGCACCTGTTCAATGGAAGGAGCAAATTGCTTAATCTTGTTAGCAATACGACTCTTGACTGCATCACTTGGTTCATATGCAGTTCTTGCTCCCTCGATGGTGTTGTTGCCGTTATCTGTGCGATTGTTGTTGTTCGTCAAGCCACGCAACATACCATACGAGCCTGTACCCATTGTTCCGTACAAACCGTCGTCACGACGTGCAGGTGTTCCAATCCCGGTAACTCCATTATCTGTCATTCCAGGCGTTGTAGTACCTGTAGTACGGTTCCCTCTAGTGCCATTCACGCCATTCACACTCGGTACATTTCCGTTACCCCCAATACTATTAGCACTTGGAGTACCGTCAATGCTTGGAGCATTGACACCCGTTCCGTTGGCTTGGTCTTTCAAGGAAACGGCTACATAGGCATGTCGTTCACCGACCAGCACTGTCGCAGACTTTACATCCGGCATCTCGGATATACGTTTGGACAAATTGCGATCGACTTGCAGATTACGGATTGGGTGTCCGGTTCTGTTGCCATTTTCATTCAATGACATCCCGTCCATACCGTTGGATTTAACCCCATAACGATTCACACCATCCATACGGTTTACACCATCTAAACCATAACGGTTCACACCATCCATATGCTGTGTGCTTTGCGCGTTATAGCGTGTACTGTTCGTACGAACGTTATGATCAGCATTTCCACACCCGGTTAAAGCAGCCATGCTGGCGAGTAAAGCAGCTGAAATCGTAAAACTGATGACTTTTTTAGTTCCTGGCATGAACTCATCCTCCATACATATAAAATGTGTGACGAGATTAGCATGCGCCATCAATCTTAGGGATATCCTGACTAAAAAATGACTAAAAAAATAAAATTTTAATGTAAATATGAAATACAATTGATGATTTACCACAAGATGGCATGTATAATAAGTTTGAAATACTTAATTTTACAAAAAGGAGGATTTACAGTTTGAAGAAGCTCACCGTTTTGATGCTCATTTTTTTGTTATCCGTCACTCTTATCCCCGCCGGTGCTTTTGCAGGCTCCACTACACCTGAAGCACCGAAAGCTCCCGCCGGAAGCTGGACAGAAGGCCCACCACCTAATCGCGTTGATCCTGCCAAGCCTGCATTATTGTTTGTACATGGTTTGAACAGTAGCGCCGAAGTGTGGACCAAGAATAATAACGATATGCTTCAGAAAGCCCGTGACGCTGGATACCAGACGGCCAGCATTAATCTGTACGATGCGAATGGCACATCCCAGGATATGTGGGACAATGGCAAGCTTCTAGCCGACAAAATCAAAGTCATTAGTAATCATTTTGGAAAAAAACTCATCATCATCGCCCACAGCAAAGGTGGAGTGGATACTCAAACCGCTCTCGTGTATAACGGAGCAGCTCCTTATGTACAACGTGTCATCACCCTCAGCAGTCCCCATCATGGCTCACAACTTGCAGATCTCGCCTACAGCAGCTGGGCCGGATGGCTGGCAGATATCGTCGGCTCACAAAATCCCGGCACCTCTACTTTACAAACATCTTATATGAAGTATTTCCGAACTAAAACCGATGCACTCAGCAACGCAACTACAATTCCGTTCTTCACGTTTGCTGGTGATAACTGGTCTGGTGGCACTGCTTCCTACATACTGGGTGGACTTTATCTCTCATCCTTCGGCAAAAATGATGGGGTGGTCACAGTCGACAATGCTAAACTTCCCGGTGGACGTGTAGTTAAAGTCGGTTCCTGGGATCATGCCAAGGTTCGTACCGGTTCTTACGTCTTCTCCCTGATCCTACCTTACCTCCAAGCGAACACTCCAGCATTGAATCAGGAAACTGAGGCATTTTCAGCAGCATCTTCCCTGACCGCTTCTGCTGTACAATCCACCTATAACGAGATCGATAATTCATATTTTATTCGAGGCGGCGATTATAACGGAAAAGCCTCCGAAACCCTTACGGTTGAAAATGGTGTCCAATCCATTGATCTGGACTGGATCAGTGATAAACGTGTAAGCCAGCTTGAGCTGACCAAACCTGACGGTACTAGCGAATTGCTTCATGTGAAAGCAGGTCGTGATGAAGAAATCTTTGCTGGTGCCTGGCATCATAGTGCAGTAGTTACCAATCCCCAACCAGGCATCTATAAGTTGAATGCCGTTATTCCTGATCATGGTGCGTATCTCCTGATTGCACGCTATCATGCCGTTCAAGTCCCTGAGCTCAAATACAATCTAAATGCAGTGGGTCCAAGGCTAAACCTGAAGTCCCAGGATTCCCCGGCCAGCGTCACACAAGTCACTTACCAAGTTCAATACTATGGTGATCCGCAACAAGAAATCACTACAGCGTCCAAAGGTCTGACGTTGCAGCAAAAAACCGTTAACCCTACTGGGCAAATTGAGCTTTCTAAAGCGGACAAGCCGGGCATCTATTCCGTAACGTATGAAATTAACGGTACCACAGCAGCAGGATATCCTTACCGCCGCACAGCAGTTCAATCCATTTATATTGATGCTGACGGTAACAAGTATGTTGACTAAATAAAACTACAATTTAATAAGCCTGCAAACACCTATTATAGTATGGGCGTTCGCAGGCTTATTTATCATTCCAAACATCTTTAATAGAGATAATACGATGTAATCTATGCATTGTGTTCTGTTCAATCCGTTGTCTGATTCTTCAGTTTATTCAGCCAATAGTAGCGATGTAGCTCCATAATAAAATGAAAAAGAACAAATGCAAGCATGGAATAAACACACATCAATACTGTAGCAACGAATTGTTGTGTAGCAAAACCAAGGGAAAGATTGGCTATCAAATAACCAGCCCCGGTAAATGTGGTCATTGTTACTACAGCTTCTCGCTTGTGTTTTTTCTTCACTTTTGGTTCTTTCTTATAAGTTGAAGGATCTTTGAATTTCGTCAGATGATATTTTATATAGCAGTATAAAGCGATTCCATAAGCGGCAAAAGAACTTATAAAATACCATGGGGTATCCAGACCCAACATACCATAAGCAAACTTTTGTGTCATGATCATGAAGCCAATAGAGCATACCAAACCAAATACACCACGGAATAAAACATAATTCAATTGCAATTTGCTTGGCATGATGACCAGTACAAGAGCCCAAATATTAATCACAACAATCGGTGGCATCAGCACATAAACATAGACTGCAATGTAGGGGTTTCCCATTAAGGGAATAGTTAAAAACAGATCTAACAGCAATAAAACAAGAATGATAACATTGGAACGAATACGGTTAACTGGATACAACTTCATATTTTTTTCAAATAAAGCCCTGCTATCACTCATAAACATACAAGCCCTCCGTCACATAAGTTAAACCTACCGATAAGGATAGACAAGACTATATCCAATGTCCACTTTTCTAAATCTCTGTCTTCAGCTCTTGCCGCAATTCTTCAATAAAATCAACCATGATACTTTGAACAGCATCTTCACGGGACATACGTATATACCGACTCGTCCTCTGAATGTCTTCCTCGAACAAATAAAGTATCCTGCTCATGGCCTCCTGATCCCCACGTTGTGCTAATTTGAGCCATTGGACGAACTCAGCATCCGAAATAACTCTTTGAGCATTTTCTTTTTCCATTTATTCACCGCCTGTTGGGATAGCTTTAACTCTTTTGCAATCTGCGCTTCGGTTTTATCTAGTATGTAAAGGTCAAAGATGATCATTTTTCCGATCTCAGAAGATAGAGAGTTGATAAGCTGTAGTGTGTACATATTAGAGTTTACAGATTCTGCAAAAGATGGGGCGCTGACAGTTTCGTTCTTTTCCATTACAAATTCATGATTGGTTTGTACCCGAGCACGATACTGGATTCTCCAAGCAATGCGGTACAACTTCTTACGGTATTGTTCGACCAATGTTAGCTGAGATTTCTCCAATATAAATCACCCTTTCTCTTTGGATTTGACTTTTTCTAAATCCTCATATTATAGGGTAATTTGCAATCCTGTTTTACAACCAAAACAGAACATTTGTTCTTATTTATTATACTATTTTTACAATCAGTTGTATATGGTTCTTTTAATTTACCTTCCTTTATATATGGCTAAAAAGGAGGGAAATACATTGCAGATGGATGATGCTCTTTCTCTGGTTACCAACGTAGGCTTTCCGGCTGGACTTTGTTTTATTTTATTGCGGCACATCCTGCACACGATGGAAGAAAAGTTGGATAAGCTGGATCTCTCACTTCATGAGCTGATTCAGGTCATCCAAGATTTAAACGTCAATAACAGCCCTTCTTCCAAAAGCAGCAAGCCTGATGAATAACGCACACAAAAAAGCTCCACGCGGCGATTATTCGCCGTTGGAGCCTCTTTGTTCAGCTATTATAAATGTAATGATTATTGGCTAGCCTTAGCCTGGTCATGACCATTCTGTTCAGCATGGTTCACGTCAGATGCTGACAGGCCATAAGCCCAGTTGCTTTGTGGCGGTACAACCCACACGGTATCCGGATCATCGTTAAGTGTCCAGCCCTGATAAACCAGCTGGGAATCCTCCTTACCCAACGATATACTCAGCGTAAAGCGGTGAACAGGCTTGTTCAGCTCGGAGGCTTTGCGCAAAGCCTGATTGCTGGCCAGGTTTTTGATTTGCTGTGAGAGGGAAGTCGCCGTGTCACCCACTACCGACTTTCCGTTTAGCGTCCAAGATGCGGAAGCACTATCTCCAGTTCCACTGTTACCGGAGGAACGGAGCATCCATGAGGCATTCTGGCCTTCCCACTCTATCCCGCTCAGCTTGGTATCATCCCAATCAAACGGCGTTGTGTCTGTAAAATCATCAGCATCCAGCAGCAAACCCGAAAGTGTATCTATAGGTACGGAAGCTATCTCTTTTTGGTCTGATAGTACATAAACAGCGTCTCCAGAAGGCAGCGTATCACCGAAGGCAAAGGTGCGAACGTCACCATTCTTGGTCTTAATCTCAATCTGGTCATGGGTAGCGCTGATTCCATATTTGGCTACGTCTTTGGGAGATGATTCCACGACATCACCCAACTTTACATTTTGAATCGCGGCTAGCCAATTGTCTAATGTATATTGATTTAACGGGTAAGATCGCGGCTTACTCATGCTCCATTTGCCATCATGTTGATCAAGTTCCACCGACTTGCCGTCCTTTCCAGTGATCGCAAAAGACGTAATATCTTCTTGCGTAAGCTGAACGAGCTGGCGAGCGGCCGGAGCTTGTTCACGAAAGAAATTTTGGCTCTTGGCATAGATTATACCCGCTCCCAATACGACTAACAGCAGCACTGTGGGTATCCATTTTCTCATGCACTTCTTCGCCTCCACCATAATAAGATTCCGACAACCGCAAACAGCAGCGGCAATCCGACGACAGATATGGCTAATACCGTTTTCGCTTGTGCAGCAGTCAAATAAGCTACCTTAAAATCCTGCTCCTGACGAGGACGAATAGTGAGTCCATCAGAGTGTTCCTGTACATAATTCAGACTATTCAGCACAAAGTCTCGATTCCCTCCTGTGCTAATCTCCGTGTCGCTTAGGAGGGCTGAGGTTCCGAGAATAACCGCTTTGGGCTTGCCGTCTTTTCCTTCTACCGCGTAACCGAGATCAAGCGGCCCCTGTGGGTCCTTGTCATCCTTCTGCGTTTCGTTGTTCAGCAGTCCCTGAATATTCATTTCACCATAGCTAGCTGCAGAAGATTTTAGCAATAGCGTCGTCTTCCAATCCTTCTGTTCTCCTGCCTGCAAAGCAATAGATAGCGAAAGAACAGGATACAGATTAGAGGGCGCCAATTTATCGGTGATCGCATGACTGCCAAAGGTGGGAACCGTCCACAGAGGACCAAGCGTATTCGTCTGTTCCTGATCCACCACGATAGCATGAGTATCTTTCACACCATAATCAGCCGCTAATGCGTCAAGGTTTTTCCAGCTAGACCCCATGTTCGGGTGAAATCCTAACGCCATAAAAAGCTTTCCACCGTCATTCAGATACGTACGAATACTCTTCAGTTCCGTCACGCTAATATCCCGTTCGGGTCCGACAATAGCCAATACAGACGCATCTTTGGGCACACTACCCGCTTGATTGAGCTGAACTTCCTCTGCTTTCACATTATCTTGCGCCAGCGAGCTGCTTAATTCGGTCATTTGGGACAAAGGAATTTCCTCATGCCCTGTCAGAAAAACCACTTTCCCTTGGCGGGTAGACGATAATGCCAGCAGTCCACTGGTCAGCTTTTCCTCCCCGGTAAATTGGTATGCTCCCTCACTACTCCCCTGAGCCTGCGTAAATAGACTCCCAATATCTATAACCCGCTTCTTCTCTCCTTGCACCAACACGATGGATGCTGCTGTAATCCCATATTGCTTGGCCAGTATCGGTTCCTGATTCAAATCATATTGCTCGACCTTGAGCTTGTTGTTACGCTTGGCATACTCATTCAGCATATCCGTAACATCCCGGTTCAGCTTCTGATTCTGCGAAGTGGATACGGTAAAGGCAATCAATCGTACGTTTTCCTTCACACCCTGAATGGTCGTTAACGTCTGATCAGACAGCGTATACTGCTTGCCTGCCGTCAGATCCAGTTGAAAGCCTCCCAGCGAACGCAGAAATAGCGTCAATAAAATAAAAATCCCTACAGCAGCAATCGATAGTACCATACTATTGGTATGACCCAGCCATTTTTTCATATTCATTACCTCCACCGTTTCCGTTCAACCACTTGGATACTAAATAGCAAAAAGAGCGCCGCCACCGTCACGTAGTACATCACATCGGCTCCATTCAGCAATCCTTTGGTGAAACTGTCAAACCGTGCGGTTAGTGAAAAAGGTTCCAGCCACTGCTGCAGCGCCGCAGATGCGCCCGTTTGTCCACCAAACGAATCCAGCATCCAGAACACGAGCAAGAGAATAAAACTGACGACCGCGGACATCATCTGATGCTGTGAAAGCGTCGATGCGAATAAGCCAATCGCCATCATGGCTGCGCCAAGCATAAACAGGCCGATCACGGATGTAAATACGAGCGTCCAATCCAGCGACCCATAAAAGGACATCACGACCGGATACGCCAGACTGCACAGCACCAGTATGAGCAACATGCCTAGCGATGCCAAAAATTTACCTATCATGATTTCCGTTACACTCACAGGTGAGGTAAGCAGGAGCTCATCTGTACCTTGCCTGAATTCCTCTGCAACCAGCCGCATCGTGAGTAGGGGGACAACAAACACCAGCATGGACAATGTGTCACCGAGTACCAGCCGATAGTCCAAAATACTAGGCTGATACATCACAAAGTTCGTGTAAAATAGTAACCCCGTCAGCAACATGTACACCGCAAGCGCAAAATACGTCGTTGGAGTCCATAGATAGGCTTGCAGCTCCTTTTGACAGACTGCGAACAAACGCCTCATGACTGTTTACCTCCTGTATCCTTGTCTTCATCGACCTTGTTATCGCTGGCCAAGGCTTCTCCATGATCCACCGTGTTGACCGTTGCTTCATTCTTAGAGGTATGTAGAACATGAACCGCTGGATCGTCGCCTCCACCTTCTTCCGTCTCGCGGGTCGTTAATTGCTGGAAGATGTTTTCCAAGCTTATGTTTTCTTTTTTCATTTCCATAATCGGAAGCTTCGCATCCGACAGCACAAAAAACAGTTCTTCGCGAAAATCCTCATTAGAAGCTCCTGTAAGCAACAATCCAGTCAAATCCTGCTCTGTGACAGCCAGCTTCGTATTCGCTGAAGGCAGAGTAGGTGACGAAGGTTCAACTTGTACTTTTCCCCAAGCTCGTAGGACATCCATTACCTGCTCACGCTTGCCTTTGACCTCCACCTTCACCTTGAATCCGTCTTCCATCGAACCGCCGAGCGCGTCAGGACGCCCGTCCATGACCAGTTTGCCTTCGTGGATGATCAGAACCCGATTGCACAAAGCATCCACCTCAGGCAAAATATGCGTGCTGAGCAATACCGTATGATTTTCACCAATCTCCTGAATGAGCTGACGAATCTCCAAAATCTGATTGGGGTCCAAACCCGAAGTCGGTTCATCCAGCACTAGTAAGTCCGGGTTGTGAATAATCGCACCTGCCAGTCCTAAGCGCTGTTTATACCCTTTGGACAAGCTGCGGACCAATTGTTTTTCACGTCCATTCAGACCCAATCGGGATATCATCTCTGAAATACGCAGCTTCTGCTCTCGCGCAGGCACGTCCCGAATACTAGCTACAAACTTTAGGTAGGATCTTACAGACATATCCCCATACAAAGGAGGCATCTCCGGCAGATAACCAATTTTGGAACGAGCCTGTCTGCCTTTATCCTGAATCGGGATACCGTCGATCGTAATTACTCCCTCGTTTGGCTGAAGATACCCTGTAATCATACGCATTGTCGTCGTTTTACCCGCACCATTTGGCCCCAGGAAACCAACAATTTCACCGCGCTGCATTTCAAAATCCAACTTATGTACGCCCCGGTTGCCCTCATACCACTTGCTCACCTGTTGTACTTTGAGCACATGTTTCACCCTTTCATTGTTCGTGATCTTCCCTATGCTGCTCTCCCACCTAAAATGTTGCATGAGTAGCGGAGCGGTCTCCTCGAACTTCATGCTACACTTTTAAATTCTAATGATAATCCCCCACATATAGCTTCAGCTTAACGTCACTTAAATAGAAGCTTAAAATAATGTGTCTAAAATGTGAACTGAAAAAATGCGCATCTATCCTCGTAAACTTGTACGGTTCGCCATGGTATGGATTCGCATCTACTATCATTACAACGTGTGAAGGGAGTGTATAAAAAGCGATGAGTGTATTATTTACCAATCTAGTTTCTAACGGCGACTTCGAGACCGGATCAACCCTTTTTTGGAACGCTGTCAATGTCACCGTCACTAACTTATCCGTGAAAAAGACAAACTTTTATAGTGCGATCATGGCAGGAGGCGCGGCAGATGCATCTCTTTCCCAGGTCGTTTTTGCCACACCAGGCGAAAGCTATACGTTAAGCCTTTCAGCTGCGAAAATAGGAAACTTGGTCAATCCTCAAATCAACATTTTTCTGTACTACTATGACACAAACTTTAACTTCCTTGGCACGGGGCTGACTACCTATTTGAGCGCAGGCACATTACCGGATGCTGTGAATGGAACATGGCAAAGCCTGTATGAAGTAACAGCTCCTGTTCCAGCGAATGCTACCTATGCATTTTTGGTTATTACCAAAAATGCCACAGCTAACACTGCTGATATAGCCATTGATTCCGTTGCCCTTGTTAAAGCAAGTGCAGCTGGAGCTGTGGGACCAACCGGACCTGCTGGGCCAACTGGTGCTACAGGCGCTAGCGGCGATGCAGGTGCTACGGGGCCTGCCGGACCTACGGGTGCCACGGGCGACGTTGGCGCTACGGGACCTGCTGGACCTACAGGTGCCACAGGCGACACAGGCGCTACGGGGCCTGCCGGACCTACGGGTGCCACAGGCGACGTTGGCGCTACGGGACCTGCTGGACCTACAGGTGCCACAGGCGACACAGGCGCTACGGGGCCTGCCGGACCTACGGGTGCCACGGGCGACGTTGGCGCTACGGGACCTGCTGGACCTACAGGTGCCACAGGCAACACAGGCGCTACGGGACCTGCTGGACCTACAGGTGCCACAGGCGACACGGGCGCTACGGGGCCTGCCGGACCTACGGGTGCCACAGGCGATGTTGGCGCTACGGGGCCTGCCGGACCTACAGGTGCTACGGGTAACATTGGCGCTACCGGACCTGCCGGACTTACGGGTGCCACGGGTGACACGGGCGCTACGGGGCCTGCCGGACCTACGGGTGCTACGGGCGACGTTGGCGCTACTGGACCTGCCGGACCTACGGGTGCTACGGGCGACGTTGGCGCTACGGGACCTGCTGGACCTACAGGTGCCACAGGCGACACAGGCGCTACGGGGCCTGCCGGACCTACGGGTGCCACAGGCGACGTTGGCGCTACGGGACCTGCTGGACCTACAGGTGCCACAGGCGACATTGGCGCTACCGGACCTGCCGGACCTACAGGTGCTACGGGCGACGTTGGCGCTACGGGGCCTGCTGGACCTATCGGACCTATCGGGCCTATTGGCGACACTGGACCTGTCGGACCTACGGGCGACACGGGCGACATTGGCGCTACCGGACCTACCGGACCTACAGGTGCTACGGGCGACGTTGGCGCTACGGGGCCTGCTGGACCTATCGGACCTATCGGGCCTATTGGCGACACTGGACCTGTCGGACCTACGGGCGACACGGGACCGATTGGACCAACTGGACCGACCGGGCCATTTGGTCTTGGATTTACAGGTCCAATTGGACCGACCGGACCTATCGGGCCTACGGGGCCGACTGGACCGACCGGACCTACAGGACCGACCGGACTCTAATCTTCTATTATTACCACATCATGGACTTAAACGACGTATCATATCCTACCGCCAAAGCCTCTTAGCAAGTTATGGCTTTGCCATCCTTGCCCTGCCGCAATTGCGGCAGGGCTTCTATAATCAGGTCTCTTTTAATTCCAATTTTAGGTTTGACCTCAATCCTTAAATGGTTCCCAAAGGAGTGATACTCAATTGATCAGCATCAGCCTGTGCATGATCGTCAAAAATGACCAACATACCATCGGCCCTTGCCTTGAATCGGTCCATCATATTGTAGATGAAATCAACATCGTGGACACAGGTTCACAGGATCGGACCATTGACATATGTCGCAGCTTTACAGATCGGATTTTTCCGTTTGAATGGGTAGATCATTTTGCCCTTGCACGTAACTATTCATTTGAGCAAGCTACGCAGGAGTACATTCTCTGGCTGGATGCCGATGACATTTTGAAGGAGCAGGATGCTATCAAGCTGCTTGAGCTAAAGCATACTCTTGATTCCTCAGCTATATCAACCGTGGATGCAGTGTCCATGAAGTATCATTATGCCTTCGATGATCATGGCAATGTCACCCTGCATTTTCGTCGGAATCGCTTGGTCAGACGGTCGGCCGGGTTCCGTTGGCATGGAGCCGTGCATGAGTATCTCGCCGTAGACGGAAATATTCTACATGCGGATATTGCCATAACTCACACCAGAACACATACCCATACCCCGGGCCGAAATCTGCGAATTTATGAGAAGCAGCTCGCCCAAGGCCATGACTTCTCTCCCCGCGACCGCTACTATTACGCTAACGAGCTTAGAGACAATGGAAGATATGAGCAGGCCGTGCAGGCTTACCGAGACTTTCTAAACACCGAACAAGGCTGGGTAGAGGACGCAATTAGTGCATGTGGCAAAATGGCTGACTGTCTGCAACAACTCGGCAAGCTGGAGGAAAGTATTACCGCGGCTCTCCGTAGCCTGACCTTCGATACGCCTAGAGCGGAGCTTTGTTGTCGGATGGGTCATTATTTTTTGCATAAAAATGAGATTCCCAAAGCCGTTTACTGGTACGACATGGCTACCACTCTGAATCCTCCTAACACGCTGGGCCCGGTACAAGACGCATACCAAACATGGTTTCCTCATATCCAGCTATGCATTTGCCATTTTCGGCTAAAAGACTATACACGTGCGAACTGGCACAATGAGCAAGCAGCCACGTACGTTCCCAATGACCCGCATGTCCAGCATAATCGACAATATTTCAGCTCAATCCTGAACCCTTCCCAATAGAGATGCCTCCCATAGCCAGCCATCATTCTTTAAGTCAATCAAAGGAGGAGCAAACCAATGCAACCACAGAAACGGTACAAGATAGCGGTCTATGCCATCAGCAAAAATGAAGCCCGATTCGCCAAGCGCTGGATGAACTCCATGCGGGAAGCTGATGTTGTCATTGTAGCCGACACCGGTTCTACAGACGACACCGTTGCTCTACTGCGCGAGGCGGGTGCAGAGGTACATCCTATTCAGGTAGTCCCTTGGCGTTTTGACAAGGCTCGCAATGAGTCCCTGCGGCTGGTCCCTGATGATGTAGATATTTGTGTCTGTACAGATCTGGATGAAGTCTGGGAGGAGGGATGGCGGTCGCGCCTGGAAAGCAACTGGAAGGATGGAACGACTCGAATGCTGTATGCCTTTACACATGGACAGCCTGGAAGGGATACCGCTTATACATGGTTCTGGAAAGAAAAAATACACACTCGTCATGACTACCACTGGGTACGCCCGGTTCATGAAGTGCTTGAATATATTGGGGAAGGCGAAGAATACAGCATCCGATCAGAGCAACTCCGCTTGTATCATGATCCCGATCCGCACAAGTCACGCAGCCAATACCTTCCACTGCTAGAGCAGTCTGTACGTGAATTTCCCGAGGATGATCGCAATATGCATTACTTGGGGCGAGAATATATGTATCATGCCCGTTGGGACGAATGCATCACTACGCTGCAACAACATCTTACCATGCCACAGGCGCGCTGGGCCGATGAACGCAGCGCTTCGATGCGTTTTATCGCTAGAGCGTATAAGGCAACTGAACAATGGCATGAGGCTGCACGTTGGTTATACCGTGCTATTGCGGAAGCACCCTATTTACGTGAACCTTACACGGAAATGGCTCAGCTTGCCTATCATACACGGAACTGGCCCGCCGTCTATCATATGGTCGAAGAAGCGCTGCGCATTTCGACACGACCAGATACGTATATGCAAGAGGATTTTTGCTGGGATGCTACTTTGTATGATCTTGGAGCCCTCGCTTGCTATGAGTTGGGCCTAATACACAAAGCCTGTGAATTTGCGAAAGAAGCAACAGAACGCTCTCCGGAAGATTCTCGCCTTCGCCATAATTATGCGCTAATTCAATCCAGGCTTCCATAGAAACCCACACCCCGTCCTGTAGGTTGAATAACTTGGTATAAGAACTTGTGGTTGGCAAAGGAGGTTATTGAGATCAAAGTTCTATTTACTTTTTATATACCCAGCGGTGGCGTGGAAACCTTGAACCGCCAACGCTGTAAAGCGCTCATTCAGGACGGGATTGAATGTCATCTTCTCTATTATCAGCAGGGTACAGGGATGCAAAACCTGCAAGGCGATATTCCGGTGTTCATGACTTCCTCTGAAGAAGAAATTCGAAAACTGGTGGAGACTCATCGCTACGATGCAATTATCGTCTCTTCGGACTATCCTATGCTCCCTAGACTGCGAATGTTGGGCTATCAAGGGATATTAATCTATGAATCACAAGGCTTTGGCACTCACGAAGAAGCTGCTTGGGTTGTTGCAGATGCATCTCCGTATCTTCAAAATTATGCTGACGCGGTGCTTCTCCCCGATACAACTCACCTCGTGCAGCTATTTTCCAGCATGTGTCCATGGCTTGATCGTTATGTATTTCCGAACGTATTGGATACTAGCGTATTTAATTATGTACCTAACACTCCCCCGGTTAATCCGGTCATTGCATGGGTTGGGCGGCTTGAGCCCAATAAGAATTGGCGGCATTTTATAGACATATCTTACTGGATGCTGCAAAATCGTGCCGATCTTCGGATTTGGATGTTCTATGATGACACCTTGTCGCAGACGGAGGATAAAATACAATTCGAGAACATGCTTGCTCAGCTTGGCATGTCCACGATCATTGAGCGTTTTAAAAGCGTGCCTCATGCGAAAATGCCTTTGTATTATTCCATGATTGGCGACTCGGGTGGGTATCTGCTCTCGACTTCACTGGTGGAGGGATTCGGCTACGCGGTAGCTGAGGCCATGGCCTGTCGTTGCCCGGTCTTAAGCTCTGATTCAGACGGAGTACGAGCATTCATTGACCATAACGAAACCGGCAAGTTTTATCAGCAGGGAGACATTTTACAGGCGGTACTACAAGGACTAGACCTCATGAACAACGTCCCTCATCGCGAATCTATCCGCCAGAAGGGGCGGACACGGATCGTTAACCTATTGGCGCCAGATAAATATGTGCGCTCCTTCCGGCAGATGATGAGCTCGTTGGGTGTACGGTAACCTGCTATTGTAGTACATGCCGCAAAAGTCTGTTTCATGATCCAAAAAAGCTGACGACAACCCTATTTTTACACACGGGCCATCGTCAGCTTGATGCGTTTGCTGTGCATTACTGAATATTAGGGAACTATCTGATCTTCAATAAACGTTCTCCTGTATGAATATCCTTCGAGTTTTCAGCTAAGATATCTGTGTACACCGCAGTATTGGTTACTATAACAGAGGTGGTGAGATCATATCCTTCATCCACTATAGCTTTTGGATCAAATTCAACCAGCTTGTCCCCTTTTTGAATCGTATCTCCTTCAGACACAAAAGAAGTGAAATGTTTCCCTTTTAAGCTGACCGTATTAATTCCAATGTGAATGAGCAGTTCAACTCCATCCTCAGAGATCAGTCCAATCGCATGTTTTGTTTTGAAAACGGTAACAACAGTTCCGTTAAACGGTGCGTAAGCTACCCCTTCTTGGGGATAATCGCGGCTCCCTGACCCATCGCACCACTGGAGAAAGCCTCATCTTTCACTGCGGTCAAACGAATCAATTCACCGTTTAAAGGACTAAATACCGTTTTTTCTTCCGCTTTGTTTTCAACTGCAACCTTAATTTCAGGCGCGGGTTTCGCATTCTTATAGCCGAAAAGATAGGTCAGAATAAATCCGACTACAAAAGCGACAACCAAAGATATAATAAAGCCAATGAAGCCTGCATCTATCCCCTTTGGATTAATGAATAAAGGGATACCAAAAATCCCGCCTGAGGCAAATCCATATGCTGTTGAGCCGAGTAAGCCCGCTGCAGCTCCTCCTACACCCCCAGCGATCGAGGCTAAAATAAACGGTTTTTTGGTGGGTAGCGTAACCCCGTAAATAGCTGGTTCAGTAACCCCCATCAAACCCGCGATGGTAGCAGAAGTCGCAATAGGTTTTAATTTAGGGTCGCGTGATTTCAAAGCAATGGCAAAAGCCGCACCTGTTTGCGCAAACGTAGTACAGAACAGCATACCGTTAATCGGATCAAACCCGTTCGTAACTACATTATTCAGGAGAATCGGAATGAATGCCCAATGCAAGCCGAAGATAATAATGCCCTGCCAGAATCCTGCCAGAACGAGACCAGCTATAGCCGGACTTAACTGGTAAATCCACATGGAGCCTTTGGCTAATCCATCGCTGATTATAGTTGCTATCGGCCCGACAACCAGAAAAACAATCGGTGATATAATGACCAAGGTCAGAAAAGGCACAATGAACATTTTAATGGATGCAGGTGCATACTTACTAATAAATTTTTCAACCTTAGCTGCCAAGAACGCCCCAATAATGATAGGTATAACAGAAGAAGTATAATTAATCAGAACGACAGGTATGGTCAAAAAGGACAGCGCCGTTTTATCCGTAAAAGCGGAAGTAATGGTCGGATACACCAAGGCTGCCCCCAAAACAGCAGACAGATACGGGTTTCCTCCGAATTTTTTACCTGCCGAAAACCCTAGAATAACCGGAAAGAAATAAAACATAGCGTCTGCTGTTGCATATAAAATTTTGTATGTGCCCATCTGATCAGTCATCCAGCCCAGAGATGTGCATAAGGCCAGCAGTCCTTTTAGAATCCCCACAGCAGCGAGCACACCCACAACGGGCATGAACACGCCTGAGATCACATCGACAAATCGGCTGAACAGGCTCGCTTTTTCATTCTTTTGATCGTCTTCAACTGCCTGATCTCCGTGCTTTACTCCCATCGTATCCAAAAGAGCCTCGTATACTTTGGGAACCTCATTCCCGATGACCACCTGGAATTGGCCGCCACTTTCCACGACGGTAATGACACCGTCAATCTGTTTAATTTTTTCTTTATCTGGCAATTGGTTATCCTTCAATTTGAATCTCAAACGAGTAACACAGTGAATGACACTGTTCACATTTTCGTTTCCCCCCACCGATCTAAGCACTTCTCTAGCTGTCTTTTGGTAATCCATCATGATCACTCCTGGATGCGTTTTCTATTTCTCCACTCCACCTGTAGCTTACTCCTGTTCTTCTCTGGTTTTATTTCGTTCCGATGATCACAACATCGCTTTCAAAACCATGCATACCAATGACGGATTGATCAGCCTGGACATCCACCTCCGTTTGGGCAAATCGTCTCTCCGCTAAATCAATGGTTGTAAACTTGTAGTCCTGCACGTTGATATTTAGCCGCACTTTCGTGTTAACCGGGATATACAAGACGAGGGTATTCTCGTTCCCCGCACCTCTGATCTCCTCTGTCTTGTTTAAAACAATATCCAACGGCTTTATGCCAATCAGGTTGTACATTTCAAACAAATATTTGATAAAGGAATAATCCCATGCGCCCTCAAAACGCAGTGCTGTTCTCCAATCATAGGGACTATCAAAGCCCTCTCCTTCTACAATTCCGAACTTCTTGCCTTTTTTATGCCAACTCCAAATGCCATGCGCTCCATAGGTAATTCCCGCTCCCCCGCCTGCCAGAAGACTGTGCCATGCTGCTTTTCTGGCATCTAGTGCAGTGTATCTTCCATACACATTGCGGCTGTAACTGATCTGTTCATAGCAAGGTTCTCCATTGATGACGGGACGTATCTCCGGCTTGTGATAAAAATGCTGGGCAATCTCATGGGCGACATGCTGAAACTCCGAATTATGTCCTGATTGATACATATAAAATCCAAGACCCTTGTGTTGCTCAAAAGCTTCAGGAATTTCCCTCAATCTCCCTTGGATATGCAGCGTAGTCAAGCTTGCCGGGCTTAATTGTTGTACCGTTTCCAGCGCCTTCAAATAGTACGCATTAGCACGTTCTGTAGGAAAATCAGTGTCCCCGCTGATCAAATAAACAGGCTCGAATCGGGAATAGCGGTTTACAACATAAGTTACATAGCTTTCAACGCAATCCAGCGGCATTTTATTGCCTTTCTGGAACATTTCAGCCCATGTATCCGGTACATAGTTACACCACAACAGAACCAGTGCTGGAATAAAGCCGCGCTCGACAGCCATCTGGATCATGACTTCCGCCCGCTCAAAATAAGCTTCGTTTAAGGTATGGTAGTCAAAATCTCCATTTTCCAGTAATGCAAATGGCTGTAGATTCAGGTCTGATTCGCTGGCATCCCATTGTCGGAGCATATTGATCTGTAAAACGTTGAAACCCTGCATTTTTCGATAGTCCAGGTAATCGCTCCACTCTTCAATAGTGGCGTTGGTAAATACGCTCCAGACGGTATCTGCCAAGTAAAAGAAAGGCTTGCCCTTTTTCACAAAACTTCTTTGATTTTCAGCCATGCTTAAGCTCAAACAAATCACCCTTTCACTCATAAACAAAACTAAACTAATGTATAATTTTATACGATATTAAATAAAATAAACTAAATAAAGCGTTCACAATTGAATATTAACACTATGTATCCGAAAAGGTCAACTCGTTTTACCTGTTGTTTGTTTAGTTTAATTTATAAACTAAACTTTATTATATAATCATGATATAATTTATATAGTTTAGTCCAATGGGAGGTTCCACGTTGAAAATAGATGATATTGCGAAGCTTGCCGGTGTTTCAAAATCAGCCGTCTCTTTAGCATTTAATAACAAACCCGGTGTTAGCGAAGAAACCAAAGAGCATATATTAAGAATTGCCCACGAGCATGGATATAGACCACGTACCATGAAGTCAAATAAGGAATTTACGAAGAGTCATCATGTCATTCGTTTTGTTGCATGCAAAAATACAGGCATCGTGACCGAACAATATGAATCACTTCCATTTTTCAATGAATTGATCCATCATATTACCCAGCAGGTGAGAGAACATGGCAATACTTTGATTTTCTCGTCATTTGACAGCCATAGCCTTGAAGAAGAATTATCTGCTCTGGAAAAGGACCAGCCTTCTTCAGGTATACTTCTGCTGGGCACCAATTTAACGTCCGAGATTATTCATTCTTTACAATCCATTCATTCCAATATCGTTATTTTGGATACCTGCTTTGAACACGTTGATGCCAGTTTTGTATCGATTAATAACTATCTTGGGGGGTACCAGGCAGGCCAATATTTAATCCAGTCCGGACACAGAAATATAGGATACGTACAATCCAGTACCAGAATTCTTAACTTTACAAAACGAAAAGAGGGGTTCATGGCTGCTTTAGAGGAGCACAATCTTGCCATAGGTCATGGGCTTACATTTGATATGCACCCGATGCTTGTCATGTCACAGGACGCATTTAAAACAGCTATTCATAAACTGAATGAGCTGCCTTCGGCCCTATTTTGTGAGAATGATTATATGGCGATCAGTGCTATTAAAACGTTTCAGGAAATGAACATTCGAGTGCCTGAACAAATTTCCGTCATGGGGTTTGATAATATTCATGAAGCTAAGGTCATTAGCCCGGAACTCACAACCATTCATGTGAAAAAGGATATTTTGGCCCGAACGGCTGTAAACTTGCTGATGGAAAGGCTTAATCACAATCAGGAGCACCATACTCAGGTTCTTGTAAATACAGAGGTTATTGAAAGAAGGTCTTGTATAGACGCAGAATTATAATCAAGTGAATAGAAAAAGGCCGCCATATAGGCGGCCTTTCAGCTTTTATACTTCTGAATTGTGATTTTATAGCGAATGAATCTAAGCGTTACCGGAAACGATAAATTCTCACTTCTCCTCATTATCTTTAACTATCATGAGAGCTTCAATTTCTCGTCATTCGTTAAAGTCTTCCTCTGTCAAATCCAGGTTTACACTCGCAGCGGTTCGGCTACCGTCGGCCGCAGCAAAAATCAACTGAGAAGGCATGAAGTATGAAGAATCCCCCGCAGCATATACACCAGGAATGGAGGTTCTCCCCGCTCCATCCGTTTGGATCCCGCCCGACTCGGTCCTTTCACAGCCCAAACGTTCTCCAAACGGTGCACTTTGCACAAATTGGGGGGTCACAAAGCCGCCGGCCCTTGGGACTTGAGTACCGTCCGTAAAGGACACATACTCCAGCTGTCCATGGTGACCGATGAACGCTGCAACAGGCTGCTCCATTACCGCGACTCCTTTAGATTGAAGTCGTTCTTTTTGCTCGTCCGACAAGAATGCCTGACCGTTCGTGCAGACAAGCAAATCCTTACTCCAGTTCAGGAGCAGTTTGGCTGTGTGATATATAGCTGGCGACTCAGAGACGAGGACAAGCGGTTGATCCCGTAACTCCCAGCCATCGCAATAAGGGCAATTAAACAAACTTCTTCCGTAGAACGTGTAAAAACCTTCGATCTCAGGGAATATCTCCTTTACACCCATCGCCAGTATCAATTTTCGCGCTTGAACACGAAGGCCTGAAGAATCAAATACCTCGAATCCGGATTCATTTTTCGTAACTGAAATAACCTCGGTTTGCAGATGATGCACAGATGGATACCGCAGTACTTCCTCATAAGCTACGCGGCGGAACTCGGCCGGCGTTACGCCATCTCTCGTAATGAAACCGTGCGACGCATGCGTAACCGCATTTCTGGGCCGGTTATTATCGATCAAAGCCACACTTCTTCTTGCCCTGCCCAGTACAAGGGCTGCATTCAATCCAGCAGGTCCTCCCCCAATAATAGCGCAATCGTACAGCATAACATCCAGCTCCTTTTACAAAGATATTAAAGACTCTTTATATCTATAATTAAAACAAAAAAAACACTTCACATAACTGGCGATCACCTTCTCTCTATTTATAGCCGCTCCCCTTTATACTTGCGCTTGCTTTTGGGCTAAATCGACCAATTTCGTATTTTTAAGATGGCCCTCCATTTTTTCCTCCGCTTCCCTCATTACAGCTTGAATCAGACATTCTGATCCATGGACAAAATCACATTCAAACAAAGAATTCGTCCCTTCAATCGCATGGATAATATCCAAAAAGGTAATATCGTCTTTATTGCGGGATAAGCGATAGCCCCCATTGGCTCCAGAGACCGATTCGATCATCCCCGCCTTCACAAGCCTCGTCAAAATTTTTGAAAGATACGTGGGTGAGACATTTTGGGATTCGGCCAATTGCTGGACACCTACGGGCTTCACCGACGAATCCTCAACGAGCATGAGCATGGTGTGCAGTGCATAATTGGTTGCTTTGGTAAATTTCATAACTACACCTCATTCACAGACTTATTGTATCTATAATATCTCTGAATCTGCAGGAATGTCAAGATTATAGGTTAAGTATAGAAAATCGAAGGGAAAAATTGCATTTTGCCTTCACCTCAATAACATCCAACCTTATAACAGAATGTTTGACTTGGGCTGGCCTGCTAGAGCGGGCGAAAGTATCACTCGCTCCTTCATGTTTTCCAATTGTTATGTAATTTTTTTCAATAAACAAGAAACAAATTCACGATTTCCACGTCTATGTATATAGATTTAATTTTAGGAAAACCTTGGATCAAGTCCTGAAGCCCAATATTTTTTTACAAAGGAGCAATTAAAATGAAAAATCCAAGACTAAAATACGCTACTGCTTTCCTGTCTAGTATAGTGCTTGTGGGAAGTGTAAGTGGCTTTTCTATTGCCAATGCTAATAGCACTTTACGCCCTAATACGCATGTTCAAAGTTCAGTTAATACTATAAATCCATCTGTTTACCAGTCTGTAACCAAATTTAAAAAGAGCGAGACCCCAAATCAGGTGATTTGGAAGGAGAACAACGTTTCGTTAGTGGCCAAAAAAATGGAGCTAGAAAATGCACCAAGCTCTGAGAAGAGTGTTATTACATCTATAACGATCAAAACAGGAGAACAGAATTACACCATTAAAACAGATGGATATAATGATAAACTGCGTAATATATCGAGCGCAGTATTATCTCCTTCTAATACATGGTTGGCTATCCAGGCACGGCGCAGTGCAGGAGATACGTTATTACTGATCAATCTTAAAACCGGAAAATCTACCATTGTAAATGATCTTTTAAAAGCTAAAGGCAAAAAAAGTGTAGAATCCATTGCTGCTTATAACTGGTCACCTAAAGAAGATCAAATTGCCTTTTCGTACGGTGATACATCAAGCAGCTCCATAGCCATTTATAACACCAAGAAGGATGCCTTTATATATCTTCCTAGGGAAACGGATTACATTAGCACAAGTCTGATTTTATGGCATAAAAATGGAAAAAGTTTAGACTATATAAGTGAGTATCCATCTGACCAAAAGAAGTTGTACAGATACTCAATGGACAGCAAAAAGGTGAAACCTGTTAAAAAAATTAGCCAGAACGAATTTCAAAAATGGTTCAAACTTGATAAATACAGTACAAATTAATACCAAATAGGGCGGAGTAAATCCCGCCCTTTGAATTTTTTGTTCTAGTTTATTGTGATTTTGCCGGAACTTCCGTTTTGCTCAAGCACTTGAATTAGTGCTCTTTGGTCACTGTTAGAAAGTCGGATGCAACCGTATGTTGGACGCAGAGGATACCAAGTCAGAGATGTGCTTGTAGCAGGGTCTCCGCCATGAATCATAATTTCGTCGCGGCCATTATTTGTAGCAGTCAGGAAGTTCCCACTTACTGCTTGATTCAGCCACACACGCTTATAAGGACCATAAGAATAGTCGGAGTCACCTTTCGCATAAACAATTGTTTTCGCAACCCCTGTAGGAATGTCTGCATATTTAAGTCTCCAGTTCGTATGGTCGTTACCATTCTTCGGATCATTTGATCCACGGCCTAAAGCTTCTACAGGTCCAAATACCAAACTACCACTATCGTTATAAACTTTCAGTGTTCCTTTGTAATCTCGATTAGATGGAAAATTAGCAATAATGTGATAACCCATTGTTAAACGCCTCCATTTAGTTTAGTTGAGAGTAGATTTGATAGAGTCGCTAACATCTAAATGGCTCCACATTCTTTAATGTTAGTCTTCAATTCCCTCTCACTTATGTAGGTGATTTAAGGCTGCGAATTACAACCAAATCGTGTAAAACGCGAGAATATATTTTTTTCCAATTCATGTACTTTGCTCGATGATCCCCTACACTTATTCTAGATCAAGAAAATTCCTCGCTGAATTTGAGTATCCCCTATAGCTAGAATAGTTATTGTATAAACATTTGGGTTACCCTGTATAATTTGAATTTATAGACAGGATGTGAAAAGAGTTGAGGAGTATACTCCAATATCAACCCCAGCAAAAGATTAATAAGCTGCCTCCAGTAGCGTAACCAGAAGCAGCTTATCGTCAAGGGCTCTTTATTTTTTGTATGATGAACTCTTTCATAAACTCATCATCTCATCTATTTTTCGTTCCTCGAAATTGCCAACAAGCGAACGACTGAATAATGCGCTAATGTAGAGATACACCCGCAGAGGATCGCTATGGGAAATCTATAGAATGAAAAGGAGAAACATATCATGGCTAAACACACAATACAAATTCCACCGAATTTCATGATGGGGGCAGCGGCTTCCGCCTGGCAGACAGAGGGCTGGAGCGGTAAACAGGAAGGTCAGGACTCGTATCTGGACGTATGGTACAAAAATGACCGCTATGCCTGGCACAATGGATATGGACCCGCGGGTGCAACCGATTTTTATAATCGTTATACCGAGGATATTGCGCTGATGAAGCAGATTGGACTGACTCATTATCGCACCTCTATTAATTGGGCCCGCTTCTTAACGGATTATGAGAATGTGGTGGTGGATGAAACCTATGCGGATTATATGGGCAAAGTCATTGACGAATTAATTGCAAGCGGAGTCGAGCCGATGATTTGTCTGGAACACTATGAATTACCTGCTTATTTGCTCGACAAATATGAGGGCTGGTCTTCCAAGCATGTGGTAGAGCTGTTTGTGAAATATGCGGAAAAGGTGTTTGAACGGTACGGGGATCGGGTCAAGCACTGGTTTACGTTTAATGAGCCCATTGTTGTACAGACTCGCGTCTATCTGGATGCCCTTCGCTATCCCTATGAACAAAACACACGGAAGTGGATGCAATGGAACTACAACAAAACGCTGGCTACCGCAAAGTGCGTACAGCTTTTCAAAGCCAAAAATTATAGTCAGAACGGGGCTAAAATAGGTGCTATTTTGAATCCCGAAGTGACTTATGCCCGATCCAGCGCCCCTCATGACCAGTACGCAGCACATGTGTATGATTTATTTTACAATCGGATATTTCTGGACCCGCTTATAAAAGGCGAATACCCGCAAGAATTGTTCGAGCTTATGAGCAAGCATGATATTGCATTTGAGGCTACAACGGAAGAACTGGCCTTGATTAAGGAAAATACCGTGGATTACGTTGGAATCAATCTCTACTCTCCCCACCGGGTCAAAGCGCAGAGTAAAGCATGGAACGAAAACATTCCTTTTCACCCCTCATACTACTATGAGCATTTCGAACTTCCAGGTAAAAGAATGAACAAGTCACGGGGCTGGGAAATTTATCCCAAGATCATTTACGATATGGGCATACGTATCAAGAACGAATATAACAATATCGAGTGGTTTGTCGCGGAAAATGGCATGGGCATTGAGAATGAAGCTGCTTTCAAAAATGAGGAACACATCATTCAGGACGACTATCGGATTGACTTTATAACTGAGCATTTATACTACACGTTACAAGCTGTAGACGCAGGCTCCAACTGTACAGGTTATATGCTGTGGGCCTTCACAGACAACGTTTCTCCTATGAATGCTTTTAAAAATCGTTATGGACTGGTGGAAATTAATCTGGAAAATGATCGAAGTCGGCATTTGAAGAAATCGGGCTACTGGTATCAAGCTGTTATCAAGGAGCGCTCATTTGTTGCTGATCTGGATGAAGAGTATAAGTAGTTAAATGGACAAGCTGGCTGGCGAAAACATATAAATTCGTCCAAACCAAAAAGAGGCTGAGAGGTTCTCTCAGTCTCTTGGTTGATTCGCGCGCTCGTTAGCCCTATACGCCTTCTTTGCCTGTGCCCATACTGCTCACGTACGTTTCCTTTAGACCGGCAGAGATACCGTATAGCGGTTCCCAACGAAGCCAATGTCTGGCGACTGCGTTACTCAGACAGCTGTGGTGAATATCTCCCGCCCGCGCCGGTGAATACACAGGGCGCACAGACGAACCGTGCAGCTTTAGTAAATCATAGGCCAGCCGATTGATGGACGTCGTTCGTCCCGTACTTACATGCACCGTGCGTTGGTCCGCTGCATGCATAGCCGCCATATTGGCTCGAACTATATCCTTGACGTACACAAAGTCACGGGTTTGCGTTCCGTCGCCGTGAATGAGCAAGGGGCTGCCTTTTTTCAGCCGCTCTATAAAAATAGCGACGACACCGCCCTCTCCCTTCGCTGCCTGACCGGGACCATACACATTTCCGTAACGCAAAATCGTGTAGTTCAAACCGTACAACCGATAAAAAAGCCGAATATACGATTCTGCGGTCAGCTTGGACAGTCCGTAGCCTGAAATAGGCTCCACGGGATCGTCTTCCTGAATACATTGCTTTTGCAGCTCTCCATATACGCCGGATGTGGAGGCAAATATGATTTTCGACACACCCGCATCACGACAGGCCTGCAACAAATGAATCGTCCCCAGCACATTCACATCCGCATCCTCATCGGGGTGATGGATGGATTGCTGCACATCAGCCTGTGCAGCCAAGTGAAACACAATATCCGGGCTTTCCCGAATCAGCAGCGTCCTGGCTTCAGGGCTGCGAATATCTGCAATATGCATGACCGCGCGCGGGTCTACATTTGCAGCATTCCCGGTCGTCAGATTATCCAGCACAAGCACTCTGACGCCCGAGTCAGCAAGCGCACGTACCAGCTGGGAACCAATAAATCCGGCTCCTCCGGTGACCAAAGCCTTCACTAGCGCACCCTCCTTTTAAACCGAAGCATCTATCTTCCCTTCGCATCATGTTATGCGATGCTCTACAGCTTGGCGCAGGCGCAAGCACAGGTGGAAGACAATCTATACGTGTTCCTATAGTCTCCGCACCTCAGACATGAAGTCTGACGTTGTCCAGCATATAACGCCACATTTCATCCTGACCGTTCCATATATCCTCGGGTGGCAGGGCTACTGAAACCAATCGCTCCAGTCCCCAATTCAGCTCCGTCACACCTTCAGTCCCTGTATAATCCACGTATAACAAGCGAAAATCATAGGTAACCCTCTGTGACAACACATCATGCAGTTCTACCGCCTGCTCCCGGCTGCCACCGACACGAACCAGCAGCAGACGGGAAGCCAATGCGAATTTCTCCAGTAAACGTGCGATGCGGCGATCAAGTGTCGTTTTGAATGTAGGATAAGACGCCAGCTGCTCTGATGTATTCTGGCTAACCGGAAAATGGTGTGCTGCTGTAACCTCATAGGACGCATCCTCAACCAGGAAGTTATGACCTCCGTAATCATGCCCTGTGACACGCAGGCTTTCAACATCCATAAAACGGGCAAATCGCTCATTCAGTAAACGACTGATCTGTGACAAATTGCCAGAAATCATCCAATCCAGCGGACCTGCATACGGACGCAGTCCGTTTTTATCCAGCTGAATCGATGGTAAGCAATGCCCTCCCAGGCTAAACACTGCGTCATATTCCCCTTGCAACCGTTCAAGCACGACGACCTCCCCTTTTCGACAAGGACATTCCCTCAAAAAGGGTGCGCCAGTGTGGATCACTCTTGTAATTCCATACATCGGCAAAAGGCATTTCCACTGCGCATACATGAGGAAGCTGCCAATCCACCTCCGTCAACTCCGTTACACCGGAACAATTCACCACTAACAACCGAAATTCATTCGCTACGATCCCCGACAAGATCCGCTCCAGTTCCTCTACTTCTTCATAGGTGCCCAGCATACGGACGAACAAGTTGCGCTTGGCCATCTGTGTTTTTGCAAAAAAACGTTCGATACGACGGTCTATCTTTTCCCTGAACTCGGGATAGGTCACCAGATCTGCGGACGTGTTACGTTCCTGCGGAAAATCGTGTACCGAGATCACATTATAAGCAATATCTCTGACCATATAATTCAGTTGGCTCGTACCAACGACACTTAAATTGGGCAAATCCATAAAACCTGCAAACCGATTCTCAAGCAAGCGATTCACATCAGAGAGCGTGTCAGACATCATCCAATCCAGCACCCCGGCAAACGGCCGCAAACGGTTCTTTTCCAATTGAATGGCAGGTGTACAGTTTTGCCCCAGACTGAAGACCGCGTCATATTCCCCTGCCAGCTGTGCGAGTCTCATAGCCGTGCCTCCTTTGTTAAAGCGACCCTTCCCCCGATCTAGCTCTATGCTTCTTCTGTAGTCAAATAGGGGCTTCAGGCCGCAGATTGTTCACTCTACATTACATGCACAGCATGGCAAAAAGGGTTGGACACTGACGCGCTTTTAGTCAAAGAGGCGTACAACTATCCAGTCCACTCGCGGTTATTTTTCATATCATATAAGGCTGGTAACCTAACGGAATTCAAGGAGGCATCATGATATGTCCGTGTTTCTTTTAACTGTCGATCATCATCTCGCTTACCACAGCGCCCATATACAAAGCTGCCATGTAACCTTTTTCAATCGTGAAAAGAGATCTGTTGATGTGCTGTTGGAAATGGGGAATGACAGTGGTGTTTTTAGGCGGCAACTTCTTCGGCTGAGCCCTTCTCCCGAAGCTGGCTCTGTACTGGAAATCAAAGATATGGAGGCAGCCCAAAATCCATTTTATCTGCGAGTGGTCACAAATATTTACAATCCAGAAACGCTGTTTATCTTGGCGGAATTTGTGGAGAACGGGAACGTAGTCGCTAAGCGGACAGCCAGTCATTTTACCGTGACACCTTAATGAACAGGCAGAGGAGGAAAATTGTATGTTGTTGAAATATACAGTTCAAAACAAAGCTGAAGCAGGCACATATGCACTGCCTTTTCAGGTTACCGAACAGGAGATCGTGCTCTCTACATTGATCATTCCTGCAGGTGAAGCTGAGGGCCACATTCTCATCGAAGTCTCTTTGGCATGGGAGAATCCGCTGCTCAACTGGGATATTGGGGAGCTGGATATTCGATTGCGCCGCAACGATGAGCAGGGACCCGTGCTGGATTGGCTGCAGGACTCCTGTTATCAGGAGGGATTTGCCGAGTTAAGCTATGAGGAAACAGCACGACAGGCAGAGACTCATGTATACTGCTTGACTGTACAATCAGCTGACCACCGTGCTGTTGTTACGGGACCACTTATGATGCGAGGCTCGGTTTATGTAGACCAAATGGATGACAACCCGGATGAACAATGAGCTGAAATAAACTAAAGGCAGGTGGGAATGTAAGCCCGACCTGCCTTTTTATATGGTCTGTATGCTCATGGCGCAGATTGTTTCAGCCGTTCCAAAATGTCAGCATCCGGCAGCTTATAATCCTCTGGCAGCGAGGTGTTAATTCGGTTCCAGATTGCATAATCGACCATCTGATCTGGATGTGACTGCTGGATTTCAAAAATACGGTTGTACAAGTCTCCAACGATAGGAAAAGTCATGCTCTCCCTCCTAACTATCGAATCAACGCACCTGATTAAGCGCTTGCCCATAAATATTGACGAGCCGTTCAATCATAACATCCAGCGACCAGTGCGCGGTTCCCCATGCCTTGGCACGATTCCCCATAGCTATCCGTACTTCATCCTGAGCGAGTAAATGCTGCAAATGAGCTGCAAGTGCCTCCACATCGCCAACCGGGGAAACCAGTCCAGTGTGTTCATGCTTCACCATTTCCGGCAGTCCACCCGCATCCGATACCACTGCCGGAAGCCCTATAATCTGTGCCTCCATGACCGAAAACGGCTGATTATCCTGTATGCTCGGATGTACAAAAAGGTCCGCCAGTTGTAAAAGGGCAGGTACATCTTCACGATGTCCGAGAAATACCACGTCTTCTTCCAGCCCCAGCTCCTTCGCCTGTGCCTGAAGCTCTTCCCTCTTATCTCCCTCCCCAACAATCCAGCAAACCCAATCCGTACGGCTTGCTTTCAACAGGCCAAGAGCGCTCATTAAATAATGTAGCCCTTTGATATAGACCAGCCGAGAAGGACAAATGATAACTTTTTTCCCCTCAGGTCGTGTCATGTCTGTTCCCCTGGCATGGACTTCCCAGAAGTGTTCGGTGTCTAAGCCATATTGGAAAGTGGCAATCTGCTGCTCAGGCACTTCGAACTCACGCACAAGCGTCTGCTTCATCCATTCTGTAGACGTAATCGTAATATCAGCGGAAATAGCGCCATAATGCTCCAGCGCCCAATAATATTTCCACATCAGCGTCTCGCGGTAACCCTCTTCATGATCCCGCTCCAGAGCCATCATGACTTCACGAGCCAGCGAGCCATGAATATTTGCTACCAACGCACTGTCTTTGCGTTTGACCCGACTTAGAGCACGAGTGGCTATGACATCTTGCGTATGAATCACATCATACTGCTCAACCCCGAAATAGGCTGCCGCCAGTTCCATACAGTATCGATCCTTTTCCACCGTCTGCACCCATGAATCCAAATGTAATACAGGGGCAGCTGATTCATTCAGCTTCGTATGCAGCAAGGGCAGCAATTGATCCTTCAGCAACTCCTTATCTTCAAAAACAATATGGTATTTAGGGGTATCCGGTCCGTTCCCCATCAAGTCTACCGTGTGACCCAGTAGCTCAAGTCTTCGTTTAATTTGCAGCATAAAGGGCCACACACCACCCAAATGAGGAATCGGCCAGTACGTAGCCAACAAAATTTTCAAAACAGCCCCACCTCCTCTGTCTCGTACGTTAAGCTACATTCCGTTGCTTCCGTAAATTTGCTGGAAACCCGATAATGCGTCTGTCCAGACCGCAAAAAAACCGTTATTCGGCACGATCGTTACATCAATAAAATTGCCGATCGTGACCACTGGAACAGGACTAATCCCGTTAGGATTAAAGGAACTGTCTGTTATTCTGAGGTTCGTAAATGTATTCCCTCCGTCAGATGATTCTGCAACAAATACATCTAATAAAGAGGCTATGATTTGATTGGTGTAGTACACAATCTTAATCACACCGGTCACGGGCGAAACATCAATGGCCGGGAAAAAATGCTGTGCTCCTGCACTGGCTCCTGTCACCGATTGCGGCGCAGTCCAGCTTAATCCACCATCCACGGACCGGGCAAGCAGCACATCCGCATACCCTGCCCGATTATCCTGCCAAACCGCATAAAGCGTCCCCTGATTCGGGCTGGTGGAACGATCTATGGCAATGTTGGCCGTCGGCAATACATTAAAGCCAAAACCGACCACAGGCAGCGGACTTGGAACTGGGACGACAGAGGACACTGGCAGCGAGGAACTGAACGAAGTCCCCCCATTGAAGGACACAATGACCTGATATTGGTTAACCGGATTCGTCACAATGTACCCGACATAAATCACCCCTGTAATGCTCACGGTGATTTCTCCGCGCGTGATCTGATTGGAACCAGGAGTGAGCACCACAGGTGTATTCCATGTGATTCCTCCATCCTGCGAGCGTTGAAAAAACATGACTGAGCCGCCGAAAAAGTCGGGGTTATACTGATGCGTATAACATAAATAGATGTTGCCGGTATAGGAGCTGACCTGTGAAGTATCGAATTTCACGCTGACTTCCACATTATTGACAAACGTCCCATACCCTCGTTGGGCAATCACGGGTGGATCAAATGTATTCCCATTGTCTCTGGACACATAGGTAGCGATGGTACCGCTCAAGCCGTCTGCGGTAAATACGTGACAAGCTATGACGAACAAATTGGGAAAACCATAGCTGACGCTATGGGATTCAGCCCCTACATAACCGACTGGCAGCGGTAAAATCTGCTGTGTGAAGGAGACACCGCCGTTATCTGAACGGTATACTGCTGTCAACGGCGGTCCGGTCGTAAAATCAATGGTAGCAGCTACTATGGTACCGTCGAGCAGATTGAAAGCCACACTCGGCTCCTGTGCCAGCCTTCCACTGGGCGTAAGCTGTACGTTCGGCATCAGGTTTCACCTCCCGGTACGCCAGCAAAAATCGTTAAACTGCCTGTGCGCGTATCCGTCCAGACGGATATATAGCTGTTCGGTGGTACAATGGCGATATCAATGTAGTCGCCGATCAGTTCTGATTCGCCCCCACCTACATTCGGGTTAAAGGAAGTCGTTGTGAGACGACTGTTCGTAAAGGTATTTCCCCCATCTGATGATTGAGCGGCGAACACATCCAGATTAAAGCCGTCCAGGCGATTCGTATAGTAGACAACAACGACCAGCCCCGTCTTGGGCGACACTGCAATCGCAGGGAAGAAATTTTGAGAACCCGGCGGGCTGTCTGTCACAATGACTGGGGCGCTCCAGGTACCGCCAAAATCGCTGGATTTGGACAACAACACATTGCTGTAGCCCTGACCAAAATCCTGCCACACGGCATATAGCGTATTTGTTGTAGAAGGCACCCCCGAGCAGTCTGCTGCCAAGCAGGGAGAATTCAATACACGAAAATCATATCCGGGGACGGGCAACGGACTAGGTACCAGTGTTATGTTGGACACAAGAATATCCCCGCTAAAAGTGGACCCTCCATCAAAAGAACGCCGGATAAAGAAAGCCGGTGTTTGCGGCCCCGTACGAATCCAGCTGACATATACACTGCCATATTTGTCGACCGCAGGCTCAGGCCGCTCTGTGGAGGACTGGATATTGGAAAGCATTAACGGTCGATCCCAGGTCAATCCTCCGTCAGTGGAGCGCTGGTAGAAGGCCGCTGACCGAGCATTAACCTCTACGTTGTATTGGCGGTTATACGTAACGTAGACATGCCCTAGATACGGACTTGCCCCTGCGTTATCTGTCGTAATATTGGTCCAGTCATTATTAATGTAATCTCCATAGCCTGGGTTAATGACCACCGGAGGATCAAAACTGGCCCCATTGTCCGTAGAACGGTAGATCACGACAGCCCCGTTCTCATTTCCCGGAAACACATGCGCCGATACGATAAAAATATTGGGGAAAAGATAGGCCACCATTCCTGCCTCTGCTCCTGTATATCCCGGTGGGAGTGGCAGTAACGTATCGGTCCAGTTCGCCCCGGCGTCCAGTGAGCGATACAGTCCAATTAAAGGGGGCCCGCTGCTAAAGTCAACAGCTACAGCCACAACGATATTCGGATTCAGCAAATTAACAGCAACACTAGGCTCAAACTTGGGCAGGCCGCTGGGTGTTACTTGAAAATTCAAAGGCATCGCGAGCATTCCCTTCATTATATATAGATATGCCTGAAGTGCTTCTATCAAAATGTACTTTTTTCGGTATAGCCTACAGACAACCATACAAGCTTTCCTCTCCATAGATTCATAGTATAGAAGCATCCCTATTGAGGGATTCCATCATACTGTTTTGAGAGGATGATTCTATTGGCTTTTACAACCGGATATATGACAAACACAAGGGATTTTGGTACTGCCTGCTCCAATGTTGTTGTAAATTTGGTCAATGAGGACACAGTGAACGCGGCAACCGTGACCATCCAAATTTTTTTCTCACTCGTACCGGATACCAAGACACCACTGTACGTAACATCGGTTAATTTGCCCGCAAACTCGATTGCACGCCGGACCTTCTTTATACAAGGGGTTCTTGCCTATGAGGTGCAATACAACGTAGTCTCCGTCGCTCCAGCCAATGTTGTGCTTTCCAACTTTGGACTGGATCAGTTTGGTAATGTTGTACAGGAGCATCGTGTTCTCCAGTCCGAGCTGACCACAATCCCGGCACTGTCCCCTGTTATTTAAAAGCCACCCTGTTCCAGTGCCTGATGCAATCTGTGGGTATAATACACGTAATTCCATTCCGGCGGAACGGACTGAACCCCTCGGCCGCTGCCGATGGTTGAGTGGTCATCTGTATAGTAGGAAAAGGCATGTGTATCCTGCAAAGGGCGCAATAAATCCGTAAGATACAACAAATCTGTCACGGCAATATAAGGTTTGACACCGAAGCATACAACAAAGCGTGTTGTCGTTTCACCAATCGCCTGAATCAGTGCTTCCTTGACGGAATAATGCGGTCTCGGCGTTACGATTAGCCGAGGGTCAAGCATCATTTCCAGAAAGGAAGAAGCTCCCTGTTCCGGCGTAATATCCAGCAACCGCACGATGCAATTACTGTAATGCTGCTCCAGCAGATTATCGAGCAACGGCTCAGCTTGAGCCATATCTGTAATAGGCATTAAAATGGTCATTTCAAGTGGGATACCCCGGCGGGCCCTGGCCTCATGTTTGGCGATTTGAAATGCATGCCGCCAGCGTCGAT
This sequence comes from Paenibacillus polymyxa, assembly GCF_015710975.1. Lineage (NCBI taxonomy): Bacteria > Bacillati > Bacillota > Bacilli > Caryophanales > Paenibacillaceae > Paenibacillus > Paenibacillus polymyxa. The sequence goes on along the minus strand of NZ_CP049783.1, from coordinate 3,074,664 downwards.
GTTCTTTTTGGCTGCGCAAGCTGGCCGATACACTAAAAGCAGAATCCACCCGATAATCCATCAGGATCTCCGGGATGAATTTCATGTTGCATGTCTCGGTCAGCCGCAGCCAGTAATCATAATCCTCTACAGGTTGCAGCCGATAGCCGTCGATCAGACGGGCATATTGGCTTTTGTACATAAATGACACCCCGACAATGCTGGCGTTCAACAATTCGTGATGCGGCTGACTTTGGTACCGAATCAGCGCTTGTTGATGCTGCTGGTCGTATAACGGATTACCCGCAGCGTCAATCTGACGGAAGGTGGAGAACACAAGTCCAAGCGAATCGGGCCCCCGCTCTAGCTCGCACCGCAATCGTTCGATAAAGGATGAATGATACACATTGTCGCTGGATACCCAGGTCACATACTTGATCGCTGGATCTTTAAACAACTCATCGAATCCCCGGTTAAGGGCATGGGATACTCCTTGGTTCTGAGGGAGTGTAACTAACTGAACGCGCGGGTCTCCCATTGCTGCGTGAAGCGCCGGCTCTATCATTTCCGGCGCCCCGTCAATCACAATGATGAAGCGAAATGCCCTGTAACTCTGGGCTAGTACGGATGAGATCGCAGCTTGCAGATAACCAATATCCTGTTTGTACAGCGGCATAACAATCCCCGTATCTACCATATCAATCCCCCCTGACAAACTTTCGCTTCATGAGGATAAACCGCCCAACATCTGACTGAAGCGATCTCGATAACGTGCTTGGGTGATGTTGTACTCCTGTTCCACAGCAGGCCAATATTTTTTGGTTCCCATTTCATCATGCCAGCGGTAGTTAACCAAGGACTCGTTCAGAAAAGGAAATGGATATCCTGCCAGCATTACTCGGTACCACATATCCAGATCATGGGTGTACGGCAGCAGTTCATCGAACAAACCGATATGTGCAAACAGCTCCTTTTTGAACATCACCGTACATCCATTGACCGGATTCCCCTGCTGGAAAAAACGGTAAAACTCCGTCAGGGACGGAAATACAGCAGCTGCTTGATAGGCTGTGACTTGGCTGTGTTGATTGATGAAATTGAAATTAGTATGAGAGATGTATGCACTCTGTTCGATCATAAAAGAAACCTGGTTATTAATTTTGTCCCTATGGTAGGTATCGTCGGAGCTGAGCCACGCAATATATTCACCGCTGGCATGCCGGATACCATGATTCAAAGCGCTGGCTGTTCCACCGTTAGACTTGCCCAAATAATGTATATAGGGAAGATAGGGCTGAAGCATATTAACATGTGTGGTGGACCCGTCATCGACGACAATAATCTCAAGCGGCCCATAGGTTTGCTCCAAAGCGCTTTGTAAAGCCTGATCCACATATGCACAGTTATAAAAGGGAATGACGATCGTTACTTTTGGTCTCATATCGTTCCTTCCTTTCCAGCTCGGCGGTATTGAATCATATCCTCCAGCGATTGCCCCAGCTGTATGGTCGGCTTCCAGCCCATCTCCTCCAGCTCCTGCGCCCGATATGCCTCCGTTGCCGCTGGCTCGGCTATATCTCCCCATTGTATGGGAATAGATATTTTCGCCAGCGCAACCATACGTTCCACGATATCTCCCAGTTCCACAATGCGGCCTGTGCAGACCGAGTAAATTCGGCCTGGCACTCCCTTTTCCAATAGCACGCCATAGGCGCGAACTGCATCACGAACGTCGAGAAAATCACGCTGCGCATGTCGGGAAGACACGCGAAACGGAGCTGCCTCCGTTACGAATTGCTCTTTCATGCGTTCTGTCCGAACGATATACCCCGCGAGTAATGCACAAAAGCCGGTGGATGGACCCGGGCCAATCAGGTTGCAAGGCTCTGCCAACATGACAGATTGCTCGAACAGCGCGCCCCACGAGAGCGCGACTGCCTCTTGAATGCTTTTGCTAAGGCTGTATGGATGCGTTGGATGGTATGGTGCCTGTAAAGCCGTCTTTAGCCGAGAACCCGCAACAACAATTCTGGCTTGGGGGAAAGGTCGCAGTACATCGAGCAGATACAGGGTGGACAGTACATTGGATTCCATATATAGCAATGGACTCTGCCAAGATTCAGGTACGGAATTTTTGCCACCCAGGTGAAGCACATAATCCGGAGCAATGTGTCGAATCACTTCGCCCAGACGTTTCTTGTCGAGCAAGTCGCACACATAAGGTGTAATACAGCCACGTGTGCCCGCTTCCAGGCTGAAATCCCCATCATTTTCAGTCTGTGAGGTCAATTTTGTAGCAGAAGCGGCAGTGCGAGTCAGCGCTGCCACCTCCCAGCCAAGTTTTGCAAAATAGCGGCAGGCATGCATCCCGGTATAGCCCGCCGCTCCGGTAATGGCTATGACTGGCCGACGTTGTTCCGCTGTGCTTCTGTCCATTCCAGCAGCTCCTTCAGCATGATGCTGTAGTGAGGAACATCGTAGAGCAGATCGGCCCGGGTAGAACGAAGCGTCCGGTCCTGCACCGGCTCATCCTTCGGCACGATCCGAATATCCTCTCTCTTCCAGATATCTTTGAACAGAAGCAGCAAATCATGCTTGCTGATCGGTTCAGGGTGAACCAGATGAATGAGTCCGTCCAACGGCTCATTCATCAACACTTGTATCGCTTTTGCTAATTCCAGCGTTGTGACTCCGTTCCAAAAGACCCGGCGGTATCCGTCAACGTCTCCGCTCTGTTGCAAGAACCAGTGCAGCAAGCCAATCCCGCCTGACCGAATCTCCGGTCCGATAATAGAGGTACGGATGGTCAGATGCCGTGGTGCCTTTACTTCTCCGAGTATTTTCGTCAAAGCATAGGCACTTGTCCCATCAGGTTGATCTGTCTCCTCATATAGGCCAGGAACCCGCTTTCCTTCGAATACGCAATCCGTGCTGATATGAATCAATCGGGCACCGATACTGTCCGCCGTCTGCCGGAGAAGATGCGGCAGCAATCCATTGATTTGGTATGCCGCAATCTGATCTTTCCCGGCATATTGATTGAGTACGCCAACCGCGTTAATAATTACGTCTGGCTGTACACTCCGTACCAGCTGCTCCACCATAAAGCTGTCCTTTACATCCAGCAGGAGACCGCCTTTATTTGCGGAATCACGGGTGGTATAGAACACGTTATACCCGCTCTGGTTTTGAAAATACTTAACCAGAACATGGCCTGCCATGCCGTTCCCGCCCAAAATAAGCAGCTTCATTTGATGAACCCCCCGCTTTGGAGAATGCTTCGAATCTCCTCTTTTGACATCAAATTGAATTCCGAACTAAAGCTGCTGAACGATACCGGAGGGCACTGATTATAACGGTCCTTTAATTGAGGAATATTCAGTGTCGGGAGAATGACCAAATATTGCTCGTCATATACTACCGTTGTCAGGCTTTCAAAGTCACTCATCAAAATCTCGTGTATTTTCTCACCGGGACGGACGCCCTTTTCTATGATTTCTACATTTTCCACGCCTGAATCCTCAATGAGCACCTCAGCCAAATCCACAATACGGCAGGTTGGCATGGTCATGATAAAAATTTCGCCGCCAACGCTTTCTACTGAAGCTTTGAACAGTAGACTGATGGCATCACGCAAGGTCAGGAAGAAGCGGGTCATGTTCATATCTGTGATGAAAACCTTGCCCTTTTGGCGAATCTGGCTTTGGAACAAATGCACCACGCTTCCGTTTGTACCCAAAACATTACCGCCGCGTACCGTCACAAAACGTGTATCACTATTCAGCAAATTGGCGTAAACAATCAGTTTTTCTCCAATCGCCTTCGTCATACCATAAAAATTGGAAGGGTTGGCCGCCTTGTCAGTCGATATATATATGACCTTCTTTACCTGATTGGCGACAGCGGCCTCGATTACATTTTGGGTGCCTACGACATTCGTTTTGAGCGCCTCATAGGGCTGATCCTCACAGACAGGTACGTGCTTGAGAGCCGCCAAGTGGAATACATAGTCTACTCCTTGGCAAGCGGTAGTCAGCGCATCCTTATCCCGAATATCCCCAATACAGAAGCTGAGTCGTTCATCCTCAAACTGCCTGTTCATTGCAACCTGACTCGATTCTCCGCGTGAAAAGATAATGACTTCTTTGGGGTTACGCGGCAATAACTGGGCAACCAGCTCATGCCCCCAGGAGCCGGTACCGCCGGTAACCAAGATACGTTTGTTTTCAAACATGCCGTTTCCCTCCAAGCAGAAATTTTACTACCTTATCCGACACATCTTCCGCCAGATAGCCTGCGGGACATTGCCACTTATGAGCTATCCCGGTCATTAAGGCTACCGCATTTGCTATAACCTCGCCATCAAGACCGGACACGATATTGCTACCGCAATCTACCGTTTCCGGCCTTTCGGTCGTGCGACGCATCGTGACCGTCGGCACCCCCATGACACAGCATTCTTCCTGTACGGTACCGCTGTCCGTCAAAGCGCAGCGGGCATGTCGCTCCAGCAGAACGAAGTCAAAAAAACCGAACGGCTCGTGGAATTCTACCAGCGGATCAAGCTGGATCGGCGGGTGGCTTGCGATCCGGGCGGCCGTGCGGGGATGAATACTGCAAATGACACGCTGCCCGAACTGCCGGGCTACCCGGTTAAGACCATCCAAAATAGCCAGCAAATGCGGCGGATGGTCGACATTTTCAGCTCTGTGGGCAGTGACCAGGAAATATTTTCCTATCGACAGTCCTAACTTTTTCAGAATTTCGCTGCCGGATACCTCTTTCTCATAGTGTTGCATTACTTCATAGATCGGATTTCCAGTCAGTATAATTCGTTGGCTTGGAAAGCCTTCGCGTAGTAGATGCTGCTTGCTTTGCTCTGTATAAGGCATATTAATGGTAGAAATCGCATCAATGACGCGCCGATTCTTCTCCTCTGGCACATCCAGATCATAGCAGCGGTTCCCTGCCTCCATATGCACAACGGGGTAACCCATACGTTCCGCAAGCAGGGCACATAAGGCGCTGTTCGTATCACCTAGCAAAAGTACATGATCCGGGCGTTCCTTGTTTAAAATGTCCTCCATCTGCGAGTACATGGCAGACAGTTGTTTGCCCAGCGTTCCCGCTTTCTCCTGAAGCACATAATCCGGGGCGCGCAAACCCAGCTCGCGGAAGAATTGTCCGCTCAGGCTTTCCGTATAATTTTGGCCCGTATGCACAAGCACATGTTCATCTGCATAATGGTCCAGCTTCGGAATAATCAGGCTGAGCCGTATAATCTCCGGTCTTGTGCCGAGCACGGTCAATATTTTCATGGTTTTGGAACCCACCTTTGCTGTCGTTGTTTCATAGAACTGTGGAGTTCAATGAATAATAGCCATCCAGCAGACTGGCTGTGCTCCGGCTAAACGTTCATCTCAACGGTCCGGTGTATGTTCACCCGGACCGTTGTTTGGAATGCTGTCTGGCCTTGAGTATGACTCGCTTCTGCTTGTGCGCTTTGGATCGCCGTGACAGGAGTTTGAGTTTCCGCTTGAGCTTCTGTTTGGACTTGGATCTTCGATATAACGGGGACCCGTGAATTTTCTTGAGACGGCTTCTGCCAGCGCTTCTCTTGTACCTTCGATTCCGCAGTCTGGTATGCTTGCGTCCCTTTGGCCATCTTGCCCGAATACTACGCTTGCGGCGAGGCAACTCAGATGGTGCCTCAGGCAAAGGGGGAGCTGGTTGTGGCAAGCCCTGAATAGCTGCATATTCAATTGGCGGCAGGCCCAGCACCGGCAGTTGATTAACCACCGATTCGGGAAATTCTCGAACAGTGTGGGCATAAGCCTCAGGTATAGCAGTGACCTGACGCAGTCCTTCGCTTTCCCTCGTCCATACCGGTCCACCCGGCTGCTGAATCAATGGGAACCAATGCGGATGATGACATACCCATTGACTGACCATGACATGCAGACTGCTTCGGTAGGAATCGGGTCCGTACACACGCGTAGCCGCACTGTTGTTGCGCACACCAATTCGTTCCATTTCCTCGGGATGATCGAGCAGGTAGCCTACTTTTTGCGCCAGGATGTCGCTGTTTCCCGGCTCTACCAAAAAATCTGTATTTCCAGTCGCCTCCATCAATTCCACAAGCCCGCCCTGAGCAAAGGCTACTACAGGCTTGCCGTAAACCAGACCCTCCAGGGCCGTCATACCAAAGCCTTCCTCCACCATGCTAGGGATCACAACAATATCCATTGCGCTATAGGCTGTTGAGACGGACTCCTCAAATGAACTGAACTGGAAGCGGCGGCTATAACGGGACTGGCGAATCAAAGAGACACATTTTACGTAATACTCGGAGTCCACTGAGCTGCCGATGATCCAGAAACGACACTGCGAATTGGTTTCACACAGCTTTAGAGCCATTTGGACAAAAGGCAACAGCCCTTTGGCTTCGTAGATAAAGGATGAAATATAACCAATGCAGATATGAAAATCCCGCAGTCCCAGCTTTTCACGTTTCCTCTTCCGTTCCAGCACATGCTCTTTGGGAGACGGCATTTCCATATCCCGACATGGAGACAACACCGTATGCTGACGTGTCAATCCCCCGCCATACAAAGGACGCATAACCGCTTGCGAAATGCCGATGACCCATTGGCTATAACGCTCAATAATGGAGACAGAAACTGGCGTATGCGCATTTTGATTAATGACCTCAGTTATTTTCCAGATCACCGGAATATTAAGCTCTTGGGCAGCCATAGCTGGCATGACGTTCACACAGGTATTGACCAGCACCACATCAGGCCGAGCTTGCCCAAGCATCTGGAGCAACGGCGCGTACGCCACATGATTTCGCAAATTCTCCGCATCCTGCGCCAATCCCTCGTACGGGGTATACATGCCATGCAGCATGAATAGATTCTGAATCTGGACAGTGATCCCACGCTTGCGGGCCATTGAGGTTAGCCGCCCTTCACCAGGCGTTACCAGAATGCAATCGAAATACGTACGAACGTCTAGGCAAAATTGCAGCAGCAGCTTTTCCGCCCCTGTAATACTGCGAACGTTGCTGACATGGCTGAATAGCATCATTTTCGGCTTGATCGGAGTTCACCTCCTTTAAAAATAACAACCATCGGACGTGTGTGAATGGCCTTATGGGAATATGACCGATAGCAGTTGGTCAATCCGGTGACCATACGTGTGCTCCCGCAGGGTTCGTTCCAGCGCACGCAGAGCAATCTCACGGCGCTCCTTTTCATGCGTTAAATAAAACTCAACCTTCTCCAGCAGTTCCTGCTGAGAACTGTAAGTTTCAATCTCTTCGCCTGGCTTGTAAAAACGAGCCAGATCGTCTCTTGTATCCGTCAGTTGCAACGTGCCACTAGCGGAAATTTCAAACGTACGAGGATTTGGCGAAACCCCCGGAATTTTCAGTGAGTTGTTGTTCACTGAATCATCCTGGTGGGAACGATGAAGATTAATTACGATTTTGCTGCCGTTATACGTATCATTTGTCTCAGCCGGAGACATCCAGCGTCCCAGCTCAATTTTGTCACCATACGACTGATAATCCGGGAGACGATCCCACCAGATTCCGTTGATTTTAATGTTACGAGCCATGAGCTGCGGCATAATCGGATTGAAAAAATAGATGCGATTCCAGTAGGCTGAACCTGTAAATCCAATCTCACGCCGGACTGAAGCAGGCGAGCTGAGTGGGAAATAGTGAGTCAAAAATGCTCCAAAGGGCAAATAGTGCACAGACGTGCAACCCAACTGACGATACAGTTCTATACAGTTCATTTCTAAGGTGAACACATAATCATAATTCGTCACAATTTTGGTCGTCGTATCGGTGTAATAGGGATCGTCCGTCAGCCAGATGGCAGTGGGAATGCCCAACTGGCGTACTGCAGCCACCTGTCCTAACGGTAGATCCATCCCATCCAGTGCCAGCATCAGATTCGGACGAAGCTGAGCGGCAATATCTCCTACCGGCTGGCGCGGGTCTGTTACGGTAACCTGAGCCGTCATGCTCTGCAACGTGGTAATGACCGCCTCATCCAGCGGAGAATACGGAAGGCCTTTGCCCGAGACGACATACAGTACATGGATCTGTCGAGAAGGGAACGTTGCTTTGGTTCGCGACATAATCGCGTTAGCACGTCCGCGCAGGTATCCCTCGTCGTATCCGTCATGGAGTCCCGCAGCTCTCCCCTTCTCCCAGGAGGCCGCCGCCGTCTGGTGAACAGCTGGGTCATACGGTCCTGTCGTAGATATCGTCATCACTTTCACTCCTCACTGTTTATGGTGTTTACTTTAGGCCATCGCCTTGTCCAGCAATTCTTCCATACGATTCGAGTACCTATGCTTTTGCATGGTTGTGTGCAGTGCGCGCCAGGCTATGCGTTCGCGTTCCCAGTCATGCTTGAGATAGTAGTCCAGCTTCACTTTCAATTCCTCTGCTCCCGAGAAGGTCTCAATGTCATAGCCTGGTTGGTAATAACGGCTCAGATCCTTCCGCACATCCGTCATTTGAAGCGTTCCGCAAGCAGAAATTTCGTATGTCCGAGGATTGATGGACTCCGCTGACAACTGGTGTGTATTCCGATTATCCAGTCCGGGGTCTGTCGGGCGGTGCATATTGATAACAATTTTGGAGCCGTTATAGTATTGAGCGGTCTCTTCCGGTTCCATAAAACCCGGACGGATAAAGCGTTCCAGCACATCCCGCCGGGTTAGCCGATCCCAGTGCCCACCTACGATCAGCACTCTTTTATCCGCCAAGAAGGGAGCAAGGTAGTCAAACAGCTTCACACGGTTCCAGAAGGCATTCCCAATGAAGCAAATATCATGCTGATGCTCACGCTCTACCCGACGTGGATAAAAGATACGGGCTGACACAGCAAGCGGCATATAGTGGACCCTCGTTACTCCTTGATCCCGATAAAACGGCAGACAAGAAATTTCATGCGTAAAAACGACATCGTAGGATTGACAGATCAACGCCGTATCCTCCGTAAAGTAGGGATCATCTACAAACCATATGGCCGTCCGAATGCCCATGGCTCGTATTTGTTGTACCTGTTCCAGATGATCCGCTGGAAAAACATGCAGCCCGTTCATGACCAATAAGAGGTCTGGACGGTGAGCCTCAGCGTCAGCCAGCATCGTGGCAGGAGTACCAATGGCGCACGAGCTGCATATTTGGCTCAATGCTTCTTGCACACCTGTGTCTATAGCTGCGAAACCTTGCGGAATATACAACACTTTCAACTGGCGAACAGCAGGTTGTATTGCCACGACCTGTGACAGAGCAGCCGTGCAACCGCCCATTCTGCGCCCTTCCCGATAGCCGCATCGGTGTGCTTCGCGTTCATTTCCGCTTCGTTGATCATTCACATCCTTCACCCTGTCCTGTTGTAGGATAAACTTCTGTCACTCCTAAACTATATGCACAGGGGTCAAACGCATCATGGACGACTGCCACTGCCCGGACAAAATTGGCGTTTGCCCGTCCAACTACCGAAACGCAAATAACCCCGAAGCTGCTAGGCTTCGGGGGGTTAACCGTAATAGATGATTTTCATAGTTTACTGTGCCTTGTAAGCGACCTGGTGGCCATCTTCATAACCTTTGGCAAAGCCTGAATTGAAACCCTCATTGTAAGCAGCATCATATCCCTGCTGGAATGCCTGCGGGTCATGCTCCAATACAACAGGAGCGGGCTGTGGGTTCTCCGCAGAAGGAGCTGCGGCTGGATTAGCTTGAGGTTTTTTCCGCCGCCGCAGAAGAGAACGTCTTCTACGTACTGAATGAAGCCCCCTTTTACGGCGTCTAAGAGCAAGCAGACGTCTTCTTCTCCGTTTTAACCTACGAATGCTAGAACGCCGGGCATCTTTACGTCGTTTGCGCGCTTTGTCTCGAGTAGTGCGTTCCCATCTTGTACTCATTTTCATTCCTCCTTTGCTTTCTCGTCTGGGTTTCATTTTTTTGAACAGGCACATGGAGCCACGGCTTCGTCGGTTTCCCATATACCTGTCTTCTTAAAGGAATACCTGCCAACATTTTCGTGATTTCTCCCTGATAGTTGCTGAGTATACGGATGGTCTCTTCCAGACGGGGAGCCGACATATCCGCATGGGGCGTCAAGTCCGCAAGACTGGTCAGCATCCGGGCAACGGCGTGCTGGCTGGCAGCAATAGACTCCATCATATCCAGCTTAATCTCACGTTCACGCCTCATGCTCATTAGTTCATATCCCCCGAGCCCATGCCTCCCATCATCCCTTCCATTCCGCCACCCTGCTGCTCATCCTGGTCAAGCAATGCTTTGAGATTGCTACATAGTCCAGTCTGAAGCCGGGTTAATCCCTCCAGCATTTCCACCATCTGCTCGTGAATTTCCAAAGGCCGCCCCAGCTGCTCTTCATCGGTGTCAAATGCGTGAGGCGCCAGATGGTTCAGCGTCCAATTACGCATTTTTTCTGCTTCGACCGCCTTGGCCTCCAGGATCATAGACACATTCCGCTGCATCTTGGAGGCTGCGTCCAACATGTGAATCATTGCTTTTTCCCTACTCATGTGTTCACTCCCTACCCTCGATTGTTACACTACTCCTCTTCCGAGTATGCCGTCTCCTTCACGACACGAACGAGCATTTCAGCCATTGCTTCCTGAAGGTCGGCAATACCGTTCAAATAGGCAACAATGCTTTTGTTTACTTGTCCCGAGCTATCAATAATGCCCGGAATTCCATCAAAACGCGGCTCCTCATCCGGCAGTTCATGTATGATCTGTGCCATGCGCACGACCACCTGCCGTTCCGCATCCAACAGCCTAGACATCTGCTGCTGCGAGTGCGAAATATGGATCAGCAAATCATCTAACTCGTTATGCATAAGCCCCTCCTTTATGTGTTCCGCCGTGCGGAACGCACGAAATACCTACGGGCTTTCCGCTACTACAGCGTATGCCGCAGCGAGTAGTCGGTTCCGCCTAAAAAAGCCTATTCGATCATCATAAATGCCCTTGCAACACTGGTGGAGCAATAATAGGCTGCTTCTCCGGCAATGCCGACAATTCTTCGGAGGACAAAAACTGAATTGGATAGTCCTCAGCCCGCCAGCTCATCACAGCGTAGAGGGTAAGGAACGGTCTTTTCCAGCCGTTGCCGATTTGGTACAGTTGCCCACCTTCAGCATACAGTAACTCAATCCACCGTTTGCGTTGAGCCGGGATATGAAGTGTGGGCAACATGGACATGTTCCCCAGCTCAGGAGCCGCCAGCACGGGCAAGGGTTCCTCAGGCGCCACAGCTACAGGGGGGGCGTCAGCGCTGCCGGAGACTGTCGCCTCCGGCTCACCTACCAAGGGAAGCGCCAACAAATCAAGCTGAGACACTCTAACGAGACGCACATGTTTATCTCCCGCATCACTGGCTCCATGCAGCCGCCGTCTACTTCCCGGCTCTATCCGAAATACTGCACCGGAAGGTCCCTGAACAAGCGCTCCGACGGGATAAAAACTTGCTGCTGATAAGTGGGCTTCCTTACTTGATAATCCTTGGCCGTGCGGCTCTGCTGTTCCAAATTCCGGGTCGTGGAACAGCTTATCCGCGTCCCCCACTTTTGGACAAAAAAGGATCGGTTCCGGCTCCTTTCCTCCGTTGAACCGATGCTTTCGGCCGTTTGAGGAAAACCATAAACCGTATCCCGATCACTTTCTGCAAAATGGATAAACGCATCTCCGGCAATTGCCATACGTATCCCCAACAAGCGTACACGCAGCAGCCAATCTGCATAGGCTTCCTCAATACTGTGGCATCCTTCGTCCCAATATCCCGTCTTTACCAAAGTGTCTCTGCGCAGTAGTAGACAAAATGCGGCCAGGCTTTCATTCTCTCGCCATGCATCCGGGTTGGGAATATTATGGGCCGTGGCAAATGGACGTACTTCATTTTCATTCATATCAGGAACCTCAATCTGCTGTTCTCCGAATGGACCATTCGTTACAGGGCCGACAACTCCCATACGCGAATCGCTGTATAAACAGCCCATCAACCGGTCCAGCCAGCCAGGAGTCACCATCGAGTTTGGGTCCAGTACAACAATAGTTGTACCTTTGGCCATCATCAGTCCCTGATTCAGACTGCCGATCATCTGAACATCCTTTGTTAGCAGCGCATAGCGTACAGCGATGCTTTTACGGAGCAAATAGGTAGGTGTCCCGTCCGTCGAGCCGCAGTCCACTACAATAATTTCGTGAGGATGGCTCGTATTCTCCTCAATATGATGAATGCAAGCACGGAGCTGTTGAAGCTGATTGCAGGACACAATGATAATACTTACGCCTTCAAAAATCTTGCCGAACGAAGCCTGCCCCAACTTCCTGCCTTGCTCCTGGCCCCTGTTATATCCTGACCAATAGCCCTTCTTTCCGAGCCGTTTGCTGTGTTTCCTTTGCGTACTCAGGCGTTTCATGCCGTTCACTCCTCCGGGTGGCATTATGCCTATACTATATGCCTGGCCCGGCTGGATGGTGTTTCATTGAAATCAAGGTAGAAGTCCCTTCATTTTCACTCCAGCTTCCTGAAGGGAATCGAAGGTTCCTGCGTCGCTCCAGTAGCGCCGTAAAATATCATATTCCAGCTTGCCTTCAGCAGCATAACAGTTATTAACATCGGTGATCTCAAGCTCACCACGTGCTGAAGGCGTTATTTCCCGGATCTTATCGAATACGGCAGTATCGTACATATAGATACCCGTAACGCAATATTTGGACTGGGGATGCTGCGGCTTCTCTTCAATCCGCGTAATGCTCTCTGGGCGCTCGGGATCAAACACGGGTACCCCGTAACGACGGGCATCTGCCACCTTTTTCAGCAAGACTCTGGCACTCCCCGGTGGCTGTTGTTTGAAGCGTTCGATGACAGGTCCCAAGTCTTCCTTGAACAAATTATCACCTAATAAAACAGTGAACTTCTCCTCTGACTGCATGTAGCTTCTTGCCAAATCGAGTGCTTCCGCAATGCCGCCCGCTTTTTCTTGAATCCGGTATGTCAATTGGACACCATAATTACTGCCGCTGCCTAAAAAATCAGTGTACAGTCCGGCCGATTGTTTACCAATAATAATGAGCATATCGGTAATCCCCGCTTGTCGCAGCCTTTCAATACCATATACGATCATCGGATACTTGCCGACCGGAAGCAGATGCTTGTTGAGTAATGTAGTCAACGGATGAAGGCGCGACCCGGTTCCTCCTGCGAGAATAACCCCTTTCATATCTTCCTTCCTCCTTCGACAGCATGTTCAGTGCATGGGATTCCCGTTTCGATAAACACTCTGGGATCTACGCTCCATTTTTCTATAAATAATCGATAATTCCGCTCGATCAGCTCTTTGAGCCAGGAAGATTCCGAGCGCGAAAAGCTCGCATTTCCCTGGTGATAGACAAAACAGTCATTGCACATTAGCAGCTTGTAGCCATGCACGCGTGCACGCAGACAATAGTCGTCATCCTCATAATGTCCGGGGCTGAACCGTTCATCCAGCAATCCGATCCGTTCCATCAGCTCACGCCGGAATAACAGGCAAAACCCGACCAACCGCTTGACCTCTTGCCATCTGGAGGGATTACTTGCATTATTCTGCTCCGCATACCTCAGACAGCTGGCCATATCTCCTTCTATTCCGTGAATCTGCTGAATACCGCTGACGTAATTCGTCACCGGTCCCACCAATCCCACTGTGCTTTCACTATGCAAAGCAGCCAACATATTCGATAGCCATCCCCGTGTAACCGTCACATCATTGTTTAAAATGACGAATTGGTCACCCGAAGCCAGACGAATTCCTCTGTTACAAGCTGCCGGAAAGCCCCTGTTTTCAGGAAGACGTATGCTAATTAGCCGCTCAGATGCGCAAAAATCATCCGTCCCGTCATTCGAAGCGTTGTCCACAACAATAATTTCATACGGTGCATCTATGGTATGTGTTCGAATCGCCTCGATACACGGTTTTAATAAATGCAGGCCATTATAAGTCGGAATAATGATGCTCGTCAGACTCATCGTGCATTCCTCCCTTTGGCAACGTCTACCCGTGTTGGAACAGGCCCTAACGGAGAATACCCGGCTACCTGAAACACGGCCGTCAGCGCCTCTGCATGATCGCCGATAATTAATTGCTCCATAGCGTTCCCTTTCCCGACATTGAAGGTCCGCTTGCGGTTTGTTTTAATCACATCGACAGCATGTACGGCTGCCACGATCATGCCATGCAGAATCGCCATCGCATGGGCCTTCGGCGGTACCGCAAGCACGGCTGGCCCAAGTTGATCCAGCACACGCCGAGATAATGCATGCGGTACAGCGGTCAATGAGCTTGCTCCAAGATCCGACCTGCGCAGTACGCGGTTCAGAAACCCTTTGCACCGTGTTACGCTGTCCTGCTGGGTATAAGGCGGCAAATGTCTGCCCAGATCATTAAGCGCCACATCCGTTCCCTGATCCACCGCTTGAAGAAAAGGCAGCAAATCAGACGCTGGGATCGGCAAATCTCCGTCCACGAACAGCACAATATCAGCCTGCGTCAGACGTGCGCCTACCGCACGGCCAACATCATGCCCCAGACGACCCGGTACGTCGACGAGAGTCGCGCCAGGATGACGTTTGGCTACGGCGGAGCGCGTACCATCCGTACAGCCGTTTAATACGACCACGATATCCGCAAGCGGAAGTTTTTCCAGCTCACCCAGTACCCGGTCAATCGTAGTCTCCTCATTACAGACGCTGACCACGGCTGCTGCGGTCCCCTGCAATACAATATCACTGGAGGCTTCACGTTCCTCAGTCAGATGGACTTCGGGCATTTCTTTTGCCCGAGGTGAGAGTTTTCTCACCCTGCGGCTATGCATCGAAGCCGTCGTTTCTCGTTTTCGCTGTATACGTCTTAGCCCCCAGCCCGGGTCTTCACGCTTTCTTCTACGATATACTCTAGTCACGTTTTCACCTCGTCTCTGATCCGTTTGCGCTCCAAATCTGTATATCCCGCACGTGCTCCCAGACGTGATGTAAGCCAGGCAATAGCATCCAGGTGATCCTGGACAATTACATCTGCCAGCGGGTCCTTGCCGTTCTGTTTTTTACGTGTTGCGTTCATTTTACCGACAGCTATTCCATGTACAGTCACCACTCGCAACCCGGAGACGATGGACATCACTTGAAATAGGGGAGGTTTCTCCAAGGACTTTAGACCTATTTCCTTTAAAGCCTTTTGACTTATGGCGTGTGGAATACCAGTCATAGAGGCTCCCCCTAAATCAGCACGATTCGACAAGATATTCAATACATGCTTTGCCTCAACTACAGGATGTATGGGCGTGCGATTCACAGGTCCATGGTAATCATTCAGCACCACATCCGCTCCTGCACTTACGGCCTGTATAAATGGCCGAAGTCTGACGCAGGGAATGACGATATCACCATCCAGAAAAAGCAGGATCTGTCCGGATGCCGCTTCCGCTCCAATACGACGGCCAACATCATGTCCGAGCGGTTCCGGGAAGGAAAGTACACGAGCCCCCGCCGCCGCAGCCACCTTCGCCGTTCTATCGTGTGATCCGTTCTCAACGACGATAACCTCTGTATGTGGATGGACATGGCGCGCTTCGCGAATCACAGCTCCGATTGTTCTTTGCTCATTCATGGCCGGAATAATGACAGATACGATAATCTTTCCCGCTGATGATGGTTCAGATGGCCGCGCTTCGCCGATTTGTGCCCCTCTCTCCGTTTCGAGTACATCGCTCTTGTCAGAGACTATCGGCTTCTTATCCATGTTCGGCATTCGGTACGGCAGCCACATCTTAGAATGATAATAAGCCCTAGAATGCCGCCTCCGATTAATCTTGAATCCAGCTCTTCCACGCTTTTTCATGCTCCCGTCTCACCTCCCTTGCTGCTGTATAGATGAACAGCATGATTAGGACAGTTCAACATAACCTATGCGGTCCAAAAGCCGTGTGTAACGGCAAGCGTGGAGTCTTTTCGACACAGCAATTTTCGACTTTATTTTACAAAACTTATTATTCCTATTAAATAAATGAGTTTTTAGGGTCTAAAGAATCATTTTGGATAAATTTGTTACATAGATCTTCTCGTCCGTCATTCTCTGTGCTAATATCAGAGCCAGATGATGGGAGTTCGAAAAATCAACTTTTGTTTTTTTTTGCATAAGGCAACTTTTTTCCATTATCCGCTTTTATTCCACTATCTTTTTATACGACAGGAAGGGAGGAGTTTGTTACCTTTTTAGGCTACTTGCTTCAAATGCAGTACCCTCTTTTCACGCACGCTTCATGAAAAACACTTCGGTATTTCTCTTCATGTTCCATTCTTCTATTCCAGACGACAACACGACCTACATAAATGGCGTAATGCCTTATTCAAAGCAGGATAATTCGTCCTGACATTAATCGAGGAGAGTGAATTTTTATGAAAAAAGTATGGTTTTCGCTTCTTGGAGGAGCTATGTTATTAGGGTCTGTGGCGTCTGGTGCATCTGCGGAGAGTTCCGTTTCGGGACCAGCACAGCTTACACCGACCTTCCACGCCGAGCAATGGAAAGCTCCTTCCTCGGTATCAGGGGACGACATTGTATGGAGCTATTTGAATCGACAAAAGAAATCGTTACTGGGTGTGGATAGCTCCAGTGTACGTGAACAATTCCGAATCGTTGATCGCACAAGCGACAAGTCCGGTGTGAGCCATTATCGACTGAAGCAGTATGTAAACGGGATTCCCGTATATGGAGCTGAGCAAACTATTCATGTGGGCAAATCTGGTGAAGTCACCTCTTACTTAGGAGCGGTGATTAATGAGGATCAGCAGGAAGAAGCTACGCAAGGTACAACTCCAAAAATCAGCGCTTCTGAAGCGGTTTACACCGCATATAAAGAAGCAGCTGCACGGATTGAAGCCCTCCCTACCTCCGACGATACTATTTCTAAAGACGCTGAGGAGCCAAGCAGTGTAAGTAAAGATACTTACGCCGAAGCAGCTAACAACGACAAAACGCTTTCTATTGATAAGGACGAGCTGAGTCTTGATAAGGCATCTGTCCTGAAAGATAGCAAAATTGTAGCAGTGGAGGCCGAAAAAAGTTCCATTGCCAAAATCGCTAATCTACAGCCTGAAGTAGATCCTAAAGCAGAACTCTACTACTACCCTAAAGGGGATGACCTGCTGCTAGTTTATGTGACAGAAGTTAATGTTTTAGAACCTGCCCCACTGCGTACCCGCTACATTATTGATGCCAATGACGGCAGCATCGTATTCCAGTATGACATCATTAATGAAGCGACAGGCACAGGTAAAGGTGTGCTTGGTGATTCCAAATCGTTCACTACTACCGCTTCCGGCAGTAGCTACCAGTTAAAAGATACCACACGCGGTAACGGTATCGTGACTTACACGGCCTCCAACCGCCAAAGCATCCCAGGCACCCTTTTGACAGATGCTGATAATGTATGGAATGATCCAGCCGGTGTGGATGCCCATGCGTATGCTGCCAAAACCTATGATTACTATAAATCCAAATTTGGACGCAACAGCATTGACGGACGTGGTCTGCAACTCCGTTCGACAGTCCATTACGGCAGCCGCTACAACAACGCTTTCTGGAACGGCTCCCAAATGACTTATGGAGATGGAGACGGTAGCACATTTATCGCCTTCAGCGGGGACCCCGATGTAGTAGGGCATGAACTTACACATGGTGTCACAGAGTATACTTCGAATTTGGAATATTACGGAGAGTCCGGCGCATTGAATGAGGCTTTCTCGGACGTTATCGGTAATGACATTCAACGCAAAAACTGGCTTGTAGGCGATGATATTTACACGCCAAACATTGCGGGCGATGCCCTTCGCTCAATGTCCAATCCTACTCTGTACGATCAACCAGATCACTATTCCAACCTGTATAAAGGCAGCTCCGATAACGGCGGCGTTCATACAAACAGCGGTATTATCAATAAAGCCTACTACTTGTTGGCACAAGGCGGTACTTTCCATGGCGTTACTGTAAATGGAATTGGCCGCGATGCTGCGGTGCAAATTTATTATAGTGCCTTTACGAACTACCTGACTTCTTCTTCCGACTTCTCCAACGCACGTGCTGCTGTGATCCAAGCCGCAAAAGATCTGTACGGGGCGAACTCAGCAGAAGCAACTGCAGCTGCTAAGTCTTTTGACGCTGTAGGCGTAAACTAAATCATATACACGATCCTCCTCATTTTCTCGTCCATAGACCTTTGCCATTGTGCAACTGTCACTTGGCTCTGCCCATACCATGGACGAAAAATAGGGGTGCAGTGTACAAGTCTGCACCCCTTCCCCCTTATTTATGGCGCCCCCTCAAAGGGGCGTCCTTTTCTCTTATAAAAGTAATCCTGTATCTCTTGCTTTTTGCACAGCTTCTTCTCGATTGTTGACTCCCAGCTTGTCATAGAGAGTGGAGGCGTAATTTCTTACTGTTCCGTTGGATAGGTAAAGTTTCTCAGAAATTGTTTTATAACGGTTTCCTTGAGATAAAAGATTCAAAACCTCTAGTTCACGTTTCGTTAAGCCATACTCTTCTCCATCTGACCTCGGTCCGACTGACTCTTCTTCATCATTTCCGTCCCACATTCTATGGAACAAATCTTGGTTAATTACCGTGCCTCCCCGATAGACGAGGCGAATCGTTTCAGCCAGTTCACGCGATTCTATGGATTTCAGCAAATAGCCGTCAGCGCCGCTTCGCATGATTTCCTTCGCCCTCTCTGTATCCTGAAACGTTGACAGGATGAGGACGCGAATGTCAGGCCATGTCTCCTTGATTATTTGGGTTGCACGAATCCCATCCTGATTGGGCATCTCCAAATCCATTAATATTAAATCCGGATTCAGGCTTCTGCACAATTCCACAGCCTGTTCCCCATCTTCGGCCACCCCCACCACCTCTAGGTCCTCCTGTCCGTCCAAGATGGTATGGAGACTGTCTCGGATAAACGAATGATCATCGACGATACACAAGCGGATTCGTTCATCGGACAATTGTACCAGTCTGGGTAACACGCATGAAATGAACGTCCCTTCGCCTTTTTCGGAGTATACAGTGACTCTTCCTTGTAACTGTGTCGCACGTTCTTTCATTGCAGTTAATCCGAAGCCATCCTTCCACTCCTCCACTCCGCCGCCATTATCCTGCACATCCAATCTCGTCTGTTGCGGTTCAAAATGCAGTGACACAATGATTTCAGTGGATTGTCCATGGCGCACGGCATTAGTCAGCGATTCCTGCAAGCTCCGATAGAACGTCATTTTCGCTTGTTTGGAGACTATGTACTCTTCCCCTATTATTCGAGTGCGTACATTTACTTGTGCATGTTTCTGGAACTCCTCTGCTAATTGTTGCAAAGTAACAGTCAAGGGAAGTGATTCTTGTGGTGAATCTATTTGATGCAAATAGGCTCTCACTTCCTCCATACTGTTACGGGCCAATTGCAATAATGAGTCGATTTTTTGCTCTCCATCTTTTGTCGCTAATTCCGTACGCAATATTTCCAACCCCATAATGATCGAGGTATAGGAATGCCCCATCGTATCATGCAAATCTTTGGAAAGTCTATCGCGCTCCTCCAACAAAGTAATCTGCTCAATCTGAGATAGGTACTGTTCCAGCACAAGCTTCTGATTGCGAATAACTTCATTTTGGCGGTAATTAGAAACTAGTAAGTGAAAGGAAAATCCCATCGCAAAAGTCAGACCGATTTGTGGGATAATCGCCCATAGATCTGTTCCTGGGGAAAACATTGCAATGAGCAACGGAAACAAAACAACTGTAATAGAACCCGACCAACGGAATGATTTATGAGCACTATTTGCCGCGATCATGAAAGTTGGCATTAAAAATGCAAGATACGCCCCCGGAAATAATAAGGTTAAGTAGAAGCACACTCCGCCAAACAAAACCATCTCAGTAAGCAGATAGTAGCGATAACTGAACATTAAACAAATCCAAGGTACTGAAAATGAGACAACTTCCCAAAGAATGATGATCCAAAGGGGCACAGTTAAATGGTCTTGGTGTTGGATCGTAGTTATCATCAATGAGAACCAGATGACAAAACGTATACAAAGCAATAACCAGTCATACCAGAGCCATTGTTTCCAGGCTGTAAACAAATTATCACTCCTTAATAGCTTTGAACATAGAGCGCGTGTACATTCCAACGATTTGAACTAGGCTCTTTCCAATGCGGGTATTGATCCAGACGAGAATACACCCAGCGATCATGACACTTATAGCCTTTTCCCATGAATCCACAGCGAATCCCAATAAGTATAGCTCAAGATGTTGAAAAAGTATCGGTGTAACGATAAATACGAGCGGAGCTATGTACAATATAACGGCACATATGAGGCTAATCACCCCAATAAAAAATTTCTGCATAAGCCAAAAAACGGCCCTCCAATTGCTACTACTAAGAATTGCTTCTCTCGCTTTCATCCATTTATCCCTTCCACTGTTTGTCCTTGTCAGGATTGGCTCTATTGATATATTCGTATAAACCTTCGTCTGAATGCGTTCATATTGGACAAACGTGTGAGTTGTTCGCAACACACGCGCCAACAAGGGAATACCCACGAAGATAACCGTCATCGCTAACGCAAATGTAATGCTGGCCAAATAGAAGCAAAAATAAAACAGTCCAGACCCGAAGGTAAATAACAAAAAGTAGAAATCTTGCAACCTTTTGCGAGCTGATTCTTTCGTCATTTGATTCTCTCCTACTCTTTATTTTATTTGCTAATACGTTATAAATTGCCCTTCGAATCTAACTTGTTATCTGTCACATACGGTAGTGTCAAAGTGTCATATTTGTAGATCATGACTATAAAACAAGCTGTACTAAGCTCTTTTTTATGTCATGCATTAGCTCCTTTACCTTCGCTCGATTTAGCTTTTGGCTATTATGCTCTGCCGATTAAAAAAAGTAAAAAAACGCCATTCTTTCCTTATAATCATAGGAAAGAATGGCGTTTTTTCATTCCTGTTTCAGTGTCTGAGGTTGTTCTAACATTACCATAAACAAAAGCTGTGTATATTTATTATCTATGATGTCCCCATCGCAATCCAGAGAATCCATCCCTCACATATCTGACCCGGTTGTCTGCGTTCCACTGTAAGCACTGCCGAATGCCTCTGTCGTTGTGTGACGGACACTATCACTCCCGGTACGCTCGCATTGGCGGTGATTGCATATTGCGTGTCTATAAAAGGCTTATCAAACACAACGTTCACTTTGCTTGTAACTTCTTGTGCAGAAAGATAAAAAGAAGTGCTGCCAAATTGAGGTAAAGTCACTTCACTGTCAGTAGTCCCGTCATCGGTCACTGAGCCAACATGAATGGCATTCCGACCTAATTCTTTTTCAGTCTGAGAAACTAGATGGGTATCTTGCTCTGGCAAGCGCATTCGCTGCTTTGGACGCTGTCTTCCTTCCGCAATATGAATACTGGTTATAGAGCAATCCAATAACGAATCTTGCTCGGTCTGACCTTCCGTCTTCATAGACGCCATGTCGTGATCCGTTCCGTATTCGGTATCTGAGTCAGGCACAGACAACAGCAGCACAGATGATCGATTCATCTGCATCGCTTCCTCCAGCGTTTTGGGAAGCTTATGCTTTTTCCATGCTGCTTCCTCTATAGCTTGCACCGGGGTATCCTTCTCTACGGGAACAGGTACCCTTGCCGTTCCACGCTGAGTGGGTCTGTGACTGCCAGCAACAGCAGGCGAAACCGTTTTCTCCTTGTTTACACGGGGAGAGGGGACAGTATTGGAATGGTTACGCCGTGCTATTTTTTTATCCTTAGGGTTATGGTTCGTGCGATGGTTCATGATGACCGCTCCTTTGACACAGGAGTGAAACAGCGGTCGCTCCGCTTCATTCACCCAGGTGGGAATCATGGCCTAATGCCTATGCGATAGCCTATGCACGTAACCACGACCACGTCACTCAATTGCACAGTCTGTTACAATTTGAGCCCAGCGTTCTGCAGAGTGCTGCCATAAAAATTGGCTTCGCACCTCACCCAGCCCGGCTTCTCCCATCCGTTGCCGTAAGTCAGGCTGCTGGAGCAACCTGATGATGGCGTCGGCCATTTCCTGCTCGCCGTGTGACGGATAAACCAACCAGCCTGTCTTGCCGTGTTGTATAACCTCCGGAATACCACCGATTCGTGAGGCTACCACAGGCACGCCTGCCGCCATGGCTTCCAGATTGACCAGCCCGAAGGCTTCAGCTTCTACTGAAGGAACAACCGCCACATCGGCTAACTGATATAACGAGGCCAATGCCGGATGCGGCACATAACCCAGGAAGTGCACATGCCTCGCCAACCTTAGTTTACGTATCTGCCGATGCAATGCTGCGGTGTATGGCGTGAGGCGGTCGTGACCGTAATAGGCACTCCCTGCTATAAGCAGCAGCACGTCCGGACAGGTATGGACGATACGCCGCAAGGCCTTTAGCAACCGATGAACTCCCTTCCCCGGCACCAGTCTGCCTGCAAATAACACGATTCGGCGGCCTGACCAGCCGAAATCTTCCAATCGAGCCGACCTGATCGCTTCTGCTGCAGGAGTCCACCGTGGTAGGAAATCGCCAGGATGAATACCCAGCTTGTTGATGACGATGCGCTCTCTGACCGCATCGGGACTGTCAGAAGCCACAACAGCCCCTAAATACGCACTGTTCACAATAATACGATCCAGCGGCAACAACAGCCTACCCATGTCCTTCCGTTTGAGGTGAGGCTCCCGGATGAACGTGGTGGAATGCAAAGTCAGCACAATTTTGCTATTGGGCAAAGCCTCGCGAATGGCATAAGCAACTGCGGGGCGGTTGTGTACATCTATAACCGCAGGTAACCATCTTTTCAAATCAGCGATTACCTCGGGAATATATCCTGCTCCCCGCGTATAGCGCATACAAGGAATTCCGTCAACATCGCCGTGATCCGGTGTTTCTGCCCCTCTTATGCCATAGATCTGTGCCTGAAGCTTATGGCTAGCCAGTGGTACCATACGAGCAATTACCCTCTCCACTGAACTGCTGCGGGACGAAGGTATAACAAAAGAGCCCGGTGTAATGACTGCTACCTTCAGTCTCTGCATCACCTCACCTACTTTCCTCACCTTATTCCTTCACCCTTCAACACTCATCTTGTATCATATCGTTCCCTGCTCTGAAAGGTGCCTGACTTACTACTTTGGGCATACCGCAAGGCTAGCGTCCATGCCTGGCCGACCTTTGATACATATGATGGACTAGAACCATAGTATGATTAGTTGGAATGACGATAAGGAGGGCGGACATACTCATGTTGCATGTCGGCGTCATGCTCAACCCGGCAACTTATCGGGGCATTCCCGTCATGAAGACGCGATATGAATCCATCGCCAATTACGAAGAGGCCGGATTAAGCCACGAGCTAATCCCCTGCTTTCTTCGTCTGGAAGATATTCATATATCGTCCGGAACATGCCGGGCTTTTGTTAAAAACGGTAACGAGTATCGGCAGATGACTCTTCCGTTGCCGCCAGTCATCCACAATCGGACTCTCTATCGGCAAAATGAAAATGCCCGCGATATCAACAGGCTGGTACACAAGGGATTCTATATTTTTAATGAACAAAACCGTTTCGGCAAAGACCATATACATGCAATTCTACAGGAAGACCCTCTGCTACATTCCCACCTGCCCAAAACATTGCAAGGCAACCTGTCTTCCATCCGTACCTTGATGGAGCAAACCGGGGATGTTGTAATTAAACCCAGTAGCGGCAGCGTGGGTAGAGGAATTATGCGGCTGAGGCATTCCAGCGGAAGCTGGACATTGCAATGTGCTCATCCAACGATACCTGGGCGTTGGTCCACACTACGGTTGAATGTCGGAGAACTCCCTTTATTTCTGCATAAGCGACTGATGCGTGTACCTCATATCATTCAGGAAACCATTCCGCTTGCTTTATGCGATAATCGTCCATTTGATATCCGTGTGACCGTTCAGCGCGGATATGGCGGAATCTGGGGCGTGACAGGCATGTTTGCCAAAATTGCTCCATCCCACACTTTCGTCTCGAATGTAGCCCAGGGCGGTACGGCCCGTTCCCTACCAGAGGTGTTATCACGAACAGAGACAGTTCAAAACTCAAACATAGCCCGGCTGATGAATGAGCTAGAGAGACTCTCATTGCAAATCGTCCACCGATTGGCACAACACCTACCCCGTCTCGCCGATGTCGGACTGGATCTGGGAATTACCCATGAAGGCAAGATTATTTTTATCGAATGCAACGGTCGTGATCAGCGCTATGGCTTTAGCCAGGCAGGCATGAGTAATGTCTGGAAAGAAACATATGCTCAGCCGATGGCTTACGCTCGTTGGCTTCTCGAACGAATGTCTTCGTCAGGCATCGAACGTTCACCTGGCCGTCCCCTGTATTGATTTACGTCACATTCTGTGTCAATATAGTTCAGAGCGGCCGGACAGGTTCCGGCCAAGACGGCTCGGAAATGAACAAGGGGGATCTGTAATGGCAAAACAGTGGCTGCGGCTTATGACGGAGCTATCATCGCGCAAGTGGGTGTGCCGGATTGTGGGCTCCTTCGCGCAAAGCGGTGCAAGCCGACTTTTTATCCCCACCTTTATACGTACGTACCAGATCCAGACGCATGAGGCGGAACAGGATTGGAAAGAATACCGCTCCCTGAACGCCTATTTTACACGCACATTAAAAGCGGGCATGCGCCCGATTGATACGAACGCCGAGGTGATGACCAGTCCGGTGGATGCACGGATTACGTTTACCGGCCCAATTACGTCTGGTACTCTTTTGAATGTCAAGGGGCAAGACTATACGCTGGAAGAGCTTCTTAACCGCTCTCCGCGTCTTGAGAAGTACACACACGGCTATGCTTTTGTGCTCTATCTCAGCCCGGCAGAATACCATCGCATTCATGCACCGGTATCCGGTACACTGGTAGAAAAGGAACATCTGCGTGGCAAAGTATACCCAGTGAATGACTTTGGCTTGCAGCATATGAGAGGAGTTCTTAGCCGCAATGAGCGACAAATTACGTACATGGCCCACGAATATGGTGAGGTGGCGGTCGTCAAGGTTGGCGCAATGAATGTGAGCAGCATCAAATATACGGATGAACAAGCGACTTCCTGGACAAAAGGTGACGATCTCGCCTATTTCGAATTTGGCTCAACCGTAGTTTTGCTGACTGAAAACGGCACATTTGAGCCAGACCCCGCATTGAAGCTTGGGGACGTGGTGAAAATGGGACAACGTCTTGGTAGCTTTCGACACGATCCTAAAGCATAAATGAAGGATTGTAACAAAAAAATAGCTGCACATTTGAGCATGGGGATCGAATGATTCAAATGACTCATACGAAAAAGGACCCAGCGTAACTGCTTCGGTCCTTTTTGATTTATCCTTTATATTCGTCATGCGTTAATAGCCTTATCGAATCTCAGACGGACTTTTTCCTGTATACTGCTTGAATTGACGGCTGAAAAAAAAGATGTCGCGGTACCCCAAAGCCTCCGCCACCTCAGTTACATTCATTCCGGCATGTAGCAGTAGGTGCTGCGCGCGCTCAATCCGCATGCTGATTATATGGGATTGCACGGAAACACCTAGCAGCTCCTTGAATTTTATCGAAAAATAACGCGGTGACAGCCCTGCACGTGCTGCCAAATCTTCGACTCGATGAGGAAGTCCCGGATGCTGGCGCACGTAGTTGGCCGTTTCTCGAATGACCTCGGTGAGCTGGTTACTGGCCTGTTGCTCCTGCGGTTCCTTCCGATCTGCACGCAGCAGATGAATCATCAGTTGCTTCAGGATCAGCTTGCCCTCCTCATCAGCCCCATAGGCACGCTCCAGACGCAGACGGACATATCTGGCAAGCATATGCTCCACCTCGAACGTTTCTTCCAGCATGCGGTAGCTGGCTGGAATTTGCTTGGGTTGTTCGGTGAGATCAAAATGAATATAAGTAAGTATGAGCGGCTTTTGCGGATTATGTGTGGCACGGGTATCGTCTCCCGGCTTGAACAAAAAACAACTGCCCTTGCTCACCGGATAGGCTTCCCCATTTAATACAACCGTTCCTTCTCCACTCCATACATAAAATAAATCATAGTTTGGCATCGGCTTCTCGCGTACCTGCCATTTCCAGCCCGGCTCGCACACAATTTTGGCAAAGGCCGGCAGCAGGATAAACGATGACGCAGATGTATCCAGCAAAATCTGTACCTCCTTTGGTTCATCTCTGGTTGTCCTGTTATCCCGTTATTTTATAATATAAGCGCAGCGCCACGATTAAGCAAAAAATACGCTCTTATGGCCCCTAATGCTTGTGCGTGACGCTTACCGTGTGTAATGCTATAATATGTAATCAAAATGACTTGGAAGGATGAAACGGGAATGAATCCACTGGCAGCGC
Source organism: Paenibacillus polymyxa (assembly GCF_015710975.1). Lineage (NCBI taxonomy): Bacteria > Bacillati > Bacillota > Bacilli > Caryophanales > Paenibacillaceae > Paenibacillus > Paenibacillus polymyxa. The sequence continues at coordinate 3,048,109 of NZ_CP049783.1, read as the reverse complement.
AGTTAAATCAAAACATTCAGACAGGCAACGAGCATGTATATCAAATGCTTTCTCTTTTAGGTAAAGAGATTTATTTTCCAAAAGAAGGGATTTTGAGTCAATCCGCCGAGGCAGGGAAACTTGCCAAAAAGTATAATGCTACGATCGGGATTGCTACTGAAGGCAATGGTCCTATGCATTTGGAGGTTATTCAGGAGAAGCTGTCCGCTTACAGTCCCAAGGATTTGTATCCTTACGCTCCCCCTGCGGGCAAGCCTGAACTTCGTAGCGTATGGCGTGACAAAATGCTGAAAGAAAATCCTTCGCTGGCTGGAAAAGGCTACGGCCTTCCTGTAGTTACCAACGCGCTGACCCACGGTTTGAGCATCGTTGCCGACCTGTTTACGGATGAAGGAGATGCTGTCATTTATCCAGATAAAAACTGGGAGAACTATGAACTGACTTTCGGTATTCGCCGTCATGGACGTTTGGTGAATTTCCCGTTGTTCACAGAGGATCACCGTTTTAATAGTGAGGGACTACGCGAGGCGCTACTGGCGCAGAAAGAATACGGCAAAGCGATCGTTGTACTGAACTTCCCGAACAACCCGACAGGCTATACACCGGGCCTTGAAGAAGGTAAAGCAATTGTCGCTGCCATTCAGGAAGCGGCGGAAGCAGGCATCAATGTCGTAGTTGTGACAGATGACGCTTATTTTGGCCTGTTCTTCGAGGACTCTCTGCATGAATCACTATTCGGTCAGCTAGCCGGGCTTCATCCGAGAATTTTACCAGTCAAAATTGACGGAGCTACCAAAGAAGAATTCGTTTGGGGCTTCCGTGTCGGATTTATTACCTTTGCTTCGGAGCATCAGGATGTACTGAGCGCACTGGAACAAAAAACACTAGGGATTATCCGGGCAACGATTTCGAGCGGTCCTCACCCATCTCAAACCTTCGTACTGGATGCTCTCAAATCACCAGAATTTGAACAACAGAAGAATGAAAAGTTCCAAATTATGAAGGGGCGAGCTAATAAAGTCAAAGCGTTGCTCGATAGCGGAAAATACGGGGATGTATGGAGCTACTATCCTTTCAATTCAGGCTATTTTATGTGTCTCAAGCTGAACGGCTTGTCTGCTGAACGACTGCGCACACATTTGCTGGAACAATATGGGGTAGGCACGATTGCATTGGGTGAATACGATCTTCGTATCGCATTCTCATGTATCGAAGAGGAGTATCTGGAAGACCTATATGACATTGTGTATCGTGGTGCACAAGATTTGTTGAACGCCTAATCTGTCTGTATCAGGTTAGAATATATAATATAACTAGCGGTATGCCAGATATTAGGGCATACCGCTTTTTGGGTCGGCTGACTATTGTCCATCATACGTCCGCACAATTATCCTTCCGCAGCTAGCAGAGATTCCTGTGCCAGTGGCAGCAGGATGACGACCTCCGTTCCCACTCCGGGCTCACTTTCATAGCGTATACTCCCGTTCATGGCTTCAATAATTCGAAAGGAAACGACCGTTCCCAGTCCTGTTCCTACCTCTTTGGTTGAAAAAAACAAAGTACCCACTCGTTCGAGATGCTCCTGGCTCATGCCTTTTCCAGTATCCCTGATACTCAGACATGCCTGCTCTTCCTGTATCGCCAGCTTTATGTATACCCTGCCTCCATCTTCCGCAGCTTCAATCGCATTTTTCGTCACATGTATTAACGCCTGTAGCAGCTGGTTACGATCTGTATGTACATAAATTTCATTCCTTAGCTCTGTATACAGCCTTACGCCTTGCTTGGTCGCCATTGGTTTCAGAAGCAAAACGATCTGTTCAACCATGCCAGACAGATCCATCCGTTCTGTGTTCCCAATCTGCGGTCTGGATAAATTCAGATAATCGCTAATAATTCTTTCAGCCCGATCCACCTCTGCCAGTGCCAAAGCAACATATCTGCGATTTTTTCCTTCTAATCCTGACTGAACCATTTGCAGGAACCCTTTTACAACGGTTAAAGGATTCCGTACTTCATGAGCCATAGAGGCTGCCAGTTCACCCAACGTATTCAGACGCTCGGCATATTTAATTTTTCTTCTCATTTCTTCCCGCTCCAAACTAAACTCCATCCATAAAGAAGAGGCTCCAATACTTAGAAATTGAATCACACCGAACCAGAGTATTGAACGGATCAGCTCAATCTCATCCTCATCCAGTCTGCCATTGATCCAAGAATGTATTAAAAGAAAAATCAGCATGACCCCAGTAATCCATATACTCATTACCATATTCATGCCCACTCGAAGCAACATGCTTTTGAGCTGCATAAATTTGTTTCTTACCAAGAGAGGTCCCAAATAACACAACATCATGCTCGGAAGCCCCACCACCATAGACTCAGGGCCTACATACATGCGAGCCATTACCATTAGCGTCACATTCATTAGGCCTGCCGTAGGACCAAAATATAAAACAGAAAGGATCAAAGGAACATAGCGAAGATCCCAATATAATCCGTACCAAATGTACGAAAACATAAGGCAAAGCACAGAAGAAACACCCAGCACTCCTCCCATAAGCAGCGGGGTATGCTTCCTATGCCGATGATCTGACAAAGCACTATATACGAGTAACGGTACAAACACAAGAAATATGTTCACGAGCAGCTTATCTACCAGCATCTCGTCTTTCCCACTTTCCAAGTGATAATGATTACATACTTCTTCTATTCTCGATAATACGTACCTTTTCCTCTCTCATCTCCTGCATCTGATGAAAAATATAGGGCGATTCGGCAACACACCAGAACATTGGCCCACGCAATCCGGAAACCCACTTCATAAGATACGATGTATCCTTTATCACAATGACCGAGAGGAGAATGAGCATGGGAGCAGAAGAAACAAGAGGCGGTTACGGTGGTTACGGCGCATTCACAAGTACAGGAACAATTTTGGTACTGTTCATTTTGTTAGTTATCATCAGCAAAACGATCTTCGTTTAAGCAGACCGATATCTGCACCCACGACTACCATAAGCAGTGAATGTACAAAAAAGGCTAATCCGCAGGCAGCTCAGCTTTTGCTGCTTGCGAATTAGCCTTTACTTTATTGACACAGATATGGATCACACTTCTTCCTCATCCTGTCCGTCCAAACGCCATTTTTTGGCTTGAGTACCACGGAGCAGGAACACAACAAGGACTCCCCCAACCAACGTGAGCAATGTAGACAGTAAATCCTCCGTTCCTTTTGCCAGAAAAGGAAGCCACAGCACCACCGCAGCCGGCAACGTCAACCGAACAACAAAGTCAAGAAAAGACGCACGGCGACTATGCGCAGGAATCGGATATAACTGAAGCCACAACGAATCCCTGTGATACTGTCTTAATGAAGTAATCTGAACACCTATGAGGAATATAAAAAATAAATATACGGCAATACCAATCCAGCTAGCATGGGTGATATATATAATTAACAGACCCAGAATACCTAACCGAATGACAATGCCTGCTGGTTCTGTACGCAAGAACGTCTTAAACAGCAGGTAACGATACGCTCCCTTTCTGTTCCAAGGTATGTTGCCACCCAGCCAGGAGAGCCAGCGGCGCGGCGTCACTCTCTGTGTAAGGGCAGGCACATCGACAAACCAGCCCAACGTACGCATCACGCGGGCAGCCTGCATAGCCTCTGTGCGGATCAGTTTTTCCCAAGCCACTAGCAGCTTGACCGGCAAACGCAGAACAAGCACGTACACCACGCCAACCAATACGATAAACGGCAAGCTGTGTAGCGGGGGCTGCCATAGCCATGCGGCTACCATCAGCACAGCCAGCACCCACCGCAGTAGACGATAGCCTATGCTCCCGCCAACCGATACCATACGAAGCTCCTGCCAGCCGCCGTAGCTAAATAGCACCTTCAGTAGCACGAACAGCAGCAGAGTCAGTAGCAGCGGCTTAGGTGCAGCATCACTGCGGATATACAACGGCCACAAAATCATGGACAGCAGCAGCAGACCGAATATTTTGTACACTACGCCTCGAATCCGGCTGGCCTTAAAATATTGTGGCATCGCGTACTCCTGGGGACGAAGGAAGACTATATCTGCCGCATTCAAATACGTTCGAAAGCTCGCATGCGCAATTGGAATAGCTACAATAAGCATGATCCAGCGGATGGGCAAATCCGGCGGAATATGCATGAGTAGTGACGTGTACCATGCGGCAAAGGCAATCAGCGCAAAGCCGAAGACCACTGCAAGGCCGCTCTGAATGACATAGCCCAGATAAGGCAGCACCTGTCCCCAGAACGCTAGACGTCTTTCTTTATGCAAACGTTGCAAATCCATGCTCATTCCCTGCCCTGTACCAGCTCATAAAATGCATCTTCCAGCGGCATGCCCGGCTTACCCGCCTGTGCTGTCACTTCATCCAGCGTACCCTGAGCAATGATGGCACCCTGATGAAGCACAATGAAACGATCGCAATAATTTTCAATCGTGGACAAAATATGAGAACTGAGCAAAATAGACGAGCCCGAACGCTTCATCTCCAACATAAAGTCAAGCAGAGAACGAATGCCGAGCGGGTCCAAACCCAAAAAAGGCTCATCTATGACATACAACGGCGGTCCCGCTAAAAATGCGCACATAATCATCACTTTTTGGCGCATCCCTTTGGAGAGATGCATCGACATACTTCCGCTTTTATCCCGCATACGGAACAAATCCAGCATTTGATCACTGCGCGTGCGGAAATCTGCTTCGCTGACTCCGTACGCTCTAGCCGTGAACTCCATATGCTCCATCACTGTCATTTCAGGATACAGCTCTGGAGCTTCAGGTACAAAAGCAATAGCTCCCTGATATACCTCGGGATTCTCATCCTGCTTATGCCCCTGTACGCGAATCTCTCCGGCCTGCGGTGTCATCAGACCCAAAATATGCTTCATGGTCGTACTTTTCCCGGCCCCGTTCAGACCGATCAGTCCCACCATTTCGCCCGGTTTCACATCGAGCGAAATCTGATGCAGCACCGGGCGTTTGGCGCTGTATCCACCAGTCAGTCCGTTAATTTGCAACACAGGCTGTTGTTCCATGGCTCCCCTCTTCTCCCTTACTCGTTCGGTTTTGATCCTTTTTCCTTCAGCCATCTTGGCGCACCCTTGTTTTTACGATCACGCTCGCGCTGTGCCTTTCCTGCTTTGGATAAGGCTGCTCCTTTGCTCTTGCCTGGAGCTGAACCGCTCACGGAATTCCTGCCTGGACGTCCTGCTTCAGTCCGAACAGGTGTCTTGCGATTTTCCGTCACTGTTCCATTGGAATTGGATCTAGTTTCAGATGGCCTTACAGGGACACGTTTGGCATCCGCCGGGCGCGGCACCACAACTCGACCTCCGTACAACACACGCTCTGCAATATCGATTCCCAGTTCACGAGAAAACTTACGCATGATGAACGTTTCGCGGTCAGTCACAACCGACACTACTAATCCTTTGCGTCCCATACGTCCTGTCCGTCCTGCGCGGTGAACATAAGCTTGACTATCCGTAGCCGGGTCAAAATGAATGACCATTTCAAGGCCCTCAATATCCAGACCACGGGCTGCCACATCGGAAGCGACCAGCACTTTGAGCTTGTCCTCGCGGAATCGGGCCAACACGTTGCTGCGCGTGACTTTATCTGCATCTCCATACAAGGATGCCGTAGTTAGACCCATATGCTTGAGCTTGGCTTCAATTTCCCCAATAGCATTGGTTGTATTCACGAACACCAGCGCTTTTCTCGGATTAAAGTGCCGTACCAGACGGCGCAGCATATCCACCTTATCCCGTTCTTCGGATACAAAGTAGTAATGTTCCAGTCCACTGGCCGTCTTCTGGTCAGGATCAATCCCAATTTCTACGTAATCAGGCATCTCCCGTTGTGCCAGCGACTGAATTTCATTATTCAGCGTTGCGGACAGGAATACCAATTGACGGTCACGTTGGGCAGAGCCCAGTATATTGGTCACATCGCCTGCTCCGCCGAGCTGGAACATCTGATCCACCTCATCGATGACAATTGTTGTAATATTGTGCATCTTCAGCTTTTTCGAAGCGATGAGTTCCCGTACACGGCCTGGTGTGCCTACCACAAGCTGTGGGTGATCCTTTAGCTTTTCGATTTGGCGCTTGATGGCTGCCCCACCAATCAGACCCAGTACACGGATTCCACGATGCTCTCCGTAGCGCTGACCCTCACGTACAATTTGCATGGCCAATTCCTGGCTTGGAGCCAGTATGAGCTTTTGCGTAGCCTTTTTCTGTGGGTCAATGGCTTGTAGCAGCGGTAGCAAATAAGCCAGTGTTTTGCCTGTGCCGGTTTGCGAGCGTGCCAATACATGCTGTCCCTTCATTATTTCCGGTATAGCCTCTGCCTGAACTGGCGAAGGCTGTGTAATTTCATGCTCGGTCAGTTTGTCCAGCAGATCTTGTTCAACGCCGAGCGCTTCAAAATTCGATGTCATGAAAAGGTCCAACCCCTATACGTAAATTCGTTACTCTCCATTATATGCGAAAATAGCCTTGTTACCAAATCACAAAAATAAAAGATGTCCCTCACCACACCTAATGGCTACGGGACATCTATTATTTCTTATTCATCACACCATGCCCCAGCCTGTCGATCAGTCTGGGAGCTAATTGATACAGCTTGAGAAAAGGAGATACCCACTGTGGCAGATTAACCTCCTCCTTACCAAGCTCCATCGCCCTTACGATATGCTGTGCCACCTTATCAGGTTTTAGCATAAACCAGCCAACATTCCGCACATAACCCCCGGAGGGATCTGCCAGCTCAAAAAACGGTGTATCAATCGGCCCGGGGTTAATCGTCGTTACGGTCACTCCACTTCCGCGCAGTTCTTGCCGGAGCGCATTACTGAAACCGAGCAACGCATGCTTCGTGGCCGTATAAGAAGCCGATTTGGCTGTCCCGATTTTCCCAGCCATCGATGCTACATTAACAATCTGCCCACAGTTCCGCTCTGTCATTTGTGGCAGAAATGCCTTGATGCAGCGAACAACCCCCATATAGTTCACGTCCATCATTTGTTCGAACTCTGTCAGGTCGGTCTCATTAAAATACTCAAACTTACCGTACCCCGCATTGTTGAGCAATATATCAACCCGTCCGTATTCTTCCAATACTCGTGCAGCCACAGCCTCTACCTGCTCCTGGCAAGTTACGTCCAGTGGGATCAGCTCGTGCCTGCCGCTGATTCCCGCAGATACTTGCTTCAGTCGTTCCTGCGAGCGCGCTGTTAAAATAGGAATCGCGCCCTTTGCGCTCAACAACTGAGCGCAAAGGGCGCCAATCCCACTGGATGCACCTGTAATCACAATTACCTTATCCTGCAATGTACTCATGGACATCCCTCCACATTAAAGAAACTTACTCCTTTAATATTAAGAGATCATCACCTGAATATCCAGCTCACCGATTCCTTCCACCGAAAGCGGAATACAAAGGGCACGCTGAGGCACAAAAGTGGTTAAGTTTTCTGATTTCATGACCTGCGGAGGGGTGATATCCACGACAATTCCTTGACTGGACAAAATTGTACTGGCATTGCCACTAATCATATTGCCCAATTCCGAAATTGCGCTTTTTCCCATCTCATCAATTTCAGTCAACACAAATCCGCCCATCATCGCCGATACCATACGTAGCGCCACCTGTTCATTCAGGCCGAACACAATATTTCCGCTAAGCTGTCCAGTCATCCCGATCATAATCCAGATATGGTCGTCCACCAGCTCGACATTTTTCACACCGAGATTTCCGGGTAAAGGAGATACTTGGATCAATTGTTCAATGACCCGTCTCGCCGACTCCAAAAAAGGATTTATCACTTCTGCCTTCACGATCATTGCGCCCCTTTACGATGGGCTTTTAGACACACAACAAAAGTCCCATTTTAATTTGAGTTTTTTATTCAAATAATGCTGTATAACGACTCAACCTGCAATAAAATGCTCTCTCTATCACTTATCGACAGCAGTCCGGCAATTTTTTATAGCTAAAGCACAAAAAATGTGAATAATGTCCTATATCTTTACTCCATGCCGAATTTAGACAGGTTAATTTTAAAGTATATCAGGACTTTAGTCTTTATTTCCCAATATACCACACTTTACGATGTACTGCTTCGATTCATTGCCCTTCCTGCTCGAATAACCTATAATCTAATGAAATAAAGCATAACGATGGTTTTACATATAAACAAGTAGATTGGCTAAACTCAGTCTATACAGCTGCGACAAGCTAAAGAAAAGAGAGGAGGAACTTCATGAACATCAGTCAACTTGAAACGCTTATCATGATTTCCAAAACGATGAGCTTCCGTAAAGCCGGAGAACTTCTCAATTTGACGCAGCCGGCAGTGTCCGCCCAAATCAAAAGTCTGGAGGATGAGTTCAAAACCATTCTGATTGACCGCAACCAGCCCGTCACCCTGACCGACCGGGGAGTTGTTTTTTTGGAACACGCCGAGCGCATATTAGAGGTAGTTGAGGAATTAAGACAGAGATTGTACGACTTAAACGAAACACCGCAGGGTCACATTGCACTGGGTACCACAACATCCATCGCCATTCAAATTTTACCGCGTGTGCTCTCCTATTTTCAGGATCAGTTCCCTCTCATCAAAACCTCCATTCAATCGATGGCTTCCTCGATGATCTATCAGCAGGTGGAGAACGGACTTATTGATGTTGGTATCGGTTATCTGATCGAACGTAATCCCAATCTAAGCACTTCAGTTCTGTACTATGATTCCTTTGAACTTGTCGTGTCTCCTACTCATCCGCTGGCCTCGCAACCACATGCTACCATTGAAGCCCTTCGGGAAATTCCGCTCATTCTGCTCTCTCCCGATACGGTTGGACGGAAATTCGTGGACGATGTTTTTAAAAAGCACCAAATCGTTCCCCATGTTGTGATCGAGTTGTCCAGCAGTGAGGAAGTTAAACGGATGGTCGAAATCAATCTCGGGGCTGCCATCATTTCCAGATTGTCAGTCACTTCTGAACTGCGTACAGGCACATTAAAAATGATCCATATTCCCGAGCTGGAAGTTAGTCATCCGGTAGGGGTGATTTATAAATCCGGCCGCTATCTAAACTCAGCAATGCAGCAATTTTTAAGCGATCTAAAGGGGATGCCAGAGACGAATTTCACCAGTTCTGAATAACGTAATTCGCTATGAACAACATACACAATATAAACCTTGGTTACGAAAGGAAGACAGTCCATGAAATTTGATCTGCACACCCACCATTTCCGCTGCGGTCATGCAGACGGCAACATTCGGGATTACATCGAAGCAGGTATTCAATCAGGCTTACAAGCTATTGGTATTTCCGACCATTCCCCCTTCCTATGCAGCGAAAAGGATCAGGCTTTTCCTAAAATTTATATGGCCAAGTCAGAGCTTGCTGAATATGTAAAAGAGGTACAGGAGCTTAAGAAGGAATACGAGGGCCGTATTGACGTGCTTCTTGGATTGGAAACGGATTATTTCCCTGATTTTGCTGAATTGTATCGTTCTACTTTGGCTCCTTATCCATTTGATTACCTTATCGGGTCGATTCACAATGTTGAAGGGGACAGCATTTTTAACCGCAACCGTTGGAAAAAACTAAGTGACGCTCGTAAAGTCGAGGTCAAACAAGCCTACTATGCGCTCATTCAGCAATCTGCGCGAAGCGGCATGTTTCAGATTTTAGGTCATATTGACGCCATGAAGGGGAATTTCCCTGCCTTTTCAGACATTCCTGCCGATGAAGCCATTGACGAAACCTTGCAAGTGATTGCAGCATCCAATGTGGCGATTGAAATTAACACTTCAGGTAAAACCAAGCTGAGTGGCGGATGGTACCCGTCTGCTTCTATTTTAGAAAGAGCGCACCATTTTGGTGTGGAGGTTACTTTTGGTTCGGATGCCCATAAGCCTTCGCGGGTAGGCGACGATTGGGAAGACGTAAAAGCGATGCTGAAGGATATCGGCTTCCGGGAATGGGTTTATTTTAAAGAAAAACGTAAAATTCCTGTGGCGCTTTAAAAGGCATGAAAGGTGGGATCGCTGTTGCAATGGGATGCTTAGGTATTCTATATATAGCAATAATCCCATTGCAACAGCGAACGCTATGCTTCTCCAGATTCAAATCCTCGCTCTGCTACCAATCGCCTTAAACCGTACAGCTCCATTATTTTTAATAAACAACATCTTGTGTGAGGAGAATTACATATGCAATTGGAAGATCCTATGGACAAGCTCAAAAAGCTAAAGCATGACATCACGCGCTTTATGCTCATCTATAAGTTTGCGCTCGACGAAATGGAAACCAAGATTGAAATATTAAAACAGGAATTTCAAGCGTTGCACGATTACAGCCCTATTGAGCATACCAAATCACGCCTTAAGTCTCCTGAGAGCATCATGAACAAAATGCTTCGTAAAAATAGCGAGTTATCGCTGGATGCTATCAAAGATTCTATCAAGGATATCGCGGGCTTGCGTATTACTTGCTCTTTTATTTCTGACATTTATGATGTCAGTAACATGCTTCAGAGACAGAGTGACCTCAAGGTGCTGGAAATCAAGGATTACATCAAGAATCCCAAGCCGAACGGTTATCAAAGCCTGCATTTGCTGATTCAAGTTCCTGTATTCATGTCGGACTGTGAGGAACTAGTCTGCGTAGAGGTGCAGATTCGAACCATTGCGATGGATTTTTGGGCAAGCCTGGAGCATAAAATCTTTTATAAATACAACCAGTCTGTTCCCGAGAGTCTGACACGTGAATTAAAGAACGCAGCGGATTCCGCTAATGCGCTGGATCTGCAAATGGAACGTCTGCATCGTGAAATCAAGGAGATTAAAGATGCCAGAGGTGAAGAAGACTCTATGGAAGAGCTTCGAAAGATTATGATTAATAATCAGCAGATTACGGTGCCAGCCAATTTTTTGAAGCTTCTAGGGGAATAATTTTAATCAACCAATAGCGTGATTATTCAAAAATTGAAGAATAGAATCATTGATTAAGATGGGCTGCTCTCTAAGCATATGCGGTCGATGACTACAACCCAGAGCAACTAGATAACGTGAATCTTGGACGCATGAGCATAATTCCTGAAGCTGCTCTTCTGTGGCAAAGTCGTCATGTTCACCGGCGATAAATAATGCAGGGCACGTAATGCGGCTTAACTCATTCCGTGTCAATTGCGGATATTGGCGCCAATCCTGAGCGCTTTGACGCATAAATTCCTGCCAATTACCTTGATGCGCTTCCTCATGGCGTTCCATCATTTGATGAATCATTTCATAACATTCGTTTTGGATGAGCCACTCCGGCTCAAACTCATCTGCCCCCTCAGGACATGCGACTCCACTACACCCAATGGTGGTAACGGTTGCGAACATTTGAGGGTGCTTCACCGCACAGTATAAAGCCACATTGCCTCCGCAGCTGTACCCAATAAGATGAGCTTTAGAAATATGTAACGCCTGCATAAAATCAAGCACATCTTCTGCGAGTTGAGGGGTACTCCATTCCAGGCTATCACATTTCGTTCTGCCATGTCCCCGATGGTCTGGAAAATAACATGTATACTTTTGCTGAAAAATCAAGTAATTGAGATGAAAAAGCCAGGATTCCCCTTGAATAATGACTGTGCAAAAATATGACGGGGTCTCCTACACCCATTTTTTCGTAATACATTTCTAAATCCCGAGTTTTTACGTATGGCATGTGATCCTCCCTTTTTTATTGCGTCCTGTATCTTTTACATTCCTTAGTCCGTCTATCTTAATATAAATGAAAACCATTCCATGAGGAGTGATGTAAGTATGAAAAAGGTACTTGTTTTGGGAGGAACGCGCTTTTTCGGCAAGAGACTGGTGGAACGTCTGCTGGACAGTTCCGAGAACTCCATTACTATTCTCACGCGGGGCCACACAAACGATTCGTTTGGTGACCGTGTTCAACGGATCTGTGCAGACCGTACGGACCCGCAAGCGCTCGCAGAGGCGGTAGGTGAGCAAGTGTGGGACGTTGTTTATGATAATATTTGCTATTCCCCAGATGAAGCCAGCGAAGCCTGTCGTATTTTTGATGCTAAAGCCAAAAGGTATATTATGACCTCAAGCCTATCTGTCTATGATCCAAGCCCGGAAGCGGTGACAGAGAATATCTTCGATCCTCAGGCTTATCCAGTTCGCCAGGGCGGAAAGGACGATTTTACATATCAAGAGGCTAAACGGCAGGCTGAAGCAGTTTTTACGCAGCAAGCTACGTTCCCTGTAGTGGCTGTTCGTTTTCCGATTGTATTGGGAACAGATGATTATACGAAAAGACTTCATTTTCATATTGAACATGTTCGTGCAGGCCAAGAAATTGGAGTACCTAATCCCGCAGCCCATATCTCATTTATTCGTTCCGATGAAGCTGCAGATTTTCTGCTTTGGCTTGGGTCTGCTCATTTAACAGGCCCTGTAAATGCTTGTTCCGACGGTACAGTAAGGATTGGAGATATCATTTCCATTATCGAGCAGGTCACGGGAAAACAAGCTGTGATCCAAGAAAAAACAGCAGACGAGCATATGTCTCCATTCGGTATTACACAGTCGTGGTACATGGATACATCCAATGCCCAGTCAGAGGGATACTCATTCCTCTCCCTAAACGAATGGTTACCAGAGCTGGTAATCAGCCTGAACCGTACCTATGAATCATAAAAAAAGGGGACCCGAAGCTTCGGGTCCCAGCAATATATATGATTCAAAGGGGGTCATGTCTATGTTGTACCCAGTCTATATTAAAGTAGTTTTGCAGTTATATTTCATTTTTGTTACAAAATGAAACATAGACAGGATCTGTCCAATCCATATTATCTCGAATTAAAGAACCAAAAAAAGAGGACCCGAATGATCGGGTCCCAGCAACATATATTATTCAAAAGGGGGTCATGTCTGTATTGTACCCGTCCTGTGTTAGAGTTGCTTTGCAGTTATATTTCATCTTTGTAACAAAATATTCCAATGTCATTTCTAGGCATAATCCCCTTGGGTCATCGAAAATACCAATACACTCGGCACCTCTCCTAAGGGATCATAGGCACCAATGGTCCGCAGCAGGCGCATCTTATTTTTCATAAGCACACGCATCGAAGCGTGGTTATTCTCTTGGCAACGACTTTCGATCCGCTTCAGCTTCAGAGACTCGAAACCAAAGTTCAGCATTTCTCCCACGACTTCTGTAGCCAATCCCTGTCCCCAAAAAGGCCGATCCAGAATATAGCCCAGTTGTGCCTCACCCGTCCTTTCATTCCATTGCTGAAAAGAAACGATACCGAGCAACGGTGAGGAGGTCCGTTTGTTGAATTCATCATGCAGATTGCTTTCTCCTGTATTTCTCCGATGCCATTCCACTGCGAAATGCAGAGAATCCAGGGAGTCAGCAGATATTTTAATTTGCGCAACCAGGCGCCTCATTCTGGCATAGACTGGCTTGCGAATTCGATTCACATATTGGATTACCAATGGATCGGATAAGATCCGCTCCAGCGCAGGATAATCCTCCGCTCTTAGCTGGCGCAATCGGACTCGGCGAGTGTAAAGCTCCGGCAATCCGAGACGAAGCATTTCTCTGGTCAGCACAATGTTCCCTCCTGCGGATGGATTCTGCTTTTAGCTATGCATATTTCCATACTTAATCCAGGTCCTGAATTCCGCGGTAAATACCGGTACGCAGTTCTCGAATATAATATGCCAAGGAAGGAACATCTGCCTCCTCTGCTTGTTTTACTGCCAATTCTATATCATAGGGTACACGTACAAACTGAATGGAAAAAGGCGTGAGCTGCTCCTCTCCCCATTGCCCCTCTAAAATGCAGTAGGAAGCCTGGGTGATATCCAACGGATTCCCGACACTCCCAACGTTAAAAAGTGTTTTCCCCTGAAAATGCTGAATAAAAGCATTATGCACATCACCATATCCCACGACCTCTGGAGCAAAAGGTACTTTTCCACTTTCCTCTGCTAGTGGATCAAACATGGCAAGCCTTTTGGCCGGCTCATCCCATGGCTGCACACGGTGATACACACTTTGCGGCGAGGCATGCACCAAGCGGATACGACGTCCGCTCATTCTGAAATCATAATGAAACGGTAACTGTGCCAAATACTGTACTCGCTCTGCACCCAAACGTTCGGCTTGCCAGCTAAAATGGAGATCATCGGTTATGCTAACCAACTCATCCCAATTGCCTCTAACGACGACTTCACAATGTTGGCGGATAGCATCCAGCACCTCGCACGGGCTAGGCCCTTTGCCGATCAGATCCCCCAAACAAAACACACGGCTAATGCCTCGGGAAGCAATATCCTCCAGCACCGCCTCACAAGCAGGCCAATTGCCATGAATATCTGAAATGACAGCAACACGATCCATCTGAATCTCACTCCTTTGTCCCGAAACGACTACATCTCTACACTACATTCAAGCCAACATTATGTAGTTCCAACATATATGATGAAGATGAAAAAAAAGATCATGGCCTATTGGCCAGATTTTAACGTAATCACACTAAGCTCCGGTCTGCACAGCACCCGTATCGGCAAATGTGTCATCCCAATGCCGCGGCTGACATACAGTGGCATTCTATCCGTCCCCACATGAAACAATCCCTGAATGTACTTGCGTCCACCTGGGGGCGGCATCGGTGCTCCAATGACCGGCAAACGTACCTGTCCCCCATGTGTATGTCCTGACAATTGAAGATCAAAGGACATTTGTGCCGCCACATCTGCATAGTCCGGCTCATGCATCAGCAGCAGCTTGCACATCTCATCAGGCAGTCCGTGGATAGCACGCTGCGGATTGGGCTTGCCCATGATGTTATCCTCTAAACCGACAATGGCCACACGTTGTCCCGCGCGCTCTATAACCGTATGCTCGTTTCTCAGCAGCGTAAACCCAGTTTTGGGATATAGCTCCTGAACGCCGGCTGGCAAGCCTCTATAATCATGATTGCCCAGAATAGCAAACTTGCCAAGGGTAGCGTGCATGGAAGCCATAACTGGAACAGCAGCCTTCATAGATACGGAATAATCATCTACAATATCTCCTGTAAAACAGAGCAAATCCGGCTCCAGACCTGCTATCTGGTCCGCCAGCTCACGCAGATCCTGCTCATCCATATGAAACCCCAAGTGTACATCACTGAAATGCACCACCCTAATTCCGTCAAATGCAGACGGAAGACGAGGGAGAGACAAGTTGAAGCGTGTAATCTCCAAATGATTAGGTTCCCATAAGGAAGCATATCCTCCAGCCAGAAGTGCAGTTCCTGCGGTGGCTAAAGCCGCTTTTTTCAAAAAACGGCGGCGAGAAGGATTAGCTGGCTCATTTGATAAGGAACGCCGCGAAGAACCGGGAGGGATAGCGGCCTCCTGATGTAGGCCATCCTGACTCTCGCGGCGGATTTGCGGCGTCTTCTTCATTATGCGTCCCCCCTTGCGTTCTGTCCTTTCTATCTCATTTCTCAGATTTCCCTACTGTCCAGAAGCTCTAGCGATGAGTGGATAACCACTGCTCTGCATAGTCAACCAAATCTCGTTGCCTTGCGAAAAAACATGAAGCCTCTCCAATGTTCACCCGCGTAAAGGATGTGGGACATTCCCGCTCAAAATCAAGTCCCAGCTGCTCAAAATCATCCGAGGTAATATTATAATCCTGAAAAGACACCCACGCTTTGGTCCCATCCACCATCATAGGGGCTTGATGCGTGACAACTTCACGTCCATTATAGGCTGTTCGATATTCTGCCAAATGTAAGGAGGTGTTGCTGTCATGTCCGCAGCCCAGCAACAGTACATAGGCATCTGCCTCATACAGCTTTGCCAAGGGCGAATGCTCACCCAGCCCAAAATCAAGCTCATGCGCTTCCAGCAAGCCTAAAGCAGCAGGTCCACGCCCCGCCAGAGAAACGTGCGGATGCCCGCTGCGCACTGTTCCCGGCAGGCCACGGAACGTTTCTACAATGACGCCCATCCCTCCGGTCAGCGTCCAGGGCGGATCATAAGCGGGCATTTCCTCGCGGACCAGTTCCCACCATGACTCATCCAGAGGCGGGTTCATCCAGGTGGACGGATCTGTCAAGTCGTGTGACTGTGTTGGCATCACCAGCGTTCCTTCCCGGCCAATCGCTTCGGTTAATGCGGCAAGAATGGTGGAGGCCCCGCCTGGAACAAAGCGTCCAAAGCTGCGCATCGACGAGTGAACAAGCAATGTCATGCCGCTCCGAATTCCCAGTTCCTTTAATCCTTTCATTACATCCGACCTCGTGACAGGTCGATTCGTTATCGGTTGCACAGTCACCTGTCCAGCCTCCTTTTCTCCAAAACGATACACAATACTCTAATTATACCATAAGTGCTGTCCCTCGCTCCTTACTCCATGTTACCCTCCATCATTCCTGAGCGCAAAAAAACAGGCTTTCTCCGGTTTGGGAAGAAGCCTGTTTGAGTACAACCTATGGGCTGGCTCTGCTACACAGTCAGCCAGCGCTTGAACATATGCTTGGTCGTTTGCTTGTTCATTTCGGCAATGGAAGTTGTCAATGGAATGCCTTTCGGGCAAGAGCGTACACAGTTTTGCGAATTACCACAGCCCTCCAGCCCGTCGTCCGTCATCAATGCATCCAGGCGCTCCTCCTGATTCATTTCCCCTGTCGGATGGCTATTAAACAGGCGAACCTGAGATATCGCCGCAGGTCCGATGAACGTCGTCTTCTCATTGACGTTCGGGCATGCTTCCAGACAGACACCACAGGTCATGCACTTGGACAGCTCATACGCCCACTGACGCTTTTTCTCTGCCATTCTAGGACCCGGCCCCAGATCGTAGGTACCGTCAATCGGAATCCACGCTTTGACCTTCTTGAGCGCGTTAAACATCCGGCTGCGGTCAATGACCAAATCCCGTACGACCGGAAATGTACTCATCGGCGCAATCGTAATCGGCTGCTCCAGCTTATCGACAAGCGCCGCACACGCCTGACGCGGTTTGCCGTTAATCACCATGGAGCAAGCTCCACATACTTCCTCCAGGCAGTTCGACTCCCAGCACACCGGAGCCGTCTCTTTACCTTGGCTGTCTACCGGGTTACGCTGAATTTCCATCAGCGCGCTGATCACGTTCATTCCCGGTCTGTATGCCAATTCGAATTCTTCCGTATAGGAACTAGCGTTAGGCTCATCCTGACGAGTAACCACGAACTTCACTGTTTTATTCGACTTCACTACTTGCTCCGACATCTAAATACACTCCCTTCTGTTATTTGCTCTTGGAATAATCTCGAACACGCGGCTTGATCAGTGAAACGTCGACCTCTTCATACGAAATTTGTGGTCCTTCCGGTGTCCAATCTGCAATCGTCGTTTTCAAATAATCTTCATCATTGCGGTCCGGGAAGTCCGGCTTGTAATGGGCCCCGCGACTTTCGTTGCGCAGCAGCGCCCCTTTGGTCATCGCTTCGGCCAGCTCCATCATGTTCCACAACTGCCGTGTAAACGCAGCACCCGCATTATTCCAGCGCGAAGCGTCATTAATGTTAATGTTCGAGTAACGCTCCTTCAGCTCCTTGATCTTGTGAATCGTAGCTTCCAGCTTGTCATTATAACGAACCACGGTCATATTGTTCGTCATCCACTCACCTAGCTCTTTATGAAGAACATAGGCATTTTCCTTACCGTCCATATGCAAAATACGTTCATACTTCTCTGTCTGCTGATGGACTGCCGCATCAAATACCGAAGAAGCTACATCCTGTGCAGACTTTTTCAAGCCCTTAATATATTCCACAGCCTTCGGTCCAGCCACCATCCCGCCGTAAATGGCCGACAGCAATGAGTTTGCACCCAAGCGGTTCGCTCCGTGATACTGGAACTCACATTCACCAGCTGCGAACAGACCCGGTATATTTGTCATCTGATTATAATCGACCCACATGCCGCCCATTGAATAATGAACAGCCGGGAATATTTTCATTGGGATTTTACGCGGATCGTCGCCGACGAATTTTTCATAAATTTCAATAATGCCGCCCAGCTTTACATCCAGCTCTTTCGGGTCCTTGTGGGACAAATCCAGATAGACCATGTTCTCGCCATTAATACCCAGTCCATCATCAACACATACGCTGAATATTTCACGTGTCGCAATGTCGCGAGGGACCAGATTTCCATAAGCCGGATACTTTTCTTCAAGGAAATACCATGGCTTCCCGTCTTTATACGTCCAAATGCGACCGCCTTCCCCCCGTGCCGACTCGGACATGAGACGCAGCTTGTCGTCACCGGGTATAGCCGTTGGATGAATCTGTATAAACTCACCGTTCGCATAGCGAACGCCTTGCTGATACACTGCACCGGCAGCTGTACCGGTATTAATAACGGAATTTGTGGTTTTGCCGAAAATAATTCCGGGACCACCGGATGCCAAAATAACGGCGTCCGCTGCAAAAGTCTTCACTTCCATCGTACGCAAATCTTGCCCGCAAATCCCTCGGCAGATGCCTTCATCATCCAGTACAGCCTGTAAAAACTCCCAGTTCTCATACTTGGTCACCAAACCAGCAGATTCCCAGCGCCGTACCTGCTCATCGAGAGCGTACAGGAGCTGCTGTCCTGTCGTCGCGCCAGCGAAGGCTGTCCGATGATGCTGGGTACCGCCAAAGCGGCGGAAATCTAGCAGTCCTTCTGGTGTCCGATTGAACATAACACCCATGCGGTCCATGAGATGGATAATTCCCGGAGCCGCTTCGCACATCGCTTTTACCGGCGGCTGGTTGGCCAGAAAGTCACCGCCATAGACTGAATCATCAAAGTGAATCCAGGGTGAGTCTCCCTCACCTTTGGTATTTACCGCACCGTTAATGCCGCCCTGCGCACAAACGGAGTGGGATCTTTTGACCGGAACCAAAGAAAATAGATGAACGTGGACTCCCGCTTCTGCCGCCTTGATCGTAGCCATTAGACCTGCCAGACCGCCGCCCACGACAATAATGTTGGATGCTGCCATTTCTGCTCACTCCTTCTTTTCAGGATTTGTACTAAATCCCCTTTTACAAATCAGAATAGAATCTCAACACGATGTATCATTTAAATAACTCATTTACAGTAGCTGTTTAAAGGCGCTGCATTGCACCAAGGCTGTTGCCGTTTCCTGGAATTCCGCGCTGCGAAATGCAAGCAGGGAAGCAACGAAGCCGATCGACACCACCACGAACAGGGTCATACAGATATAGGAAGATACTTTTTGGGCACGTGGTCCCACGGTAATCCCCCAACTGACCATAAATGCCCACAGTCCATTAGCAAAGTGAAATGATGCCGAAACGACACTGATTAAATACAAAATAAAATAGACCGGGTTCGTCACTATACCATGCATTACGCCGCCTAGCTCCTCATGAGTTACATTACCTAGGGCCACCTGAAAGCGTGTGTCGTATACGTGCCAGATAATAAATACAAACGTAATGACGCCGGAAATACGCTGGAACAAAAAGCGCCAGTTACGCGAATAGCCAAACCTTTTGACATTCGGGTCAGCCTGATAAGCGATATACAAGCCATAGATTCCGTGGAACAGTAATGGCAAGTAGATGAATAACGTTTCTAACACAATAACCAGCGGCAAACCATTCAGGAAGGCCACGCTGCGATTAAAACCTTCCTTGCCGCCCTCCACCGCTGTGAAGTTCGTCACCAAATGCTCAACAAAAAATAGAGCCAATGGAATGACGCCAAGAAGCGAATGCAGCTTTCTGGAATAAAATCCTCTCATCTAGGTCATGCTCCCTTCTCCCAATAATAGCGTTTTCAATAGTAATATAACATATAAAATGACAGTTCCCGACAGGGAATGTTCAACAAGGTGTCCCTTATAAGGAAAAACAAAAGTGTGAACATCTTGTGTCGCTTTCATGTTACTCCTTTTCGGCTTATAATGGAATTGCAATATACGTATTAATTATTATGTCTTTTTTGCATATAGAGAGGAAGTGGAAGATTTGTTTGAGGATTTGAACGCTTTTGCCGTCATTGTCGAGCAGTCCAGCTTGAATAAAGCCTCCAAACTGCTGAATTTGTCCCAACCCGCCCTGTCTCGCAAAATTGCCAAGCTGGAGGAAGAGCTGGGTGTCCATCTCTTTGATCGTCGGGGCAAACGGCTCGAAATTACATCGACTGGCCGATTTGTATATACTTTCGCGCTGGAGCAACGGCAACGTCAGCTTCGCTTCTTACAAAAGCTGTCCCAGCACAAAAATGAAGCTCAGAGCATGCTTACACTGGGCGCTAGTCTCACGACACTCCAAACGACGCTGCCTACCCTCGTCGAAGCTTTCATGAGCAAGCATCCTCAGACTGAGCTAAAGCTGCTCACCGGCAAGACGCATGAAATCGTTGCCTTTGTACGCGACAAAAAAGCAGACGCCGGCGTTGTCGGGTCTGCCATTCATGAAGCTGGACTGCGTTGCATTCCGTTATTTGACGATCATTTGGAGCTAGTCGTCCCCATCGGACATGAATTAACTGTCAAGACAGGAACGGCTTCAATGAAGGACTTGCAAGGATTGCCGATGATTATTTTCTCCAAAGGAACCTGGTACCGCAGTCTGACGGATGACTTGTTCCAGCGTAGCGGCATTATGCCGGATATCCGCATGGAAATCGACTCCTTCGAGGCGATTGTACGCCTGCTTCCCACCTGCAAGGCATCCGCTTTGCTGCCCAAATCCTATTTGCGCAGCGAACTGCTGCGAGATAATGGACTTACTGCATTGTACTTGCCTGATTTGAAGGAGACACGCCGAACGACCTCCCTCATCTACTCAGAAACGGCCGATCTCGGCCCAACAGCACGACGCTGGATTAGCGAGACACGCGCATCGTTTGCAGGCTACCGTATGGTATAGAGGATTTAACCCTCTTCATTGACATTAACGACCTCATCCTCAAAGCGGCCGATATTATCATTGGAGCCGATAATGACCATAATATCGTCTGCTTTCAGCCGATCCATAGCTGTCGGTGCGATCAAGATACCATTCGCCGTATGAAGCGCCACGATGCTGCAACCAAAGCGGGTGCGAGCATTTAATTCTGCCAACGTTTTGCCATTCAGACATGCAGGCACATTAAGTTCTACAATGCTGTATTCCTTGGACAGCTCCAAATAATCGAGCAGATTAGGCGTGACCAGCTGATGCGCTACTCGAATACCCATATCCCGTTCCGGATAAATGACTCGGTCCACCCCAAGCTTCTCTAACGCACGCCCATGCAGCACAGATATGGCTTTGGCTACGACTTTTCTCACACCCAGCTCCTTCAGCAAAATGGCGGTCAGGATGCTTACCTGAATATCATCACCAATCGCAACAATGCCGCAATCGAAATTACGTATGCCGAGTGACCGCAAGGCATCCTCATCTGTAGCGTCCGCCACGACAGTATGTGTCAGAATCTCACTCATACTGTCCACAACATCCTCATTCCGATCAATGCCCAGCACCTCGCACCCCATATCCACCAATTGCAAAGCCAGGCTTGAGCCAAACCGTCCCAAGCCAATGACTACAAACTGCTGCGTTTTCATATCTACTCGAAAACTCCCTTACCCTATAATTATTTTACCTTCTGGATGACGATACAATTCCTTACCCTTTTTCGGTCCCAGTGCATAAGCTAGCGTGAGTGGACCCAGCCTGCCTGCAAACATCGTCAGAGTAATCACCAGCTTGCCTACAACTGTCAAATCAGGTGTAAGCCCCATGGACAGTCCTACCGTACCAAAGGCAGACACCGTCTCGAACAAGATCATCAGAAAATGATGATCTTCGGTTGCGGACAGAATCATCGTCACCCCAATCACGAACAGCAACCCCAGCAATGTAATAGTCAAAGCCTTATAAATGCGTGCCTGCGCAAGTCGGTACCGGAACAGCACAATGTCTTCCCGTCCCCGCAGCATCGAAAACACCGCTCCAATGAGCAGAGCAAATGTAGTGGTCTTAATCCCGCCTCCAGTGGAGCCAGGCGAAGCCCCAATAAACATGAGTATGATGATAAAAAACTGCGTAGCCTGCCGCAAGCCTGCAATGTCCAGCGTGTTGGCACCTGCGGTGCGAGGGGTAACGGACTGGAATAAAGAACCCAGCAGTTTACCACCCCAATCAAGCGAGCCAAGCGTCTTCGGATTCGTAAACTCAAATACAAAAATGACAAGCGTCCCGACGACAATCAGAGCAGCTGTCATGCTGAGTACCACCTTGGTATGCAAGGACAGTCTCTTACGCTTGCGATAATCTGCCAGGTCTGACATCACTACAAAACCAATGCCACCCGAAATAATGAGGAACATGGCTGTAAAATTAACAATCGGATCATATACATAACCTGTCAGGCTGCGAAATTCACCGAATAAATCAAAACCAGCATTATTAAACATGGAAATAGCATGCCAAATCCCAAAATAAATCGCCCTGCCTACAGGCATATCAAACGACCAGCGAATCGAAAAAATGATTGCACATACGCCCTCAATCATCAGCGAGTACCATAGCACCTTGCGGATCAATCCGACAATTCCTTCGACAGAGGTCTGATTCATCGCTTCTTGCAAAATAAGGCGCTCCCGCAAGGAAATCCGACGCTTGAACACCAGCGCGATCAAGGTAGCCATAGTCATAAAGCCAAGTCCGCCAATCTGAATCAACGCAACGATGACAATTTGACCAAAGGTTGTAAAAAAGAGCCCTGTATCCTTAACGACAAGCCCAGTTACACAGGTCGCGGAAGCGGCAGTAAACAAAGCGTCTATAAACGCAAGTGGTTTTCCTGTTGTATTAGAAATGGGCAGCATTAACAATAAACTACCTATTAGAATGATAATGGCAAAGCCTGCAACGAATATTTGCGGTGGAGAAAGCCGAAGCCAGCTTGCATTGGGATTCATTTATTCATCACTTCTCCTCCTTGGTGAACTATGAGCATGGAGATCGCTCAGCTCATAAAATCACCAATTCTTTTCAGTTTCTTTTATAAATCAGAAAAGTATCCGCAAAGCGGGATACTTTTGCCTTTCAATACTCACTACACTTTACGTAACTACCTCATGGAACGTTTGATGACTTTAAGGCGGGCAGCAGCGAAGCGGTCCATTTGAATCTGGAGAAGCGATAGCGCTCGCCTTTGACTCTGAATTTTACCCTTATCAAGGTCTAGAAAATCAAAAAAATTCAGTGGCAACAGCGATTGGAAGATCAAATGGAACGCGCAGCGTCCTTAACTCAGCAAACTTTTATTCACACTTATACACACAAAAAAAGACACCGGAAAACCGAGTGCCTGACTTGGTTCCTGCCCACAGCCTACGAGGTTAGCTGACGGATTCGGGCAGCACAGTATGCCCTATTTACACTTCCGGTCCATCAGGATCGGCTGTAAAATTCACCCCAGTAACATGGTTCCCCCGTTTTCTCACAGAAATTCGGCTTAAATGTATGTCATTACCCATATATTTCATAGGCATTGCCTCAAGATTATAATCCTTCTCTATCCAGATCACAAAACCGATTTCGCCGAAAAAACGTGAAATTGGCTTTAATTTGCGATTGGGCATCGCTTAATCACAGCTTATCTAATTTTATTAAAACTTTAAAGTGCTTTCACTCTGTTTTCATGAATATCGCTGGTCTGTTGGCGGGAACCTGTGCAGTATGATATCTTTAATGGATGTTCTTATTTACAGATTAAGGAGGAAACTCATGAATCCTATCGGGAAACCGGTCGTGCTCACGGCCAACTTCAAAAAATTAGGCTTGCTGGGCGGGGTTGGCCTGATTTGCTTTTTTATCTTTCAATTGCTTATTCCCTCGCTTAGCAATCCAAGTCCGGAATCATTGATGAATGCAAAGGTCATCAGCAAACAAGAAGCGATCGTACACGCATTGGACTTCGCCCGTTCTGAGCTGGGCTATACGGAATCACAGCCAGAGAAGCCTGTCGTGACCTATCAGGCTGAAACAGATTTGTACGGTTATTTATCCAGAGAAAAACTGCTTCAAGCGTACGATCGTACATGGAAAAAAAATTATCCTTATGAAACCTTTCGGGTTGATTTGCCTGACTCCTCAGCGAAGGGCAAGCTGCAAATTCATGTGGATTTATCCACTGGGAAGGTCGTTAGCTTTAAGCGGATCACCTCCAGCACCAATTACACACAGGCTGATGTTTCTACAGATGAACAAGCACGAAGCAAGCTTGTACGTATAGCTGAGGGCGACATGACGCTTGAAGCTAAGGAACAGGCTGCAGCAAAATGGATCAAACGCTTTGGCTTTAATCCATCGGAATTGAAGCTTGCGACCACTGAGGGGGAAGGTGGATTAAAATATACCGTGGACGAAAAGAAAATCGGCGCCTCGGTCCTTACGCTGGCTTTTACCTTTGAAGATGGGGATGTTCGCTCATTTACCCAAAGCTTTTCAGCCCCTTCGTCTTATACCGACTATGTTAAAAATCAAACATACTGGGCGAATTGGATGACTTATGCGGGTTATGCCCTATTTAGCTTTGTCCTGGGCGTACTTGCCATTGTGTATGCGTCACTCACCCGACGACATACTTCATTTGTACGCGGTATTGTTCTGTCCATTGTTTATTTTGTTGCTAGTATAGCTGGGACCATGAACATGCTGCCTTTATTACAAGCTGAAGCAGGCAGTAAGGGCATGCTTATATTTCTTATGGTATTCCAGGTCGGTGTTACCTTCTTCATGGCTGTAGCCCTCTACTTCTCCTTGGTTGGTGGTGACGGGCTTATGCGTCAGGTTGGACTCAATGCATGGCCACGGGCCAAAGAGCCGGGCTACGGGCTGTATGTGCTTCGCAGTATGTATGTCGGTTACTTGTGGGCCTTCATTTTACTCGGCGTACAATCCATTTTGTTCTTTGTACTGGAGCGTACATTTAATACGTTCTCCACTACAGACGCCACGCAATCCCCTTACAATATGGCTTATCCATGGCTACTACCGATTATGGCCTGGATGGCAGGTATTGGAGAAGAGACTGTTTACCGTCTATTTGGTATTCCGATGGTAAAAAAAATAGTCAAAAATACGTTTGTTGCTTGTCTGATTACTACGCTTATTTGGGCACTGGGACATACGCTTTATCCAATCTATCCAGTGATTTCAAGACCTATTGAGCTGACTTTTCTTGGTTTGCTGTTTAGCTTCGTGTTCCTGCGTTACGGCTTTATCGCTGCCATGTTCAGCCACGTTATTTTTGACAGCATATTAATGGGGCTTAGTGTGATCAGTTTGGGAGACACCGTGAATGTGAGCGCAGGCCTATTCTGGATCTTACTTCCGGCTATTGTAGGCTACATCATTTACTGGTTTAGTCCTAAAAAACCTAATCTAATCATGTTTGAACCCGTGAAAAAAGAGGAGCCGTATTCTACGACTCCTCCTCCCGAAGGGCAGCTATAATCTGACGAGCAAGTTTATCCCCAATAGAGAGAGGCCGGAAGTCTTCGACGCTGGCCTCTCTTATTTTTTTGAGCGATCCAAAATGCTTAAGCAGCAACTTACGCCGTTTCTCTCCAATGCCCGGAATGGAGTCCAACTGGGAAGTTACCATCGATTTGCCGCGCTGCTCGCGGTGGAACGTAATGGCAAAACGGTGAACCTCGTCCTGAATCCGTTGCAGCAGATAAAATTCCTCGCTGTTGCGTGCAAGTGTTACGGCCTCAAATGTATCCCCCATCAGTAATTGGGAAGTTCTGTGTTTGGCATCTTTCACCAAACCACACACAGGAATAAACAAGCCCAACTCATTTTCCAATACATCGGTTGCCGCTTTTATTTGTCCACGCCCGCCATCGACAATGATCAAATCGGGACGCTCTAGATTTTCCTTCAGTACACGTTCATATCGGCGCCGAATAACCTCACGCATCGTTTCATAATCATCTGGTCCCTGCACAGAACGGATCTTGTATTTTCGATACTCTTTTTTGGCAGGCTTACCGTCAATAAAGACGATCATGGCCGACACTGGATCGGAACCCTGAATGTTGGAATTATCGAACGCCTCTACCCGATGCAGACTATCCAGCCCAATGGCACGTCCCAGATTGCTTGCAGCTTTGGAGGTCCGTTCCTCATCCCGCTCGATCAGTTTAAACTTTTCATCCAAAGCAACACGTGCATTTTCCGTCGCCATCCCCGTCATTTGCTTTTTCAGCCCACGCTGCGGCACAAGTACCTTTACATCCAGCCATTCAGCCAAAGCGAGAGCTGCCGCCGTTGGGTCCTCCAATCCACCGGATAGTTGAGTTTCAGTTTCTGTTTCCTCGGTTTCTTGGTCACCAACTTGAGCTTGATTCGTTCCTTCTGCATAAGCTGCTCGTGCTTCGGCTACCCGCAGTGGGTCAGCAGAACGGTCTGACTCCGTTTGTACTGCTTCCTCATCTGTAATCCTGGTAGTCTCAGCTGTAGTTGCACTGTAAAGCTCAGTTTCTGTTGCAATCGGTTGATCAACATCAGCCGATTTTGCTTTCATCAGCTTAGGAGAATCCGGCAACAATATCTCCTGCGGCACTGCCGGGTTGTCACTGTAATATTGCGTCACATAGGACATAAAATCACTGTAAGCTTCACCGTAGAAAGGGAAAGTCGACATATGGCGCTCGATCATTTTACCCTTGCGGACATATAGAATCTGTACACACATCCAGCCCTTATCTACCGAAAAGCCGAATACATCCCGGTCCTTCGCATCAGATGTGGTGATTTTCTGCTTTTCCATCATCGCGTCGATGCTAATAATCTGATCCCGCAGCTCCTTGGCACGCTCAAAGTACAATTCCTCTGCGGCCTCCTGCATTTTACGTTGGAGATCCTTTTTAATTTCCTCATGTCCTCCACTCAAAAAGGAACCGATCTCCTGACTGATCTGGTCATATGTTTCCTTCTCGACCTCTTTTACACAAGGTCCCAAGCACTGATGCATGTGATAATACAGACACACTTCTTTTGGCATTACACCGCACTTGCGTAGCGGATACATACGATCCAGCAGCTTTTTCGTCTGATGTGCCGCGTAGGAATTGGGGTACGGTCCAAAATATTTCGCTTTATCTTTCAGAACGCGACGGGTTACCTCCAGCTTGGGGTGTGCCTCGTTCGTAATTTTCAAGTACGGAAAGGTTTTATCATCCTTCAACAGGACGTTATAACGCGGCTGGTGCTTTTTAATAAGGTTGCACTCCAGAATGAGCGCCTCCATATTGCTGCCTGTAACGATATATTCAAAATCACGAATATCGGCAACCAGTCGTTGCGTCTTGCCGTTATGGCTACCTGTAAAATAGGAACGGACCCGGTTTTTCAACACTTTGGCCTTGCCGACATAAATGATGGTGCCTTCGCTGTTCTTCATCAGGTAACAGCCTGATGCATCCGGCAGCAATGCTAATTTGTGCCGTATATTCTCCAGCGCCTTCTCCTGGTTCTGCAAGTCCTCCGCATAGGATTTCATTCGCCCGGTTCCTCCTTCCATTCTTAATGACTGCTCAACTTACTACTTATATTATATAGGAATAATGCACAAAAACGCCCCCGGTATATATAACCGGAGGCATTGACTGTTCATGGCGCTCCACCAAGCCCCCGCAGGAGCATGGGTCACATTCCATGATTATTGGTGTTTAGTAAGCATGCTTTTCAATGCTTCTTTGGAGTTCAAACCTACCACTTTATCAACAGGCTGTCCGTCTTTGAAGACGATTAGGGTAGGAATACTCATCACGCCGAAACGAGAAGCAGACTCTGGATTTTCATCCACGTTCACCTTCGCGATTTTGACACTATCGCCAACTTCTGTAGACAGATCCTCCAGAATTGGAGCGATCATTTTGCAAGGACCGCACCATGGCGCCCAAAAATCAACCAAAACGGTTCCTGTGCCTTCGACTTCTGCGTTGAAGGATTGATCGGACACGTTAACAATTGCCATTGTATGTTCCTCCTTTATAGAAAAGTCAAGATTATTATAACCTGTAATGTCTGTTTCGACACCTTTTAATTATATCACAATAGTCTTTTAATTGTAAGATATCAAAAGAGCGACGAATGAACGCTTACCCTCGCTGATTTTTCCCCTTGACGGTAATGACATCCACAAAAGGACGAATCCGGTCCATCAAGCGTTGTCCCTTGTACATTTCCTCTCCGTCTTTGCTTGTAAAGCTAAGATGCTTCTCTAGCCCTTGCAGTGAGTAATTAGAAGTATAAAAGGTCGGTTTACGGTTCATTCGGTAATTCAAAATGGAGCCCATTACATGATCCCGTACCCATGGACTCAAATTTTCAGCACCAATATCGTCAAATACGAGCAGATCACAATTTTTAAGCATTTCGGTCGTTTCCTTAAGCTTCTGTCCATCCTGTATCATGGACTTTAAGTCCTCCACAAAATCAGGCATGTAGACAATCACACCGTTGAAACCCGACAGAGCCAACTCGTGCAACAGATAACCCATCAAAAAGGTTTTCCCCGTACCAAACGTACCTTCCAGATAGAGCCCTTTTTTTAATAAACCCTGACTTTTGGTTTCTTCAATATAGCGGAAAACCTGATTGACTGCGGGTACGCGTTGCAAATCTTTGCGCGCAATTTCCACGGCATTATATCCTTCCAACAGCGCGCGCTCGTCCACATAAAAGCTTTTGATTCGCTGACGCACTCGTTGTTCATGCTGGGAGGCAACTAGCTTGGCGCACGGGGTCCGAATGTCCACCATTTCCGCTGTTCCATTGGGATACTCCACGCCCAGCTTGCAAAAGTGACCCTGGAAATCGTTAGGACACTGTTCCAGTCCCGGACAGTTGTCGCAATTTCGACGATCCCGGGTATACTGAAAGAGCATACTCATATTAAGTCGCAATTGCGTTTCGTCTACATCAGGATGTGCAGCACAAAATTCCTTCACCAGCGGATCATTTAGAACCTGATCGGCTACGCTACGAGTACGTTGGCGAAACGAAGGGTTCTGCATCTGCTGAAGCAAATCACCGAGTGATTCCAAGAATGCTCCTCCTTTCTAAAATGTGCAAGTTATGGAGGGCGATTGACGCTTCGCTGCCGACCGCCATAAAGTCGACACATTATTGAATTGGCTTCCATTACACCTTTTTCTGTTTACCGGATTGCAGTCGTTCGGCCAGGCGAAGCAGTTCATCCAATTCCTCCTCGGATACGGATTCCTCGGAAGGCTGATCTTGTACGATCGGAATAGACGGCTTGGCAGGCCCATTGTTTTTGGCATACGTGCGGGATCTGCCCCCGGAGGAAGAAGCAGTAGACTGTTTTCCTTTTACCTTGGCTTGATCCCTTATATATTGAACAGCTTTTTCGTAAGTGTTTACCTGCTTTAGCAGCATGTTGGAGGCAACGGCCTCGACAAAGTTGCGGTTAATCCGCTGATCGCTCCCCGATACGAGCAGTGACATTAAATAATGGATCAGCACATTGATGACTTCACCAGGCAACTTATAGCTGATATCAATCTTCTCGAATATATCCAGCAGGTTACCGGGAACCGTGCCGGGGAAAAAGGTTTGCAGCAAACGGCGATAAGGCTCGTTGCGCAGCATCATATTATATTGGTGAATGTCACACTTGGCTGTGAATTGTGGGGGAACCTCTACATAAAATTCCATTTCCACAGCCTGCTCTGCAGGCGGCTCTTCAGGTGTGGAAGTTTCCCTCTGTCGCAAGGCAACCACTTTGGCGGCCTGCACTTGCTGCTCCTCCTGACGCTTCCGTTCCTGCCTGGAGTGTTGGCTAGCCCGAAGCTGAAGCTCGTCGAGCAATAAGTCACCTGCTTCGGTAAAAATGCCGTCCTCATCCAGTAAGCGGCTGATATCCTGTACAGAGAGATCAAATTTACGGACCACGTAATTGACCATACCCAGTTGCTCGTGTTCAAATCGAAGACGCTCCACGTGTTTGCGATTGGCGGATTCACGCGGAAAACGAAGAATAATATCGGCATAGTTCAAAGCTTCCTCCGATTCGGACGCTAATGCTCCAGTCTGGCGGCTCGTGGATACTTCGGACAACGCCTGTTCCAGCTCATAATCTATAACATGGGTGTTCAGCTCAAACAGCTCATAAAACGGAACCGATATATTCTCTTTATTATGGGAAGATTGCGACCATTCGCTAGATTCCCTGCTCCACAACGATTCTCTCAGAGAAAGCACTGCAAACTTACCGATTTTGTCTCTCAACAAAAGGGTAAGGTGCTGCGTTCTGAAAAATTCAGCAGGTGCGAGCGGTGGTTGCATCTCATATTCATACATATAATCGTCCGTTTCGGGCGCATACAACCTGGACGTCTGCAACAGACCGACAGCCTCCAGCTTGGAGGTCTGTTCAATCAAATACTTGCGTCCCTTCTCACTTGGCTCCAGTCCCAGTGTCAGAAAAAGTCGACGTTGCTGTTCCAACGGCGAATAACCAATCTGTCCGACTGGCACATGCTGGAACAACAGTCGATATAGACTGACCGCAAATGCGCCTACCATCGGCTGATAGACACTTCCCAGCATCAATTCATCCAGTGCGCTCAAGCCAAACTCCCGATAAACGCAGTAGCGGTGGTTCTCAGTATAGTGCAGCAGGTTTTTCATCCGCATTCCGACATTCTTCCTTTCCTGACATAACGTTCTCCAAGATGTTTTTCTATTCTATCATACTTGCCCTCGGGTGGGACCAACAAAATAAGGGCAATTGTCCTCCTTTTTGGCAGCCGTATTCGTCCGAGTTCTTCTTTTTTCGAGAATACTAACTATTTTATGACTTTTGTGACCTGCATCATGGAAAAATAATATTCTTCACACTTCTTTCATTGGTGAAAAGCTCCAAATTGAGCTACAATATAATGGTTAAACATCACGTATTGGATACAGGAACGATATACGGAAGTACACATATTTCGGCTAAGCCGATTACATTTACAGATCGTAAAGGAGTGTAGATCGTGAATCAACATCAACCTCAACAAACCCCAGCAACACCCAACGAAGTAACCTCCACACTGGAAGGCTGGTACGCGCTTCACGATTTCCGGTCCATCAACTGGACGGCATGGAAAACTGCAGACGATGAAGAGCGCGCGGGAGCACTGGACGAGCTTCAAGAGTTTATGAAGGAATGGAGCGTTACCGAGGAAGCAGGTCTGGGCAGTTCAGCTGTCTATACTATAGTCG
The DNA here is from genome assembly GCF_015710975.1 of Paenibacillus polymyxa. NCBI lineage: Bacteria > Bacillati > Bacillota > Bacilli > Caryophanales > Paenibacillaceae > Paenibacillus > Paenibacillus polymyxa. The sequence goes on along the minus strand of NZ_CP049783.1, from coordinate 3,016,724 downwards.
GACAAAAGGCTGATTTTGTTATGCTGCACCTGCGTGAAACGCTGGAAGACCTCAATAAATTGGAAAATGAATTCAACAAAACAACCTTCGCCAAATATACGACCAAAACGTATTCTTATGTAAGTGTGGTGGAACTGAGTAATTATTTGAGCAAGGAAGAAGATCCAATGCAAAATCCACAAATTGTCGCGCGCCTGAAGCCTGTATTAAACAAGGCACGTTATATTTGTTTCTATCCAATGAACAAGAAACGTGATCTGGATGACAACTGGTACATGCTTTCGATGGACGAGCGTCGCACCTTGATGCGCAGCCACGGTTTAATTGGACGCAGCTATGCTGGCAAAGTAAAGCAAATCATTTCAGGCTCCATCGGCTTCGACGATTGGGAGTGGGGCGTGACCCTGTTCTCCGACGACGCACTTCAATTCAAGAAGCTAATTTACGAAATGCGTTTTGATGAAGTGAGTGCCCGATACGGTGAATTCGGTTCCTTCTATGTCGGCAGCGTGTTGAACGAAGAAACATTTGAAGACATGCTGAAGCTGTAGGACTCTAATATATAGAAAAGAAAAGCAATAGAAAAAAGGTTTCCAGGCTCTGGTAGAAGTCGTGGAAACCTTTTTCTGTTCTTATTGTTTTTAGGTGCATCTTGACTACTTGGCTGAGATTAGAAAAATCGCCCTTTTTTCAATACCAGTGGAATGCCGCCAATGATGAACAGATAGCGTAGATCTACGATCTTTTTCAACTGTGCGGCCACCCAGCCTTTGATTTTGCGTTTACCTACTACGGCGACGGCTTCGCCCTTTCCAAGAGATGCAACTGTACCCTTATTGGAGAAGACGAACTTGTGCAGCTCCTTTTTGCGGAGCGTAGCGGCCAGATTCTTGGCACAAAGCACTCCTTGCTGCATTGCAATTTGGGCAGTCGGTGGATAAGGGCGGCCTTCGGGATTAAACATCAGAGAACTGTCCCCGATAATGAAAATATCATCGTGACCCGGTGCACGCAGAAAATCGTCGATTTTCACCCTTCCACGCATCACTTCGAATCCGGCTTTCTCGATCAAACCGTTCCCACGGATTCCACCTGTCCAGACGACCGTGCAGGCTTCAATTTTCTCACCCTCACCGACAATTACACCATTCTGCTGGCATTCCTTAATCGGGACTCCAATACGGAAGTTAACCCCTTTACGCTTGAGGACATCCATCGCATACTCCACCAGCTCAGGATCAAACCCTGGTAATGCTGTAGGAGCTGCCTCGACGTTAATGATTTGAATTCGGTTAAAATCGATGTCGTAAGCTTTAGCCAGCTGTGGCAGACGATCTGCCAACTCCGCTACAAACTCAATGCCACTAAAACCAGCGCCCCCTACGACGAAATTTAGGCGACCTGGCTTACCGTCATTTTTATACAGGGCCAGCTGGTATTCAATATGCTCTCGAATCAGGCGCACAGAGTTAATACTGCGAATCGTCAGTGCGAATTGATCCATTCCTGGAATACCGAATGTCTCCGGCTCGCCACCTAATCCGATGACCAAATAATCGTAGGATAGCGAGCCATCCTCCAGCACGACTTTTTTCTCATTTGGTATGATTTCCTTCACTGTTCCTTTGACTAAATCCACCTTGAACTCATCGATTAGCTGCGCAATCGGAATCCTCGAATGCTCAATCGTATCCGTGCCTGCCGCAGGCATGTGAAGATGTGTCGTAATATAGTGGTAATCATGACGGTTGATTAGCGTGACAGTTGCCTCATTGTGCTTGAGCTCCTTTTGCAATTGCTGAGCCGTCAATATACCGCCATATCCGGCGCCCACAATGACAATTTTGGGAATACTGCTCATGCTTCTACCCCTTCCGATATACATAATCATTCAATATTCACAGCTTTTCTCTTAACACGGTTAACTTATACTCACCGGAAAGTCTTCATCAAATATTAATCGCTTTAACTTTGCAAGAAGAACCCAGCAGTTTATAATGATAAGCAGTGAATCATACGTTCGGCGGCTATCTGAACCTCTATGCGGCTGATTCAATATATACAATTCATACTATCCCTTTCGGAGGTGTTTTTAGAGTGACAGCTCAATCCACAGGTGCGGAGATCCGCGATCTGATCATAATTGGAGGCGGTCCAGCCGGTATTTTCGCCGCTTTTTACGGAGGAATGCGTCAGGCATCCGTCACCTTAATTGAAAGTATGCCCCAACTGGGCGGCCAGCTTGCAGCCCTTTATCCTGAAAAATATATTTATGACGTTGCTGGCTTTCCTAAAGTGACTGCACAGGAACTGGTCAACAATTTGGTTCAACAAATGAACCATTTTAATCCAGAGGTGCAGCTAGAAGAGAAAGTCGTATCGTTAGAGAAGAAAGAAGAACGCCACTTCATCGTCAAAACAGACAAAGGTGGCGAGTATCATGGTAAAGCGGTTATTATTACCGCTGGCGTGGGTGCTTTCGAGCCGCGCAGACTGGAGCTTCCAGGTGCCGATCGTTTTGAAAAAACGAACCTGCATTACTTTGTCAGCGACCTGAGCAAATTTGCAGGTCGTAAGGTGCTAATCAGTGGCGGCGGTGACTCTGCTGTAGACTGGGCCCTTATGCTGGAACCGATTGCAGAACAGGTTACATTGATTCATCGCCGTGACAAATTCCGCGCGCATGAACACAGTGTCGAGAACCTCCTCGCTTCCAAAGTAAACGTGATTACACCAACGGAAATTGCAGAATTGCATGGGGAAGATACGATTACAAAGGTCACTCTTGCTCATGTAAAAACCAAAGAAACTCAGGAAATCGAAGTGGACGATGTCATCGTTAACTTTGGATTTGTATCCACACTTGGCCCAATTGCTGAATGGGGAATTGAAATCGAAAGTAACTCCATCGTGGTCGATTCTCGTCAGGAGACGAATATTCCTGGCATTTTCGCTGCAGGAGACATCACTACCTATCCAGGCAAGCTCAAGCTGATCGCGGTTGGTTTTGGTGAAGCTCCTACAGCAGTCAACAACGCCAAGGTCTATGTAGATCCAGACGCCAAGTTGTCTCCCGGACACAGCAGTAACATGAAATTGTAGTTAATTTAGACTATGACAAAAAAGGGTATTTTACTCCAGATTTGAACCTTTGGAGTGAAATACCCTTTTTCACGGTGTGCCTATTCGTTGCAGTGATTGTCCGTAAAGTCATCCGAACCCTGAATGACTTTACAGTCGCAGTACGAGAGCTTGTCCGGTCTAATGAAGGACTACGGCTGTATTCATCTCTAGATTTCTTTTGTGAATTTCAGCCAGCAACAGTGCAATGAAGTCACATTCAAGTTTAAGCTCGATTGCCATCTGATAGGAATCCAAAAGCATTTCATCCGTCAGCATAGCCATCCTCGACACAACCTTTCCTTTTATTTCAAAATCTATTCTATCAAAATACCAAAAACGGAACAAGCGTTCTATTATCCACAGTCAATTGTGGAAATCCTGTGTATAAATTGTTGGTAAGTGTCGTTAACCCTTATATGTGACAGGGGATAATGTGGACAATATTTATACACAGAATTTTGGCGATTAAACGCAAAAAAAAATTTTTTTATGTTTATACAAATATATTATATTTAGCATCTTGTTAATAGATTATAATGGAAACTTTTTGAAGAAAACCTGAATTTATTGAGGTCTTGTGTTTACCTCTAAAATCCATACCCGTCCATTCCAATCAAGCCCGTAATCAAATCCCAGTTGTCCGATCCCGGGAAATCTTCTTTCAAGTATAGGAATACAGTGCTGTGTAAGTTCAACGATCTCCCGCCGCTTTCGTCTAGCTAGCCGTCGCGGATATATCATTCGAAGTGCCTCTGTTCCCTTCAGCAAAGTTCCTCCTTTGCACAGATTCGTTATGACCAGTCCGGGACGAGCATGACGCGCCACCACTGCACGAAACTCCCATTTTCCCCCTTCCTTTACGACTTTGACTCGATAGTCAACAGGTCTACCTTGGATACTTGCTAGTTGAATACCTTGCTGAATGAGATACGGACGTTGGATTCGGAGCTTATTGATTCCGGCCACAAGCGCTCTAAAATGGCTGAACCGATATGTTTGTTCCATACGCGTACAGGTGTAGCCGTTCCCCTCCTTTGCCACGCGCATGACTCCGACACCTCCGCCTCCTTTTACGGGTTTTATAAATACAAAAGCATGCCGCCGTAGCATTATGCGCAATTGTTCTTCACTATATAGACAGGTTTCCGGTATATAAACGGCGGTATGTGGATGATGGAGGAGCGCCTTCGTCTTTAGCCATTTGCTTGCAAGTTGTCTCATCTAATTCTCTCCTTTCGCCGTCAGCTATACTTATACATACTCAATAGAGGTGTGCTATTCTTGGGTGATTGTCAGGATCATGTGTCTATTTCGACAAGATCATGACGAACGGTAGCATGCACCGGACAACACTGGTACAATGACAATAATCTGAATACCATTTAGAACGGAGCAGTTAAATTTGCTGCAAATTGTTTCTTTCAACAAGGAGGTCAACTCATGAATAGCAAAATTGGCATCATGGACATTGGCTCAAACTCCATACGTCTCGTGATCTATGAAATGACAGAGACTGGTGCTTATCGAATTGTGCAGGAATGCAAAGAAGCTGCCCGACTGAGCGAAAAGGTTGGGGCCAACGGCCGTATGGAACGAGAAGCAATCCGCAGCATCGCTCCATTGCTACGCCAATTTATGGAAGTTTGCCGTATGCACGGGGTTGTTCGTATGCGTGCAGCAGCAACAGCGGCCATCCGCAATGCGGCCAATTCGGACGAAATTGTTCAATGGATTGCGGAAGAGACAAATTTAACATTGGAAATCCTGAGTGGGGAGCAAGAGGGCTATGCCGGTTTTCTGGGCGTAGTGAATACAATGAATGTGAGTGACGGCATTATTATTGACATCGGGGGCGGCAGTACCGAAATTACGCTGTTCCGGGATCGAACACGGCTGCATACAGTTTCATTTCCCTTTGGCGCAGTCAATATGAATTGGCGCTTTGGACGTGAGGTCAAGAATGGCGAATGGTCTTCTGGACAGATTGAAGAAATGGAGAGCTTTGTCCGTTCTTCACTGCAAAACCATGATTGGATCTTCTCCAATCCGGGTCTGCCGTTTATCGGGCTGGGTGGAACCCTCCGTACTTTGGCTAAAATCAATCAGAAACGGCAGGATTACTCGCTTCCTGTGACACACCATTACGAAATGACAATAGAAGATGTCGATTATTTTTATAGCAGTCTGCCTCATCTCCCCTATGAAAAACGCAAAAAAACAGCCGGCCTGTCCAAAGACAGAGCCGACATTATCGTACCGGGTCTCATTATATTGAAAACGATCTTTGAAGCTGCTCAAGGCTCCGCATATTTGGTCAGTGGAGCGGGTCTGCGAGACGGCCTGTTTCATGAGCTAGTCAACGCTGAACAGCCTGTGGTGGCTAATCCGCTCATCGCGTCCATTCGCAATATCTTGTCGTTTGCTGTCCCGGTTAGCGAAGCGCATGTCAAGCGGGTTAACGAGTACGCCGTCCGGCTCTATGACACTTTAGCTGAGGGACCTTCAATCGCTATGGACAAACGCTTGTTACTGACCGCAGCAACTCTTTACAAAACAGGCGCAGCCTTGAATTACTATCACTTCCGCCAGCATTCCGTGTTCTGGATCTTGCACGCAGGCATTGGCGGCTTATCTCACCGGGAAACAGTGCTAGCCGCGCTGATCGCTGATTACCACCCTAAAAACCGGACTCCCCGCTTGCTGCGCACACATGCAGATATTTTGGAGCCTTCCGACGAAGAACGTGTACACCGGCTCGGCTCGCTGCTCCAGCTAGCAATCGGTATGGATCGTAGCGAATCCGGCATCATCTCCGGCATCCATCCCACGACAGGAGACGATGCGCTGCATATTCGCCTGGAAAGCAAGAGTGAACCGATTCTGGAGCAACGGGAGCTGGTGGCTGTCGCAAAAGATTTTCAAAAGGCCTGGAATCTTACGTTGTCGTGGTCCATTCTTCCTTCTTCCAGTTTTTAACCTTCATTGCTTCGAATTGGCTCCTGATGGGAGCCTCTTCGTTGTTTCTGGCTACAAATTGATAGCTGCCATTCGGCAGAAGCTGGCGTGCTTTTACATTATCCTTCAAGGATAAACGTAAAATATCCACTAGCATTTCTTTGATTCGGTCGTCATAAATTGGGCACATCAGCTCAATCCGGCGAGTCAGATTGCGAGTCATCCAATCCGCGCTGGACAAGAATAGCTCCGAATGACCTGCATTTTCAAAGTAAAACAGTCTGGAATGCTCTAGGAAACGGTCGACAATACTGATAACCCGAATGTTCTCGCTAAAGCCCTCCACTCCAGGGCGTAAACAGCAGACCCCTCGAATGATTAAATCAATCTTCACACCTGCTTGAGAAGCCGCATATAGTTCATCAATCATTTCCTGATTGGATAAAGAATTAATTTTAGCAATAATACGGGCTGGCTTGCCTGCAAGTGCTTGCTCCGCTTCCCTGCGGATCAGGTCGAACAGCTTATTTTTCATTCCCGTCGGGGCTACGGTGAAAGCTTGCGGGGTCTTGAGCGCCGAGAAGCCCGTAATTTCATTGAACAGCTCAGAGGCATCCTCACCCAGCACCGGATCCGCTGTGAATAACCCGATATCCGTATATACACGTGCCGTGCTTTCATTGTAGTTGCCAGTTCCGACATGCACGTATCGTTTGAGCACATTACGTTCACGGCGTACTATTAGAATAATTTTGGCGTGCGTCTTCAAGCCGACCAACCCGTATACTACATGACAGCCAGCTTTTTCAAGCGTACGCGCCCAAGCAATATTACGTTCCTCGTCAAAACGTGCCTTCAGCTCGACCACTACGGTCACCTGCTTGCCCGATTCGGCTGCACGTGCCAGAGCCGGAATGAGCTTCGATTCTCCATTGACACGGTACAGGGTCATCTTAATGGCCATTACATCCGGGTCCTCTGATGCCTCAATGATAAAATCAGTTACCGCATCGAACGATTCATACGGATGGTACACGAGCACGTCCCGTTTGCGAAGTACGTTAAAGATATCCTCTTGCGGAGGCAGTTCTTCTGGATACAATGGTTTGATTGCCGGAAATTTCAGATGCGAATACCCCTCCAAATGATCGGCAAAAGACGACAAAAACGTCAGATCTAACGGCCCGTCGATCTCAAATACATGATCGAACAGCTTGAATTCGCGTTGAAGTTCCATCAGGGCAAAGGGATTAATCCCTTTTTCCACTTCCAGTCTGACCGGTGCTCCCCGCCGTCTTCGACGTAGTTCTTTTTCAATCTCTTCGAGCAAATCTTCAATCTCTTCTTCATTAATGGACAAATCAGAGTTACGCGTAACCCGAAAGGCATGAACCGCCTCGGGGATATATCCAGAAAACAACGTTTGTATATGATGCTTAATCAGTTCCTCAATTAAAATAAATGATTTCTTCTTGCTATTGGAACGTAACGGCACCGAAACGACACGCGGAATATTGGAAGGCACCTGCACAATGGCAAAAAGCGGCTTATCCTCCTCCGTATCTCCTGGACGTTTCAAGACAACTGCCAAATATACGTATTTATTATGAACCAGTGGAAAAGGACGGCTTTGATCGACCGCCATCGGTGTAAGCACCGGAAATATAATTTCATGAAAATATGCATCCAGCGACTTGCGCTGTGTCGTATTTAAGTCATTATATTCAAGCAGCAAAAGACCTTTTTTCGTCAATAGGCGAGAAATATCACGATAGGTCCGGTATTGCTCGGATACCATCGAGACGGTACGCTTGATCAGGCGCTTGTACAAACCGGAGGGGGTATAACCCGTAAAATCCTTTTGCATAAAACCAGCCTTGATCTTCTCGCGCGTCTCTGCAACACGAACAGCCATAAACTCATCCAAATTGCTGGACACAATTGCTAAGAATTTGGCTCTTTCCAGCAACGGTGTATCTGCATCCTGAGCCTCCTGGAGCACACGACGATTAAATTCAATCCAGCTTAAATCTCGGTTAAAGTAACGTTCTGACCCGGCTTTATCCTTCTTCTGACTCTCTATCAACATATGGCCTCCATCAATTTCATGCAGTATAGTTACCCTTAATTGTACTATTAGATGAAACGCACTAGCATCACAGAAGTGTAAACGCAATGTAAAATGTGTGTAAACACACAATGGATGTTGAAAAGGTCAAACGGATGCTTTACAAAAATAGCATTAAGCGGTACAGTGTTTACGTCTGTTTCATAGAGTAGAATGACGAACCGTACCTTTTTCAGTTGATTAAGTTCATTATGATGCGTAATAACCACTTAGTAGCCACGTTCAATTGCTGATTTTCAAATGGCATGATATAGGGAGGATTTACATTATGGAACCCAAGAAAACGCCACGCGTACTGCAAAAAAACATCGAATTTTTTACCGCGGCGCTGTCTCAACACCTCGTTTCGGTCTGGCAAGAAGACCCTGCGGGCGTATACTGTGAGATAGGCTGTGGTTATATCGAATTGTTCAGTAGCGAGATGATTCGGGTGCGCAATCAGGATGGGACCCCAAGCCATTATGACCGCAATATCACCATGTTTCAGCTAATCACGAAGGATCAGCCGATATAATTATTATATGCTATGTCTGCGCCGTTCTTCCAGATTAGAATGGTTATATGTTTAATCTACCAATTTTCATATCTGTTGAATCTTGCAGTTTTCTCCGAAAAAGCGCCATAGAGCGCTTTTTTTGTTGACTTTTTTTGAACATCGTTTGGAAAAGCAGTATGATAAGAAAGCATATTACCTAAATTTAAAGGGGAATCAACCGATGGAGCATACAACATCAGATGGGCGCATCCTGGTCATGACCGCGGTTGAAGGCGAACGGGAGGCTGTGCTGCGCGGCCTGAAAGGCGACACTCGCTTTGTGGTCGAGCTGGCTGGTGTAGGCGCTCCGTCCGCAGCGGCTTCAACCGCGTTGGCACTGGCCACTGGCGGCTACCGTCTGGTCATTAGCGCCGGAATTGGGGGCGGCTTCGTGAAGGTCGCTGCACTGGAGAGCGTCGTCGTTGCTGACGCGATTATTGCCGCCGACTTAGGGGCAGAGACGGCAGAGGGCTTCAGCAGCGTGGACGAGCTGGGTTTTGGCTCCAGCCGCATTGCCGTGAACGCTGCCACCGCGCAGCGATTCGTTCAGGCGTTGCGTGACGCTGGCCAGACGGCCGTCGCCGGACCGATCCTGACCGTCTCGACGGCCACCGGCACAGCGGCTACAGCGGAACGCCTAGCCAAACGCGTTCCCGGCGCTGCTGCCGAAGCGATGGAGGGTTACGGAGTAGCCGTGGCGGCCAACAGGTTCGAGCTGCCGATGATGGAGATTCGCACGATTTCCAATACTGTTGGTCCACGTGACCGTGCATCCTGGCGAATCAAAGAGGCTTTGCAAGCGCTGGAAGCCGCATTTTCTACATTAACGGAGGTTATATAGATGCAAATTGCTTTTTCACCTTGTCCTAACGACACTTTTGTCTTCCATGCCTTGGTGCATGGATTGATTCCGGGCGCACCCGCGCTGGACATTACATTCGCCGATATCGACATCACCAACAATCTGGCGATCACACCAGACGGACTTGATATCATGAAAATTTCGTACGCTGCACTTCCTTGGGTGCTGGATGAATACGCCCTGCTGCCTTGTGGTGGTGCACTGGGCCGGGGCTGTGGACCGCTCGTGCTGACTAAGGAAGGTTCCACCGTCGAAGGTCCGAAAGCCCTATCCGGCAAGCGTGTAGCTGTTCCAAGTGAACGTTCCACCGCTTATCTGCTGTTCCGTCTATGGGCGGCCAAGCATGTGCCTGGAGGTGTCGGCGAGATCGTCGTGATGCCGTTCGACCAAATTATGCCTGCTGTCCGTGACGGAGAGATAGATGCAGGATTGGTGATTCATGAAGCACGCTTCACATATCCGTCCTATGGACTTAGCAAGCAAGTTGACCTAGGGAACTGGTGGGAAGAAGATACAGGGCTGCCAATCCCGCTCGGAGCTATTATTGCCCGTCGTACACTGGATCTGGATGCGATCACCAACTGGATACGTGCCTCTGTCGAATATGCTTGGAAACATCCCGAAGCTTCGCGTGAATATGTATTGTCTCATGCGCAAGAGCTATCACCCGATGTCGCCCAATCGCATATCGACCTGTACGTGAACGATTTTACCGCCAATTTGGGCGACAGCGGTTATGCCGCCATTGAAGCCTTACTCGGTCGCGCTGCGCAGGAAGGGCTGGTGCCTCCGTTTGATTTAGCCAAACTGCGCCTTACGTCCACAACAACACGCTAAAAGGTGCAGACATGCCATGCATGTTATCTCCTAAATAGAGCAGCTTAAGCATATAAAACCTCCCGAACGAGCACATTGCCTAGCCATGCGCCCCATTCGGGAGGTTTTATGATTTCATAATGCAAATTCTCATTGGGTCTCGACTTGATCTCTATTCTTGGCTCTGTTCTTGCTCCACGACCTCGGTCTTAAACACGTTATCCAGTTTGGTACCCAATCGTTTGACCAGCGGCACCTTGATATCCCGACTCAGCTCTTTGAAAAAAGCGTCCATGTCACAATTAATCTTATCCAGCACGACCTTCACGGTGCCCTCTTCCAAAATCTGCTCGTTCAGATCCTCAGGTACCGTAACCGAGATATCATACTTCTTGCATAACGTTTTAATGTAGCGGCTAAAGATTTCGATAAGCTCCTCATTGTTGAACTTCTCAACTGCAACTTGCCCTTTGTTCGTAAATTTCAAATTCACTCTCACGTTAGCATTTCCCCTTTTCCTTTTGACCATTTATTTTGGATAAACGTTGAACCATTCAGAGGCTCTTCAAAGAAAGGGCCTTACCGGTCGTTTTAGACTCTTGTCCTTTGATATACTAAGTATAACACATTAAGTCCGTTTTCATTTCCCAACTTGTCGTTTTATGATAAAAAATGATACATTTTGCGCATTTTCAGCATAATTTCTTTCTTTTCATGCCAATCATTAGGAATAGTTTATACACAAATACACAAGAAAACGCCTATCTCGCAAAAGAAAGACGTCTCCGTGTAGATGCTTAAGCAGTATGCATTTATAAAGGCTTCGTACATTCCCAACCGTGTGAACGATACTCACGCACAGCATCTCGTATATCCTCAATATCATCTGTATGCAGCAAAATCGCAGGTAGAATTACCCAGTACTCATTCTCCGCTAGATCAATAAATACGTCCTCGACATCATAATATTGCATATCGCCAAATGCCGTATCCCTGATTTTCTGTCCAACCAAAGGTGTAAAAGGGGAATCAAATGTTTTCATCACCTTCGTATATTCCTTCACACCCGTTGCCGAGATTTGCTGTGAAATAATGACACTCAATGGTGTTACCTCCCTGACCTAATAATGCTCATTATAACCTTCTCTCAGACCTTCTACAAAACCATGCGCGAAAAAAATCATAAAAATCAATAGGCCAATGCCAATGGCAACGGAGCTGATAACGATAATCAGGATGCCTTGAGTGTTTCTTTGTTCCATCTTTCTAGTCAAAATTCCGAAAACAAGACCTATAAGCCCAAACAAGCCTCCAATGACAAAAAAACTAAATACGAACCCCAAACCTGAAAAAATCCAACCAAATAGAGCGAGCACCCAGCCCTGCGGCTGCGGCTCACTCTGTTTCATCTGCCAGCGTTCCCTCGCTGTAGGTGTGTACCTGTCCATATCCTAGCTCCCCCGCTCAATTTGTATACTTAAGACAAAAATCTGTAAAGTCCAGCATCGGATTAACGTTAGGTTCCTCCTATTACTGACCAGTGAGCTTAAAAGTGCCGCTTTCCCGCTTACCAAGCAGATAATTTTGAACCGTCATTTCCACCTTCGTATTCTTATCCCATACCGGAAGCTTGTCAGATGTACTGTACTCCTTCATAGCTATGTCGATGACTTCCTCTGCCTTCTTCGTCAATGCAGCAGAAGACATATTATATTTGCCATAACCTTGATAAGCACCGCCAAAACCGAGATTAGGTTGGTTGTTCACATTCAGTAGCACACCCTTCAACTTGCCATCCTCTGTCACATCAAAAGTCACTTTTTCCAATACAAAATCATCAGTAACGACAGATGTCTGCTCTAACAGATGCGTTATGGATGACAGGTTGGCTGCTAATTTAACTTTTCCAAGTAGGGCTTCTGTATCATTTTGTTGCTTGGTTAAGGCTTGTGTTGTCTGTTTTAGCGATGCATTCGCTATAGTTAAAGAATTGACCTTCGTATTCAGATTATAATTCCATACCGCCAAGGCTATACAGCCTAGTACAGCTACTCCAGAAATGACCGTTGCTACAACTGCCAGCTTACGAATAGGCTGTGGTTGTGGCTCCACAGACTGAGTATGACCGCTTAACTCTCCCATACCAAACTTCCTCTCTATTTATATAGTCATATTTTACTATCCCCCCCTCTGATATTCTAGTATATTTTTCCTAATTCTATATTTTCTAAGCATTTGTACAGGAATTCGTTTCATTAGCCTTCGAGCTTTGGTTCGCTCGCTTTCCGGGAGAAGCTGTATTTACCAAATACACACTACCTGCAATCAGCACCAACCCCACTACAAATGTGAAAGTGAGGGACTCTCTGAGCATGACCATACTAAAGAGTGTGGATAGCACCGGAATCATAAACGTATATGAGCCGACGGTTCCTGCATCCCCATTGTCGATTAGCTTAAAATAAATCATCCAGCCCATCGCAATCACGAATACTGAAATAAACAATAGAATCGCGATAAATGAGGCTGTCCAGTGGATATCGCTCCATTTTTCGGTCGTAAACCCAATCCCGTTGAGTATGATCCCTCCCAAAATGAGTTGCATCGTTACCGCCCAAATGGAGTCCAGTTGTTTGCTTTTTTTCTTCATATAAATCGTTCCGAGCGCCCAGCACAGTCCCGAGGCTAGCCCCAACACAATGCCTAGCACAGACAAATGACCTGCCATTCCGCCTGAGCTAATCACGATCACTCCACCAAAACCGAGTACCAGTCCAATGACCTTCAGAGGAAACATACGCTCTCCCAACCACAGCCAGGAGAATAATCCCAACAAGATCGGTTGAAGGAATACCAAAGTGGAAAATAATCCAGCAGGCAAATAACGCAGTCCTACCGTCTGCAAGCCATAGTAGCCTGCAATATTAAATATAGCCAGCACAAGATATGTCCACGCATTTTGTCTAAGGCGTAAGGTTTTCCGATTACGCATAGCGAACAACAGCAGAATCACACCACCCAGCAGCGTGCGGATTCCTGAAAAAAATATCGGCGGCGTATCTGGCAAAGCCAGTTTGGTCAACGGCCAGTTGATCCCCCATACCATTACTAATATCAAAACAAGCCACAACGTAGCTTTAGGCGTTAATTTTTTCATAGTTGTCTCTCTCCTTAGAATTTCATTGCGTTTTGCTTACGACTAAAATCTAATCAGCCGTTTGCAAAGTTTTGCTTTACTAGCTTATACTGTGATCACTAATAAATAAAATGAATGTTTTCAATAAGGGAGATAACTTTTCACTTATGACTATAACTCAGATTATGATCTTTGTTCGCGTAGCTGAAACACTAAACTTTACCCAAACTGCCCATGAGCTGCATATGACGCAACCTGCGGTCAGCCATGCCATCGCCAGTATCGAGAACGAGCTCGATGTCCAGCTATTGCTGCGCGATCGAAAAAAAGGCGTGCTCCTGACAGATATCGGACACAAGGTGCTGCTGCAATTCCGCATGATGCTGCAAAGCATGGAAAAGGTACAGCAGCAGGTGGCCGCTGAAAAAGGTTTGGATGTGGGTACGATCACAATTGGTGCCTTTCCATCTGCCTCGGCCTATTTTCTGCCTCCGATTATTGATCATATTCGTCAGCACTATCCGAACCTTGTTTTCGATTTACATGAAGGCTCCACGAATGAAGTTAAAGAGTGGGTGCATAACAGAGAAATTGAAGCGGGAATCATTCTATTGCCAGACCCAGAGGTGGATGTAATCCCCTTATGTCAGGATGACATGGTTATTCTGCTGCCTGACGGTCACCCTTTTCAATCGCGCGACAAAATCGCCATTCGGGACTTGAATCAACAGGATATGATCTTTTGCAAAGGTGGACATGAGGTCGCCATTATGGAAGGTTTTGAACGCGAGCAAAGTCAGTTGCAGGCACAATTCATTACTCACAATATCAGCACCCTAGTCAGCATGGTCCGACAAGGACTAGGTATGGGAATTGTCTCTTCACTCGCCTTATCCACGTTCCCCCATGATCTGACCGTCAAGGAAACCACGCCTCTGATCACGCGTCAAATCGGTATTGCTATCCCCTCTCTACACAATGCTTCACTTGCTGTACAGTTATTTGTGCGTACTGCGCAGGAGCTGTTTACTGATTTGAAGCAATAGAGCATTGGTCACGGAATTTCGGTAGGTGTATAATATTTCCTAAATATGACTTGAAACATTATTATAAGAGGTGTCTATTCATATGCAGAATAATCAAATCATCGAATACGAGGAAAAGTTACGTAAGGCAATGTTGGCTAGTGATGTGAAGATCTTGGATGAGCTTATTCATGATAAGCTTATATTCGTAAATCACTTTGGACAGGTGTTGAACAAAGAAGCAGATCTGGAAGCCCACCGTTCGGGGGTTTTAAATTTTACAGATATTCAAGTTCTTAATCAATCAGTAATTCCACTAGGGGATACTGTCGTTACGGTGACCCGCGTTTCTTTACGAGGAACGGTGGGCAATGATCCCATTGAGGATGAAATGTGCTATACACGCGTTTGGCACAATATAGATGGGGCGTTGAAGATCATTTCAGGGCATTGTAGCACAGTAAAATTAGATTAGTCGCGAATCCGCCATGGATACGAAATCTGACTAAAGCAGGTAGGCAGCCACGGCAAGAATCTTCATGTTTAGACCAAATGACACGGCGTAAGTGAAAGGGCGCTAGCCTTTTTAGGGATAGCGCTCTTCCTTTTTACAATCTTGTTAAATCACTTCTTGGTTGTGGCATTATACAAACGCTGTAAAAGGGTAACAGCTTCAGCCCGTGTGACCTGCGCTTTTGGGCGAAGGTATCCATTGTCAGCGGTAAGAACACCCATCTTGGTAAGGGTGTAAAATGCTTCGGCCTTTTGATCCTGAGAATCTCCATCATAGGAGTACTCTTCTCCCGTTTTGTTGATGTACAGTACCGGATAGTAGGCAGAGAAATTGTCATTGTAATTTGCCTTACGGACTTTCACATCATTGTACTGTGCAGTTGAGGAAATGACTTCGTCAATCTCAGGGTGAAGAGTCTGATTGGTATAATCCGTTCGAACAGAAGCAATCATCATCATATCCCATCGGGTCAGCGGTTTGTCGGGCTTAACATAGAATTGATAGTTCGGATAATCGCCCCACACACTTTCAGCAAACGGCCACACATAATCCCCGTTGAATATGGCTGCAAAATCTTTATGCGCCCAGTGCTTGCGCGCATCCACAAACTCTGAAGATTTACCAGCTGAATAATTGATTTCTGGAAAAAGTTTATGAAACATATGGACAAATTCCGCTTTTGTTATAGTTTTGCCTGGCTTGAAGGTCCCATCCTTATAACCGCTGACAACACCTTTGTCGACCATCGAACGGATGGATTCAGCTGCCCATTCATATTTTGTACCGTCCACATCAGGAAACGTTTTTGCCGCCAATGCGGATTGACTGAAAAACAGGGCCACCACAACTATAGAGGTAATCAGCCATTTCTTTTTCAACATCTTTTTTCCACTTCCTTTAGGTAAATTATTATGTACAAAATAGTTCTTTAGACTTAATGTTATATCGGTATATCCTAAGCAGAAGATGAACATAAACAAAAAAAGCACTGCATAATCAGGTTGTAACGCGCCATATTAGCTTCTGTAAACGACACAAAAACGGCCTTCGCAACGAGTAAAATTCGTCACAAAGGCCGTTATCCGTAACCTAAACGCGTGTCTTTAGAGATAGTTCAGGCCACCACTCGAAAAATTAACAAGGTTCTTCGCTTGGTTTCCCTGCATCTGTAGCTGTACGGAAGCTTGAACCGCAGCCGCATGTAGCTACAGCATTCGGATTATGAATCGTGAAACCGCCGGACATACCTGACTCTTCAAAGTCGATTTCCAGACCGTCCAGATAGCGGATACTATCCTTTTCCACGACTACTTTCATATCCTGTACATTCATATATATATCCTGATCCGTCTCGTTGTCATCAAAGCCCATGGCGTACGAAAATCCGGTACATCCACCTGGCGTAACACCCAGACGTAAAAACATATTCGGCGTTTCCTGCTGCTCCAGCATTTCTTTCAGGCGTTCAGCAGCGGAATCGGTGATGTTAATCATAGCTCCATCCTCCTCTTTTACTTCATGCTCCCCTTCAGTATACTCTCTTATTTGCAGGTGCTCAAGTCATGGAATGTCCTTCCGTTACAGGCTTAAACACCTCTTTTTCTACTCGTTTGTATTGAACACCAGTGGTGTGAGGTTTATAATAGGTGAAGAGTGTGTTAAAGAAACTGTCGGAAATTTGTCATTTCAAAGGCGAAATTATGAGACATCCATCATTGTAGCCTGGCATTGTAACATTTTTCACATATCGTATATCCGCGCTGCCGGATTTTACCGACGGAACGGGACATCCTGTGCGCATCAAGCGCTTGTGCCGCTAATTCGGCGGGCAGCCTCGCACAGAGCAACTTGAAGGAGGAATAGGCATGTCCACATTAGTTACACCTTTTACAGACCGCAGAATGGCGGAAATAGTAGAAAAGGTACAAAACGGGATTCGTTTGAACCTCGAAGATGGTATATATTTGTATGAAACTGACGATATTCTCACACTGGGCCAGTTGGCTAACGAAGCTAATTTACGCAAGAATGGTAAAAAGGTTTATTTTATCGAAAACATGAGCCTGTACTTCACCAATGTATGCGAAGCGCGCTGCGCGTTCTGCAATTTCCGCAAGGATCAGGGGGAGGAAGGCTCTTATACGTTGTCTGGGCAGGAAATGATTGATTATGTAGAGCAACATATCCATCCAGGCGTAAGAGAATTCCATATCGTCGGCGGTCATAATAATCATGTGCCTTTCCAATACTATGTAGATTCATTGAAGGCACTAAATGAAAAGTATCCCAACGTTACACTGAAAGCATACACTGCAGCGGAAATTGACTTTTTCACACGCATAAGCGGCTTGAGTGTTAAAGAAGTTCTTCAAGAGCTGCAAAAGGCAGGACTTCAATCTTTGACTGGTGGTGGCGCGGAAATCTTATCCGATGAATATCGGAAGAAGATGCGTGTTACCAAAGCCAATGTGGACCGCTATCTTGAAGTACATCGTACGGCCCACAATCTCGGTATGAAAACTCATACGACGATGCTGTACGGTTCAGTCGAAACTTATCAGGATCGTATTGAGCACATGCTGCAAATTCGTGAATTGCAGGATGAAACAAATGGATTTATGGTATTTATCCCACTGTCCATGCAGCCGAAAAGCAAAAACGCCAACATCATGCGCCGCAACTCTGCTTACGAGGATCTCAAAACCATTGCGATCAGCCGTTTGATGCTGGACAATATCGACCATGTTAAAGCTTACTTCATTAATATTGGTCCGCAATTGACGCAGGTCGCTCTTACCTTTGGCGCATCTGATGTCCATGGCACGATTGTGCGCGAGCAGATCAGCCATGCCGCAGGTGCGTTGACTCCTGCCGGATTGACCCGCAAAGAGCTAATCTGGCTGGTCAAAGGTGCTGGACGCATACCTGTAGAACGTGACACCTTCTATAACGAAATCGAAGTTTTCGAATAAGTGTAACATCGGATTCAGATTTCCCGCGTGCATTTTATCCCCATTACTCACACCAAGCAGCCTCAAGCTGCCCCGGAACACGTCGGTCTGTCTGCTAAAGGCAGGCCCCTTTCCGGGCTTTACAACAACAAAACTTGTGCTAGATCGACAAGACACCAGACCATTTGCCGGGGACACGGTAACGAAAGGACGGCGGATTTTGATGAAAAATTTCGTTATTCTAGGGGGCGGCTATGGCGGCCTTACCATTGCCAAAGAATTGCTGGATAAACACATTCCCGACGATATTCAAGTTATTTTAGTGGATCGGATGCCCTTTCAGGGACTGAAAACAGAATACTATGCCCTTGCGGCAGGTACCGTATCTGATTTTGATTTGCGGGTACATTTTCCGGATGAACAACGCCTTATTCGCAAATACGGAGAAGTCACTTCGATGGATCTTGAGAATAAAATGGTTCATTTTCAAGATGGTGATCCTTTGCCCTATGACCAACTTGTCATCGCGCTAGGTTGTACCGACCGTTTTCATAATACACCGGGAGCTGAAGAATACAGCTGTACGATCCAATCCTTTAATCATACCCGCCAAACGTATCTGCGCTTGAATGAAATCAAGCCTTATGGACATGTCCATATTGTAGGTGGCGGTCTAAGTGGGGTCGAGATTGCTGCGGAGTTACGTGAAAGCCGCGCGGATTTGAATATTACGATTATGGATCGGGGCGAGCGGGTGCTATCAGCATTTCCGCAACGTTTGTCTGCTTATGTACATGCCTGGTTCAAGGAGCATCAAGTGAATGCGCTGAATCACGTTGCGGTTTCCCGTATTGAGCCAGGGGCTATTTACAACCGTGATGAGCCAATTATGACCGATGCGGTAGTATGGACAGCCGGGATTCAGCCCGTTAAAATTGTGCAGGATTTAGCTGTCCCTAAAGACCCTCAGGGTCGCATCGTGCTAAATGAATATTATCAAATACCGGATCATCCTGAAGTGTACGTCGTCGGAGACTGTGCGAGCCTTCCTTACTCTCCAAGCGCTCAGGCGGCAGAGGTGCAAGGTGAGCAGATTGCCCACATTGTACGCGACCTGTGGAAAGGACAAACGCCTCACCCGCATCCTTTAAAGCTACGTGGTACATTAGGTGCACTTGGCAAGAAGGCCGGGTTTGGTTATGGCTTTATGGGCAGTACCTCTTTGCGTGGACGAGTGCCGCGTCTGCTGAAGAGCGGTGTGCTCTGGAAGTCCAAACGCCATTTTGGCTAATTGGATACTCAACAAACAAAGAAGACCTGCTTCCAGAGCAGGTCTTCTTTGTTGTTGCATCTATGAATAATACATATTTCCTACAAGAGGAAGCTGGCTTGCCGATGACTTCTATTTTTAATCCAAATCCAGGTTGTCCCATGCTTCGGCTTCTTTAATTTTGTTTAGAATCACTTCGTACAGAAGCTCTGCTGAATCTGCGGATACAATTTCACCGTTAACCATCGCATAAGGCTCAGCGTTACACTGACCGCAATTGCTTAGGCAGCCGTATTCAATCACATCATAATCTGGATTCTGTTCCAGTTTAGCCATAATCTCATCGGTACCAAAATGCATGTTACTGGTGCAAAATTCAATAATAGGTCTTAACATTTTTTTCACCTGCTTTGGATGACGGGCATTTTAATTTGGCCCGCTTTGTAATATAATAAACAAGGTATAGGAAAGGAGTTGAATTCTAATGAGCGAAGCACAAAGCGTTCAGATGTATGATGAAGTAGCAGACGTACTGGATAAGCTCCGTCCGTTCCTGCAACGCGATGGCGGTGACGTTGAGCTGGTTGACGTTGAAGATGGTATCGTTAAGCTGAAGCTGGTAGGCGCTTGCGGCAGTTGCCCAAGTTCTACAATTACGCTGAAGGCAGGGATTGAACGCGCTCTTCTCGAAGAAGTCGAAGGCGTCCAAGAAGTGGTACAAGTATTCTAATGCTTGATGCATAATGATCAGAGAGTCTTGACTTCGGTAACGAAGCTCAAGACTCTTTTTTGTGTTACAACGTCTAAAGGATCTCTCGATCTTATATGGTTGGCCGAATGGGGTCCAATCCTCCGGACACATCCATAATATTACCCGTTATAAAATCCGAATGCTCCTCACACAAATAGGCGATCACTCGCGCAATGTCCTCTCCGCTTCCTGGACGCCCACGCGGTGTCTCTGTATCCTGCATGCCGATGACATCGGCAATCGACTTTTCCTTGTTCGCTCCTCGGATATCCCCGGGACAGATCATATTGACCGTGATGCCATAGGGAGCTTCCTCTACAGCCAGTGACTTCGTAAAAGACACCAGCCCCACCTTAGCAGCTGCGTAGACGGCGCGATGCGGCCAAGCCCTTGCTTCTCCAGCATGACCAAAGCCAAAATGAATAATACGTCCCCATTGCTGGCTACGCATGTGCGGCAATACCAAATGATCCAGCAACATGGTACCGACCAGATTCCCCTGTATCATGGCATGAATCTCAGCCACACTGTAATCCGCAAACAGACGGCGTTCCCGGATGAACGGTCCAGCATTATTCACCATAATATCGACTCCGCCCAGCCAATCCTGCACTTCACCGATCAGCCTGGTGATATCTTCCTGAACCGAGATATCTGCTTGTAAAGACAGGCAGCGTACTCCCTTAGACTCAATTACCCGCTTAAGTGCTTCGGCTTCAGCCTGGCTATGGACATAATTCAGGGCAATGTCACAACCTTCATCAGCCAGACGCAGAGCGGTCATTTTACCTAAACCTTTGGCACTACCCGTTATGAGTGCGACTTTGTCTCTCAACAGTTTTCCTCCTCTTCACAGAGAACGGTCACCCCCAAGTATAAAATATTTAAGCAATCCCTACAACTCCAGCCAAGAAGAAACCCCAGTCCTCTTGTTTAAGAGAAGCTGGGGTTTACGTTCAGCGCATTCTTAGTTTCTGCTTAAAATGCAGGGATAATTGCGCCTTGATATTTGTCTTCAATGAATTTTTTAGTTTCTGGAGATTGCAAAGCTTTAAGCAGTTTTTGGATCGCTTCGGAATCTTTATTATCAGGACGTGCTACCAGTACGTTAGCATATGGTGAATCTTTGTCTTCCAGTGCCAATGCATCCTTGGTCGGATTCAGCTTGGCTTCCAAAGCGTAGTTCGTGTTGATCAACGCAATATCCACTTCAGGCAACTGACGTGGCAGCATAGCTGCTTCCAAAGTTTTAAATTCCAGATTTTTCTTGTTTTCAGTAATATCTTTTACGGTAGCTTCAATGTTGCTTGCGTCCTTCAGCTTGATCAGACCTTGTTTCTCCAACAGCAACAATGCACGGCCTCCATTGGTCGCATCGTTCGGAATCGCTACTGTTGCACCGTCTGGAAGTTCATCAAGCTTTTTATATTTTTGAGAGTAGATACCGAATGGTTCCAGATGAACCGCGCCAACAGAAACCAGATCCATTTTACGCTCTTTATTCATCACATTCAGGTAAGGTACATGTTGATAAAAGTTAGCATCCAGTTGCTTGTCAAACAATTGTACGTTCGGCTGTACATAGTCGTTAAACTGAACGACTTGAAGACGAACCCCTTCTTTTTCCAACTGAGGCTTGATCGCTTCCAAAATTTCCGCATGTGGCACAGGAGAAGCTCCAACTTTCAGCTCGACTTCACGCGGTGACCCGCCTGTATTTTCGGCCGCATTGTTTGTATCCGATGTTGTGCTCTTTGTACCGCAAGCAGCCAGTACCGCAATTAATGTCAAGCTCAATACAGCCAATACCCATTTCTTCATGTTGTTACCCCTCCAATAATTTGTAATATTCAGGATCAGACGTCCTGATCAATAAGGATATCTATATGTTTTCCCTATTTTCGAGTATAATGCCGCACGAGGCGATCTCCTGCCATTTGCAGCAGTTGTACCAATACGACCATTAGCACGACCGCAACAATCATTACAGCCGTTTCGTAACGATAATAGCCGTAGTTGATAGCCAGCGTCCCCAGTCCACCGCCTCCGATCATACCGGACATTGCCGTGTAAGATACGAGTGTAACGACGGTAATGGTTAATGCGGCGAGCAGGCCGGGCAGTGCTTCGCGTAACAGCACACGCTGGATAATTTGTCCTGTCGAAGCCCCCATCGCTTGTGCAGCTTCAATGACACCCTTGTCCACTTCACGTAGTGACGTTTCGACAAGACGTGCGAAGAAAGGAGCAGCCCCGATAACCAATGGCGGAATGGTTCCCAGCACCCCGGTCGAGGTACCTACCAACGATCGTGTAAAAGGAATAAGTGCGACGATCAAGATGATAAATGGTACGGAACGCAAAATGTTCACGATGAAGGATAATACAATGTATATCACCTTCATCAAAGTCAACGAGGAGCGGCTCGCCAGAAACAACAATATACCGAGCGGCAATCCAATAACGAGGGTGAACAATGCAGATGCCCCGAGCATCTGAAGGGTTTCCAGCGTAGAATTCCCTAGCTCTTCCCAACTCACTTGCGAAAAATCAAGTTCGCTCATTGTCCGATCACCTCCACATCAAGTCCTTGCCCAGACACTTCGCGCAGCGTATTCTCTATATCTTCATGGTTTCCTTCAAAACGAACGATCAGCTGTCCATACGGTACGTTTTTAATCGTAGAGATGGTGCCCTGCAAGATCGCAAAATCAACACCTGTACTTCGAGCCGTACGCGACAGAATCGCATCATAAGTTTTACTGCCCAAGAAGGAGATACGTACTACCTGCGCCGATTCCCCGCTACCTGCGGCTGCAATCGCTGCTTGTAATTCCTCAGGATGTTCTGCCTCCCGCTGGATAAAATCCTTAGTTACCTGGTGCTGTGGCTTCAAAAACACTTCCGCCACCGGACCTTGCTCCACGATATCGCCCTCATGAATGACGCCAACTCGATCACATATACTTTGAATGACATGCATCTCATGAGTAATCAATACGATGGTCAAATTAAAGCGCTGGTTAATATCCAACAGCAATTTCAGGATAGACCCTGTCGTCTGCGGATCAAGCGCAGACGTCGCTTCGTCACACAGCAGCACATGCGGATCACTAGCCAGTGCCCGTGCAATCCCTACCCGCTGCTTCTGTCCACCTGAGAGCTGTGACGGATATTTTCCACTGTGTTCTTTCAGTCCCACCAATTCCAGCAGCTCGCGAACTTTCTTGTCTAGCTCCTGCTTTGGGGTATTTACCAGCCGCAATGGAAATGCAATGTTGTCATACACTGTCGCCGAAGACAACAAATTAAAATGTTGAAAAATCATTCCGATTTTTCGGCGTTGCTTCTGTAACTGGGCTTGACTCACAGTCACAAGGTTAACCCCATCTACCCATACTTCGCCTGAAGTAGGGCGTTCCAATAAATTAATACAGCGGATCAACGTACTTTTGCCCGCCCCGGAATGACCAATCACCCCGAATATTTCTCCACGCTTTATAGAAAGGTTCAACCCGGACAACGCATTAACGCGTCGGTTACCTTTACCATAATGCTTGGTTAATTGCTTAAGCTCTATCAACGTGCTGCGACCTCCTTCACTTCTTTCTTACCCTGTTAACCAGTTGTCATCTCTCGGGATTGTATAAAATCACTAATTATTTATACAAAAAAGAGCCCCTTTCACAGAATGAAAAGGGCCCCACCTTGCGAACCTTTTCTCATCTGCCAAAATCGCTATAACTCTAGCGGTTTTGTAGGAATTAGCACCATATGTTCCCTCCCGGTGCATTACACCGGGAAAGAACGGGTTGCCGGGCTTCATCGGGCCAGTCCCTCCACCTCTCTGGATAAGAAAAATATGTTAAACTCCAGCTTTAGCTGTCCGTTAAGTTTATATAAAAAAAATAATTCAAGCATTTTTCTGAAACTAGGTTTCAGTATAGATAGTTTACATTGCTTTGTCAAAGGATATTTTCTGTCATAATTATGGGCGCACTGCCCGGTTCTCCCATTGTTTCGCAGTATAAGAAAATGCGTTTGATAGCGACCGGCATACCATTTCCAAGCCCTGCTGCAAATCTTCCAGATGGTGATCAAGGTCCTCCAGTTGGATTTTTCCATATAAAGCACGGTGACGTTGCCAGAGATCATCCTGCATTTCCGTGTTCATATAGTGTATTTCCGTATTTCGACGCTTACGCAGGCGATTGATGGCATCGTTGTATGTGTCCTTGATATCATTCAAATTATCAGTCAATACAGGATGCATTTTGAGATATTTGAGCTGTCTCAATACAGTAAAATAAGAATAATGTGCCTTATACTGCCCTGTTTTTAAATCATACAAATCATTCATCCAGTTACCAAGCTTATCCAAAATAGAGAATACCCGCACAAACCCATCCTTATAAAAGAAAACATACAAAGCATAATCGGATTTTTCATCCTTGCTCATATCTTCAGCGTATCCGGCTTTCACTTTCATACGGAAAAAGGCGGCAGCATGATGGCTCTGCTCCAGTTCATCCAAAGACGACATCAGACCACGTGTTAAAATATCCGCCTTCCGAAAGTCATGGGTAGGATCACCACTGGCCTGGATTTGCCGTTCCAGCAAATGTAACATGTCTGACATGCTATTCATGGCATCCAGCAGGACGCCATGATTTTCACGTGGGGGCTCGCCCAACAGCTTGCGTATCATGCTTCACGCCTCCTTCATATCTGTAAAATCCGGCTGTTAGATGCTTGAATTGGCGTCAAGCGAAATAACTCGTCCACCGTTGATCTACAAGCTTAACTATATCCTCACGCGGTAGCACCTCATCAGGGTAGCCTGGCTTCATACGTGCATCCACTACAATCGGCAGCTTATAGTTCAGGTGATGCAAACGTACTTCGCTGTCGGCGTACATATCTGTAGCCGGGTTAAAGCGTGTGAATACCGTCCACAGGAACGAGGCTTGGGAGCGAACAACTTCTTTGGCATCGTCCACGATAAAGACAAGCGGCCACTCTTGCTCACCCGCAGCTAATCGCTCCAATACACGCGCAGCGAGTTCAGGCTCCTGCTCAAAGGACGAGCCGGATATAACGAGGCAACCTCCGCAATAGGGTTCGATTTCACGAATTCCCGGCAGATCGCCGCCTTCATAAACGCGAGGCAATTCACGCACAGGCTCGCCTACCCCCATCAGAATCGCCTTGCTGCCGTGATTCAGCTTGCGGCCCGTGTAATCGAGTGTATCGTGAGACGTATGGTTAAAAATAAACAGATCTCTGGCTGGATTAAATCGCTCCAAAATGGTTTCTAGCAACAGGTTAAAGTCGGATAAATCGATCACCCGATCCGTCAGCATCAGGAATTTGGTCAACGACAATTGACCTTGACCCAGAATGGTAAAGCCGGATACCAGCGCTTCACGGGAGTAGCTTTCACGTACGACTGCCGCTGCCAGCGCATGTACACCTGTTTCTGCATATGCCCATAACGACTTGACAGAAGGCATCACAAGCGGATAGGCGGGCGACAACAGACGTTGCAAAAATTCGCCGAGATAGTAGTCTTCCTGCCGTGGCTTACCTACAATGGTTGCCGGATAAATGGCATCTTTGCGGTGATGCATATGTTTGACATGAAACACAGGAAAATCATGTTGTAATGAGTAATAGCCAAAATGATCGCCAAACGGCCCTTCCGGGCGACGTTCATGAGGCGGCACATAGCCGCTGATCGCAAACTCGGCTTCTGCCGGAATGCGATGGCCTCCAAGCGGGTCTTCTGTCATGGGCAGCTTGCCCCCCATAATCAGAGAAGCCAGCAACAGCTCTGGCAAGTTTTCCGGGGCAGGAGCAATGGCAGACGCAATCAGAGCAGGCGGGCCACCGATGATGATCGTCGTAGGCAACGGCTCATTACGCAGCTCTGCCTCATGATAATGGAAGCCGCCGCCTTTATGGATTTGCCAATGAATCCCTGTCGTCTGATCATCATAAATCTGGATGCGATACATCCCCAAATTATGGTCCTTAGACTGACCTGGCTTTTCGGTATACACGAGCGGAAGCGTAATGAACGGTCCTCCATCCTCGTGCCAACTGGTTACTCTAGGCAGCGGAGCCAGCGGAGCATCCGTACGGCGAACGCCCAATACAGGAGCTTCGTTATGAGATACTGTTTTTAGTCCTACTTTTAGCATGTCCTTAATCAGGCCACGTTCATTCCACAACGCTTTGGGTGTAGGTGGAAGCAGCGTCTTGGTCGCACCTACAATTGCATCCATCAGTTGCTCTGGACGAGGGCCAAAAGCCATGTCCACACGGCGATTCGTGCCGAACAAATTACTGGCTACAGGAAACGGGGTTCCTTTGACATTGGTAAACAGCAGTGCCGGACCCTCTTCCTCAATGACTCTTCGGTGGATTTCAGCCAGCTCCAAATAAGGATCGACAGGTGCTTCTATAATTTTAAGATCATTTTCTTTTCGCAGCGCTTCAATAAATTGGCGCAAATTCTGGTAGATCAACTGGATGATTCCTCCTAAGCAAATCAAGCCCTCGAGAAACTCGTGGGCCTGGTTTGTTTCTTATGATGTTATTATACGTGTTCCAACGCCTCTTGGGCAAAAATACGTTTCATTATGATCTACGAAATGCTTAGGTACGCTGTGCTTGGATCGGAACAAGCTTGCGGTCCGGTGACAATTGCCATACACGATAGCTCAGATAAGCCAAAACGGAGAACAACGATGCAATCACCAGCATATGTCCCAGCACGATAAACATGTAAATTTCAGGTCTGTTGACGTACAGCAAGATAATGCCAATCACTACTTGAAGAATGATCAATACGACCGATACGACACCCAGTGTACGAATATCCCGGTGATTCGGGTGATAACGGTACGAGTAGTGACCCACAGCCAAAATAATGACGAACAGCAGTCCAGCTGAAATCTGATGAAGCAGCAGTGGAGATATGAAGCCCCCAATATTTACAACCTTCTGGATGACCGAATGACTAAGCAACGCTCCTGAATAAACAGCAATATAGGTATAGATCGTTGATAGCCATATAAAGTTACGATAGCCGCGACTGACACGCCCAGGAATCAGACGTGGAGTGTAGCGTGAATCCGCATGCTCCTGCCAGGCTCCCAGCGTCATCATAGTCGCACTGGCAAAAGCGATAAGCGCAAAGCCAAAATGCAGTCCCATGACTGCAGCCGATTGGGAGAAGATGACAGCCAACGCCCCCATCGCACCTTGTATGATAACAAACAATAGCGTAAGCAACGAGAATAGCTGTAAATCCTTCCGATGCTTCATAAACAGCAAAAAGCCGACAAACGAGGCGATAGAAAGAATTCCGGCCATGGCACTGACGGAGCGATGAGAGAACTCAATAAGGGACGCGATGGTATGTGCCGGAACCAGCTTACCATTACAAAGCGGGAATTCTCGTCCACAGCCGAGACCCGAATCCGTTCGCGTCACGACACCTCCACCGAAGGTAGCCAAAAACATGACAATACATGTTACGAGTGCCAGCCATTTTAATATTCTGATTTTGTTATTCAATGAATTCACCCGTATCCTTCCAAATATAATATTTATTCACTTTAGATGTTGTGAAATGATCACTTAAAGTAATTATAACTGATATATCGTTCCTTGACATACGAGCTTTGTTGACAAAATGTGAACGTGTCCGTAAGAAAGCCGCCTCCTTCGGAAGGAAGCGGCTTTCTGTATATCATGATGATTAGGTTTCCCTTCGGAGCCCTCATACATCCGTTATCATTTATTTTGCCAAGTTAGCATGGACTTCTACAGCCCGGTCCAAAAACTGCTCGATTTCCTCTCGGGATTTACGCAGCCTGTTCACCAGACGTACCAGTTCTCGCCCTTCACTGTAAGCGATAAAGCTGGGAATCCCTAGAACATTTTGCTCTTGACTGACACTTTCGGCCTGCTCTACATCAATTTCAATTAATGTAAGCTTGTCTGCATATTGTTGTTCCACATCAGGCATGAACGGATCAATAAAATGACAATCCCCGCACCAGTCCGCCTTAAACACAGCTACCGTTACACCTGAAGTGGATATTGCCTTATTAAAGTCTTCATGAGAGACGATTTTTTGCATACATACTTCCTCCTTGAACTTCTTTTATGCAGGAAATCCTGTAATTTCTATTGTAACGCCAAGTGAAGCTTTTGCACACTCCCCTATTATGCTCACATGCCGATTGGAAGCCCTCTCATTGAGGCATACTAAAGATATACTTAAGAATCCACATAAGCGACGACATTCTAACAGCATACCCAACATACTTAGTGGAATACGGGGATGCCTGCATTTGAAAGGAGGTTATTTAAACATGTCTCTCACCGAATGGCTCCATGTGGCATCTCGACAGCTTCAGGGGGGGCTCAAGTTACTGGGTTCCGTTCCGCGTGTTGCGGAGGAGGCATGGGAGGGCAAACGTGCGGCTTGGACCGAATCCCGTAAATTACGCTATCCCTTGCGTGATCTGCCGTGGGATTATCATTCGGCACAAGCCGCCATGAATGAAGCTGAAGCATTAATGCTGGTGAATGGACCCGCTACGCGTCCCTCTTCTCTTAATATGCCCTTATGCGAAACAGACTGTGAGCTGCTGGAGCGGATCAAGAACGATACAGCACAGGAGAATCGCAGCAACATCACGCGCACTGCCGCTTACCTTGAATGCTATCGTGGCTACCCGGAATTACACTGGGCATTACTGGCCCATCTGGTTTCTCGTAATGGCGGCTATAATATGACTGATCTGAAAGGAGAGCTCATTGGCGACCTGTTTGGCGAACAGGAAAAGGAGTGGCTGTATCGACTACTTGAGCGCTGTAACGCCCTTATTTTTCAGGACGCTTATCCACAGTTGCAGCTTTACATGCACAGCCGTCATTTGGGACGAAGTTGCTTCCATTTGTTACCTTATTTTCACGTTTCGCCATTCATGAAGCCCTTTTGGGAACGTTTCTGGGCTTGGCGGGATAGTTCTCTTTTGACGGTGGCGCTCATTATTAATGAACAAAACTATATTGAAGGACGTGTCGTGAAAGATCCGTATTTTCAAAAATTTGTGACACACAAGCCGGGCTTTTATTTGCATGACTGGCTTCAGCTCAATCAAGTTATATTTCCGCTTGGGCTAAACGGTGGCCTTGCCGGACTTGTCATGGAGCGTTTCGGCCATCTGGACGAGCGGATCGGCTTTGGCAAAAGTCTCTACGCTATGTTATTTGGCCATCAGCAGGTACTGGATCAGGCATCCGCATTTGCTGCCAGTGTGCCGCATACCGGTTCTCGCAGCGACTATTGGCCGGGACTGTTCACTCCAAATGAACAAAAAGCGCTGCGCTCTCCAGAAGAGAGTGCAACGCTTTTAGCACATGAATGGCTCCCGCCAAGTCAACGTCTGTACAGCCCGGAACTGAACGCCGTTTGGTCAGATACAGCCTATGATCCGATTCCCCGTTATGACTGGTTTCAGGACGGTTCTACACTTGGGCATATCAGTGAACCAAGACGGCCTCTGTTATTTGCTATGCGCCATGAGCATCGCTACGGCATACAAAAAACAGCAATGGCCCGTGATGCTCATAACAGCTTTAGGTCCTTTCATTGAACAGAGGAAGGATTCTTTTAGCTTCGTTGTCCAGTGGACTCACGCTGTAGGCGCATTAACGGACGCAATACCTTCTGCAACATACGCGGATAGTTGCCCAGCTCGTCCCTGCGCAATACGCGCAATACAACCAGCAATACCAAGTAGCATACCAGTACAACCGCTCCGGCAATACAGCACGCGATCAAGAAGGCTACACGCGCAGGCATCAGGTGTACCAGCAAAATGCAGGCTTCATTTACTCCGTACCCGATAGCTCCCGAGACTACGACAGCGGTTAGGAAGCCTGCCCAGCGACGGCCCATGATTGAGAAGGAAACAATACCTTTCAGCACACGCAAATTCAGCAACGTAATGACGAGAAAACATAATCCGGTTGCGGCAATAATTCCGTAAATTCCAAGCCAACCAGCCAGCAGCCAGCTCGCTGCCAACTTCACGACGATACCAACCATCACATTGACCATTGAAATACGCGGCTTGCCCATACCGATCAATATCGAATTAGAAGTCATCATCGTAATCTGGAAGATCGTTCCGAGTGTCAAAACAGCGATAATTCCGCTGCCTCCAAGCGAGCTGAACAACAGACCATTAATAGAATATGCAGTTACACATAAAGCCAACACAATCGGCATTCCGGTCAAAATAGAGATACGCAAGGCAAGCGTCATCTGATTTTGTAAATGCTGTTCATCCTTACGGGCAAAAGCCGCCGAAATGATCGGAATGAGCGATTGACTGAGTGCAATGGCCAAAATTGGAGGAATACCTGCCACACTCTGTGCCCTAGAGCCTAGATAACCCAACTGAGTAGTCGCCTGATCCAATCCCACTTGTCCAGACAGCAGTCTAACTACAATCGACGTATCAATAAAATTAACCGCCGGAACCGTCAGAGACGACAATACGATGGGAATAGAGAGCTTAAAAATATCTTTGTAAATCCGCATCATCGGTAACGCGGAGCTTTCCTCTTGGAATTGCTCTTGACGATCTTGGCGATCCTGACGACGCAGTTTCACCGTGTAATACAACATGACCGCCAGAGCGCCGAGGCTTCCCATGACACCCCCAAAGGAGGCACCCGCCGCAACCTCACGATCTCCATAGCCAAGCTTCAAAATAATAAAGGCGAGCAGAATTGCGGTTGCTACCCGTGCGACCTGCTCCACAATTTGTGAAATACCGCCTGCGGTCATATTACCACGTCCTTGGAAGTATCCACGCATCATGGCAATAGCAGGAAACAACAGCAAAGCGGGTGCCAAAGCCTGAATAGCCAAAGCAGACTGCGGAACCCCTGCTACATGCTCGGCAAAATAAGGCGCACCAAAATACAGCAGCGCCGTAATGATAACACCGGCCACGGCCGCGAATATCAAAGCCGCACGATACACACGTCGCGCTTCCGCAGGCCGATCCAGTGCGTAGCGTTCCGAAACC
Organism: Paenibacillus polymyxa; assembly: GCF_015710975.1. Taxonomy (NCBI): domain Bacteria; kingdom Bacillati; phylum Bacillota; class Bacilli; order Caryophanales; family Paenibacillaceae; genus Paenibacillus; species Paenibacillus polymyxa. The sequence continues at coordinate 2,985,535 of NZ_CP049783.1, read as the reverse complement.
ATTTTGCTCAGTGTGCTGGGAATGCCGGCCGTAGCGACCGTGAGCAGCATCAAATAAGCGTTGTTCGCAATGGTAAACGAGGCGTTCCCGACGGAGCCTAGCAAATGCTCCAATGGAACGCGCTGTACCAGACCAAGCACTCTGGCCACCAAGGCGGCAGCGGCTAAAATAAGCGTACCTTTAAGGAATGTTTCTTTATTGGACAAAATGCGTTCCCTTCTTTCTTGCTGTTCACATGCATGCAAAAGCTCCGCAAAAAACAGTCATGGCCTGAGCCATCACCGGTGCGGAGCCGCATGTCGATTCTGTCTCTGTAAATCATAATAAACGAATCTCAGGTTAAAACACCCAAATTAAGAATACAATAATCATGGCAAGCTGCAAAATTACTTTCATCACGGTGCTAGTAAATAGGCCCAAGACGGAGCCAAAGCCCACTTTTATAGCTCGATCCAGCGGGGCTTTGCCAATCAGTTCACCCAGCACAGCACCGATAAATGGTCCCAAAATCAGACCGAATGCCGGAATAACGAAAGGGCCAATAATGATTCCTACTGTACTAAGGATCGCTGACAGACGCGAGCCGCCAAATCGCTTGACTCCCCACGCATTCACAGCATAATCCGCAACAAAAAGGGCAACGACGATAAGTGTTTGTATAATCCAAAACAATGCATTGTATTGAGCAAACGAGAAAAACCAGCCGTATACAAAAAATGCAAAATAAATGGCGAGCGCCCCCGGCAATACGGGATACACCGCTCCCGCCATGCCCACAATGAACAGTACAATGACAACAATCCAACCTAAAACGTCCATGGGCCTCCTCCTTCTCGTCTATTCATCTTGCTTGTGCACCATCATTTTATTACACAAGTACATAATCTCGAATCACTTCTACAATGCCGTCCTCATTATTCGAAGCCACAACCACATTAGCGGCTTCTTTTACCGTATCCTGAGCATTCCCCATCGCTACACCCAGTCCAGCCGCTTGAATCACAGCCAGGTCATTCAGACTGTCACCTACGGCAACCACCTGCTCCATGGTAATGCCGAGCAGGTCGCACACTTCAGCGATGCCACTGGCTTTGGATATACCGGCCGGATTAATTTCCAGATTCGTCATCGAAGAATTGGAAATTTCAAGTCCCCCCATCTCCTGAAGCTTGAGCAAAATTTGATGGCGAATTTCGTCATTTTCCGTATTATAACCGAATTTGAGCCATTCCTGTGTGTCCAATGTGTCCGGCCAACGATCTCTGTTGTATAACTCCTCGGTTGAGTAAGCCCAGAACCAGGAGCCTGTTTCTATGGCAATCTGGTGCATCTTGCGAATAAGCTCCTTATCAAGCAAATAGCGGCGCCACAATTCGTGAGGTGATTTCCATACTTCACTGCCGTTTACAGTTACCATTGGCGTCTCCAGACCGAGTTGCTGACCGTAAGGCAAAGCATGCATCGCTGCACGTCCGGTGGACAAGCATACATGAGTCCCTTCCTGAATCGCCTTATTAATCCAATTAATTGTTTCCAAGCTTATTTCATGATTATCATTCAGTAAAGTTCCATCCATGTCGAGCGCAAGCAGTTTGTATTTATATTGGTTTTCTCCCATGGTCTCTCTTCCTCCTGTTGTCCCTTATGTCCAACGACATTTTACCATGAAAAAGAGAAGCCCACAAAAGTATTCAAGTCCTTATTTCGCTACCAGAGGCTTTTTAGGATTACCATCAAGCCCGTATACTTCGTCATACGCATCAAATATTTTACGCGCAACCGGTCCCGCACTCGTCGCACCAAAGCCCCCTCCGGGATGATAACGGCTACAGCCAGCTTCGGATTTTGACGCGGAGCAAAAGCGATAAATACCCCATTATCTTTAACCGTACGTCCCACCACCTGCTGAGAAGTTCCCGTTTTGCGTGCATAGTCATAGGGAAATCCGTTAAAGGCTTTAACATCGGTAGCCATACCACGAATCACAGTATTCCAGTACGTATCTGAAAAAGCGACCTCATTCAGCACCTTCGGCTTAAACTCACGTACGAGATTCCCCTGGTCATCCACAATTTTACTGACCAAATGAGGCTGCACTCGCTTGCCTTTGCTTGCCAGCACAGTCGTATACTGGGCCAGCTGCATCGTTGTATACTTCCCTTGCTGACCAAAGGATGCCTGTACTAAGCGTGTCAGTGCACTTTCATGCTTGCTGGTGTACTCCAGTCTGCCTGCCCACTCACCGGGCAGATCGACTTCCGTCGGTACACCCAGTCCAAATTGCTTCATATACTTGTCCCATACATCAATTCCCTGATGCATTCCTGCATTACTTCCGTATTTGGCATACAGCGGCTTGCCGATCATATCGACCATGAACGTATTTGACGAGACCTCAATTGCTTTACTAGGTGTTAGTGAGCCATACACATGTCCGCCTGAATTACCGACTCGGCTGGAGCGATTTTTTCCATAGTACGCACTTCCTGTATCCTGATATGTTTGTCCAGGCGAAAACAGATTTTCCTTCAACCCGATCAGCACAGTCAGCGGCTTAATGGTTGAACCCAGCAGAACCGAGGATTCTGGGTGCGGACCCACTTTTCCACTAGGTACAGATTTAATCGTTCCGTTCCCCATTCTATGCTGAATATCGTCATACACTGAAGGCGACGCACTTCCCGTTTTCCATACATTCGAGTCATAGTCCGGCATGCTGGCCATTGCTACGATATGTCCGGTCTCTACCTCCATCGCTACAGCGAAGCCAGTAGTTGCATCCGGATGAAGTTTACCCGATACGGCATGGGTACGAAGCCAGCGGAGTTGATCCATAATCGCCTGTTCGGTTTTTTGTTGAATTTCCTTGTTGATGGTAGAGTACAGATGATGACCTTTCGCTGGTGGTGTAATGGATCTAATGCCCTCCGGCATGCTTCGAGGGTTAACCTCTACCGTTTTATAGCCATTTTCCCCTCTTAACTCGTCTTGATACTGAAGCTCCAAGCCATCATATCCGACAGTTTCGCTTTCCGAATACACTTGTTCCGGTCTTAGAACCTCCGAATTGGCCTCATACAACTCTTTATATTTGGAGCGATTCGCTCGGGCTCCTTTAAATTTGTACATATATCCTATCGTTTGGACTGCGACCCGATCCGGGTCATAATGGCGTACACTTTCTTCGATGACCTCTACACCTGGAAACTCTGTTCGATGCTCCAGAAAATAAGCAATTTCCTTCTGACTCAGGTCGGATTTGACCAAACGCGGGGTAAATCCCCTATATTGAATATAATCCGGGTCAAGTCGTTGTATAATTTCCTTTGCATCAAGTCGCTCTCCTTCGCTATGACCCAACTCGTTTAATTTACTAGCAAGCTTGTCAGCAAAAGCATTAAGTTCAGGAAGCAGCTTGTCCCCCGGCTTGCGACCTTTCTCCGTACGCTTGCTATAATCCTTAGGCAAAGTCACATACAGGGACTGCATTGGAGTCGAATATGCCAGTCTAACCTTACCCGTGGAGTCATAAATCGTACCGCGACTCGGGGTTAGCGGAACATTTTTTGTATTTATGGATTGCTGCTGGCCCTTCAGCTCCTCTGATTGTATAAACTGCAATACAGCTAGTCTGGTAATGATCAGGGCAAACAGCACAAAAACACTAAAAAACAGTAGGTTGGTTCGTAAAACCGTCCGCTGTTTTCGCGTTTCTTCGTCCTCTTCACCAATTTTCTTTTTGAATGAAAATTTTTTATCCAAACTTCCTCTGTCCATATTAGCTGATCATTACTCCTTCCAATAGGTCTCATATTCCTGATCCTACCATATTTGAAACAAGAAACAAGGAAATCCAAGATGACAATTTTGTAAGAAAACGTATAAAAAAACACAAAAAAGCTTTCCTCAGCTCAATGGCTAAGAAAAGCTTACCTGAAATAATATCTGTATAAAAATGATTATGGCTGTTTGGCTGTATTAGGATCGGCTGTCGCTGCATCCTTTTTCTTTGGAACACCGTCCAGACCGTACACTTCGTCGTAAGCATCAAATATTTTACGTGCCACAGGTCCGGCGCTCCAAGCTCCGAAGCCTCCTTCAGGAATGACAACTGCTACTGCAAGTTTAGGATTCTGGCGTGGTGCAAAGGCGATAAATACCCCGTTATCTTTTAGTTCTCTGCCTACACTCTGCTGTGATGTCCCCGTTTTGCGAGCAAAGTCATAAGGGAAACCTTTAAATGCGCTGACATCTGTTGCCATCCCGCGTATGACTTCATTCCAGTAAGCATCCGGAAATTTCACTTCATTCAGCACCTTCGGCTTAAACGTTTGAACCACATTACCGTTGGTATCTTTAATTTGACTGACCAAATGCGGCTCCATCCGTTTGCCCTTAGTAGCAATCATCGTTGCGTACTGGGCAAGTTGCATTGGAGTATACTTACCTTGCTGACCAAAGGAAGCATACGCTAGTCTAGAAAGTACCGACTCGGATTTATTCGTATACTCTCGCCAACCCCGGAACTCACCAGGCAAGTCTACTCCAGTGGAAACACCTAATCCAAACTCCTTCATATAACGGTCCCATACATTTATCCCCTGGTCTTCTGTAGCATTATTTCTGTATTTGTTATATAGGCGCTTGCCAACCATATCGACCATGAAAGCATTAGAGGAATGACGTATAGCGGTAGCCGGGTCCATTGAACCGTACACATGACCAGACGAGTTCCGCACCCGTGCGGAATTATTACGTCCGAAATAAGCAGCTCCTGTGTCTTGATAGTACGTATTTGTCGTAAATAGTCCTTCTTCCAATCCAATAAGAACAGACAGCGGTTTAATAGTTGATCCGAGAAGCACGGTAGAATCTGGGTGCTGTCCAGATTGGCCTGAGCCAACGTTCTTAATTGTAGCGTTTTGATACACATGTTTTATTTCTTCATATTTGTCTTTTGAAATCGTACCTGTCTGCCAATAATTCGCATCATAATCCGGCATGCTGGCCATCGCGACTACATTCCCTGTATCCACTTCCATGGCTACAGCAAAGCCTGTTTTCGCATAAGGATGAGTCCTGCCAGATACAGCGTGTGTGTGGAGCCATCTCAATTGATCCATAATGGCATTTTCAGTCTTCACCTGAATTTCTTTGTTAATCGTGGAATAGACATTATCCCCTTTTTGCGGAGGAGTAACAGAATCTACACCCTCCGGCATATTGCGCGGATCAATCGGAACCGTTTTATAGCCATTTTTCCCTCGTAACTGTTCCTGATATTGATATTCCAGTCCATCAAAGCCCACAGATTCGTTATCCATATAGATGAGGCCCGGATCATTTTCAGCTGACATGGATTTTTGGATATTCTTATATTTATCCAACGTTTCACGCGCACTTTTGTAACTTTTAATATAACCGACCGCTTGAACAGCTACCGTATCAGGATCGTAATGACGTACCGTCTCTTCAACGACATCTACGCCTGGAAACTCACTCTTATGCTGCATAAAATAGGCAACTTCATCTTTATTAAGATTCGTTTTAATCAGACGCGGCGTAAAACCGCTAAATCGTTGATAGTTCCGATCCATAGCGTCCATAATTTGTTCTGCCGTCATTTGCGGCTCATCTTTATCGCCGTATTGAGCAAATCGATTCGCCAGCTTTTGTGTCATATTCTCCAGCTCAGGCAACAGCTTTTTATCAGGATTACGCTTTTCTTCCAAGCTGTCACTATAGTTCTTGGAGAGTGTGATATACAGCGATTGTACAGGTGTCGAATACGCCAGTCTGTTCTGGCCGGTTGAATCATAAATCGTTCCGCGAATCGGCGTAAGTGGTACATTTTTAGTAACATTACTGGCCTCCTGCTGCTTGAGCTGAGGTCCCTCCACAAATTGAAGTATCGCCAGTCTTACGATAATGACAGTAAATATAATGAACGAGCTGAAAAAGAACAGGTTGATTCTGAAGCTGAATCTTTTTCGGTCGGACGACTCGTTGTCTTTTCCCTGCTCGTTGTCTATCTTTCTCATGTGCTCTTCTCCACTCCCTTTAAATCACTTTATCCTTGATATGTGTCTGGGCAAAACCAGGCGGATTAAACCAGTCTCCACTTTGTGCCCAGGTCGGGTCTAACGGAACCCACTGATGCTGTCCGCTCAAATACACCTCATTCCAGGCATGGGACCCGTATCCTCCCTGTCCGTTGTATCCAAGGCCTGTTACGACCTTGACCTGTAGTCCCTGTGAACGAGCCATCATTGAGTACAGGCGGGCATAATCAATGCACACTCCTTTACGTGTATCAAACGTATCTCGGGGAGTCTGTTCATGCCAGTCACCACGTTGCTCATAGGCTTCCACCTTACTGTAATCATAGCTAATGCGGGTGCCTACCCATTCATACAACGCTCTGGCTTTTTGCTCGTCACCGCTAGCCCCTTCTGTAATCTTGGCCGCTGCCTGAACGATATCGCTTGGAATGTCCCGGTCGATTATTTCGTATTTGCGCTGCATGATACCATTCAATTCCTTGGTAACAGCCTGCGTAAATACAGGGAGTTTATCCTTAATCAGAGTCCCGGACAACGGCTCAATGACCGATTGCGCACCTTGCTTATAAATCGGCGAAGCTTGTACGTAGCTGCTAAACCCGCTGTCTGGGTACAGACTTACGCCTATGAACAGCAGGGCTATGATCATCATGGCGCGAGCTCCACCAATAAGAGTACCTATGCCGGCCCCTGCCACCCTGCTGAAAAAGCCCGATTTTTGGGGATGCTCATGGAGAGAGGAATCTGATTTGCCACCTACCATCAGCACATAAATGGCACGCAGTATAAACTGGGCGATAGCATAACTGAGCATGAACAATACGGCAAACCGCAGCAGCGGAAACCCCTCTATCCCCGCCACAAGCGTATAATAAAATTGCTCAATCCCACTTAGTTTTCGCTGTGGCAAATGCTCCATGTAAGCTGCCAGCCATTGCTGCACCTTTGGTGAAAGCCACATGGCTAACCCGAACGAGCACAAAATACCCGCCACAGTGAGTATGCCATCCACAATGAGACTAAACAGCGCACCTACAGATCTGGAGGCCCCTCGCCTCCACCCCTGTATCAACGACAATACTACGATGGCGATCAGAAACACCGTCACGCCATTCCAATGAAGAATAGACTCCAGCCAGGATGGGTTCATTGTGTTCCTCCTGTCTTTACGGCGACTGTGGCGGCTGTGCAGCAGCCAAGTCTTTCGCACTTTCGATATATTTCTTGACTGTGTCACTCATACTCCATTCGCCCAGCGACATTCCCTGAAACCATACCTTGACCTTGTTCCCCTCAAACGGACCTTTTACTTCCAGGTTGGAACTGGTCACTGTAAATGTACCATCTCCGTTGGAGGTGTATTTGGCATTTTGCCCCTCTTTTATCATCATGTTCAAAGCCTCGCTCTGAACCTTGTTAATTGCGTCATCCTTTGCCTGAGTCACGACCTTGCCAACCTGTTCAAAGGAAATACCACTGTAGACTAGCAAGCCTGCAATCACAATAATGACGATCAGCCATTTTACGAGAGTTCTTACAATCTTCAATATGACTAACAATAGGACAAGCCCAATCACTATATACAGCCAGTTATCCTGAACGATCTGCCAATTATGTTCCAAAAACTCTGACCAGACGTTCTTATCCATTCGCTACACTCCCGTTTCCAACTACATGATTCAAATTGCAAAATTGTCTCTGTAATTATACATGATTACGCAATGTCCTGTCAGCTTAGGTCTTATACATACCTTGTCTTTCAATTCTTGTCCACACAAAGTGGTCTATGTTCGTCCAATCTGGCGTACAACTTAGGAAGGGCCAATACGAAGTAACATGAAAGTTTACATTTAGGAAAGGGGGTCAATCACATGAAAACAGCCCTCTGGCTGTATCTCTTCTTGTTCATTGCCTTTTTGATCTGCATGCACAATATCCTATTTTGACACCATTCGCCATCTCTCTGGGGGCAGCTCCTACCTTTATCGGTTGGATGATGGGAATTTACTCTCTGACTCACCTGCCTGGCAATTTAATGGCAGGTCCCAAAGTCGACAAACACGGCAGTCGCCGATATATTATGTTCAGCCTGACAGCTGCAGGCATCATCCTGATCATTCAATCGTACATCCATACACCGTGGGAATTGCTTTTTCTGCGTGCGATTAGTGGTTATGTGTTGGCCTTTTTATCTCCAGCCTGTCTGGCCATGCTGGCGCAACTGTCCGATCATCCGGTTACGCAGGGCAAATATATGTCGGGACATGGTGTTGTCCATACGTTGGCCTCAGTTCTATCTCCAGCTGCAGGCGCATTTATCGTAGCCAGCTTTGGCTTTAGCGAGACATTTAGCTCCCTTGGTATCATTCTCGTAATCACGGGGCTTATGGCTTATTTCACCTTACCCAAAAAAGCACCCGCTCCACAGGCCCAATTATCTGATGGTCATACGACACCTGCTCCACAGTCAGCAGCACAGACGCGGTTACCCTTCAATTGGCGTTATCTGCTTCTACCTTTTGTTTTGGCGTGCGCACAAGGCATTTTATTTTACGAGATCCCATTACGAAATAACGGTTCTGCGTCCATGATGTCCACCGGATTGCTCTTTTCCATCATCAGTTTGGGAGCACTCTGTACGCTCAGTTTGCTTTTTCTGAACAAATATTCACCGATGGTAAGGTTAATTTGCGGCATTATTCTGATGTCTTTAAGCTTCTACGCACTCGCCACCACGCCTGAAGCGACCATAGGCATCATCCTGTTTATTTTGGGAACAGCCAAAGGCATCATTTTTCCAGCGCTGGCCTCTCTTTTCATACGAATCGGAGGGGCTCGATTGGGCAAAACCTTTGCCCTACAATCCATTGCAACGTCTATCGGCTCCTTTGCCGGGCCTGTACTGGCGGGCCAGCTTCCGGATCACATATCTCCTTTTTTTATCGCATTTCTAATTTTGATGACTGGTCTACTATTCGTTCCTGTTCAGCGATTATCTCCTACACCACCACTATCTACCTCGGGTCCTTACCATTCCTAATTATAACTAAGGGGCCATGCTGAGATGCTACCTTTAAAGCCCAAAATACGTTCTAGAGGGCTTACGCACAGTACCTAATACCCTGCTCCTCATAGACTAATTTGACTGAACAATTCAATACAAAGGGAGGTGCAGCCCATGAGCCACTGTCATCCTGTAAGCCCTTGCCCTGTTTTTGGAACTTCAACTGGTACCATTCTTGTTCTTTATATTCTGCTCGTCATCATTCTTCGTACTTGCTGGTTCTAATGTTCTAATTAGCCCTAACATCCGGCTTTGTAACCCATGCCTGCCACTTACGGCAGGCTGTTTTGTTGTTTTTTGCATGAGAACCCCTTTTAGAGCTAAACTATACACATATTCTTTCATTTCCCGGGGAATTTCGAGCACAGGCATCAAGCAAGGGGTGAGCAAAATGGCGATAACCGTGATTGTCGAAGGAAAAAATGACCGCAGTAAACTCCGCCGATTACTCGATCCGGAGGTCAACATTTTATGCACCTTCGGCACACTAAACTCAATAAAATTAGAATCCCTCCGCCAGCGGACCAAGCATGACGAAATATTTTTATTTATGGACAACGACAGCTCAGGGAAAAAAATAAGAGGTGTGCTTGCAGACGCTTTTCCGGATGCCCTTCATATGTATACACGCAAAGGCTATGCAGGCGTAGAAGGTACTCCAGATGAATATGTAATTGCCCAGCTGGAAAAAGCAGGGCTTGAGGAATACATTGTATACCCTCCTGTTCTTTAGTCCTGCAAATAACAAAAGAGCTGTCCTCAGGTCAATTTCATGCCTGTTGGACAGCTCTATATAGTACAGCTTCTAAGATTGGTATTAGAACTTATGAACCGTATCAACGATCATCAGCAAGAAGCTGAGTGTCAAATGGTTAATGGAAAAGAAAAATACTTTTTTTGCCCACGAATCCGTTTCTTCTTCCTTAATCGTAAAGCCTTTAAAGGCATAAAACGCCCAAAGCACGGACAGTAACACGGACACGATCATAAAAATCATACCGGCATATCCATAAGCATACATAAGGATGGGTACCGGGATCAGCAGCACAATATAAGGAATCATCTGAATCTTAGTCCGATGGATGCCTTTCACGACTGGCAGCAATGGAAATCCTGCTGCGCGATATTCCTCAACTCTGCGAATGGCAAGTGCCCAGAAGTGAGGAGGTTGCCATAAGAACAATAGTGCGAATAAGAGCCAAGCACCCATGTCAATACGGCCCGATGCGGCAACATAACCAATTACCGGAGGCATAGCTCCAGAAATACCGCCAATGGATGTACTCCATGTAGATGAACGTTTCAACCAGAGTGTATAGATGCCAACGTAGACAAACATACCCAATATGCCCAGTAGTCCTGCCTTCACACCAGAGAAGAAGAATAAAACAGCCAAGCCGACAATACCCAAAATAATAGCGTATGACAACACCGTTGTAGGGGTCAGACGTCCTGTTGGCAGTGAGCGATTACGTGTGCGCTCCATCTTCAAATCCAACTCACGGTCAAAGTAGTTGTTAAAGACACAAGAAGACGCCATAACCAGCATTGTACCTAAGAGTGTAAGAATTAACTTTATATAGTCAACGTCCCATTGCGATGCCAACCAAAAACCACCGAAGGCTGCAACCAGATTAGTACGAAGGATGCCTGGCTTGGTAACTGTAATAAAATCTTTCCAAGTGCCCGCCTTGCCGGGTGGTTTAGATTTTACAGAATAGGTAGCCGCATCCGAAGAAGTCTTATAACTAATATTATCCATTGTGAGTAACTCCCCCTTAGAGATGTATGAATTCGGGAGTAAGTTGAACTCCGATATAAATTTTATCATATACCTACCCCAAAAAGTTTGACAGAAAACGCACAAAACGTTCACAATTCAGATGGCAAATCACCCCTGCTGATCGTTTACAGTAAATTTGGGTAGTAATAAGTACAGGAAACAATACAAAAGGAGCGACAGATATGGATACAGCCACACACTTTGTCATGGGAGTCGGGTTGGCCGGGCTGGCCTATACTGATCCTGTCGTCGCCGGAGATCCCAAGCTAGCAGCGGTCATACTGCTCGCTACAGTCGTAGGGTCACAAGCTCCGGACTTTGACACCTTGCTTCGGTTGAAAAATAATGCAGCGTATATTCGCAATCACCGTGGACTGTCGCATTCTATCCCCTTCTGGTTGATATGGATCTTGTCCATAACGGGACTGATTTGCCTGATCTTCAGGGATGTGCCCCCAGGTCACGTAGCATTATGGGTAACGATTGCCGTCTGCCTGCATGTATTCACAGATTTATTCAATACGTACGGAACCCAGGCATTTCGGCCGTTTACGAATAAGTGGATATCTTGGAATATCATCCATATTTTTGATCCCTTTATTTTCGGCACCCATGTTGCTGCGATCATGCTGTGGATCACCGGATTGGTTCCGCCCGCCCCCTTATTTATTACGCTGTACATCATTATTGGCCTGTATTACATTTGGCGAACCTGGAGTCATTTTATTACCAGAAAAGCGGTACGTGATATGGACAACAAGCGTCAGGAAGGCGACACCTATTATATCATTCCCACGGTATCATGGAACCGGTGGCATGTGGTAAAAGCTCATCAGAATGGAAGCTATGACATTGGCGGATTAAATGGCAAGCATTTATTTTGGACGAAACACGCAACTCCATCCACACATCCAGCCGTAGAGGCCTCCAAATCCTATCGCGATGTGCAAGCATTTCGCTATTTTTCCTCCTTTGCCGTTGCCGAGGTGGAAGAACTGGAGTGGGGCTATATTGTGCGATGGGGAGACGTCAGGTATCGACACCGGAGGCAATATCCATTTGTGGCGGTGGTCGCGATGGATAAGCAATTCGGACTGATCAACAGTTATATTGGATGGCTCAGTGATGAAAAGATGCAAAAACGTCTTTCCTTGCATACGAATTAAAATATTTCCAAGCTAACAATAGGCCGAGTGTATTACAGACAGCAAGTCTCCCTTAAACGGGGGCTTGCTGTTTTTTTGACTATTCCCGTAAAAAAAGCATTTCATGAAAGCGCCCTCTTGACGAAGCAGACTAACGTGATTCACAATGGTCATAAACATGCGCAAAAAAATCCGGAGCATGTTTGCTCCGGATTTTCTTCATCACAGCTGCTCATAATACAGCTTCCAAGATGGGAGTGTTTATGTGTATTACTGCAAGCGGCTGCTGCCCGACAAGGATTGTTCTGCTTGTTGGACCAGCTTTTTCGTGATGTATCCCCCAAGAGAACCTGTTTCGCGGGAAACGACATTACCGAAGTAACCGTCCTGAGGGATGGTGATGCCAAGTTCTTGAGCTGCCTCATATTTTAATTGTTGTAAAGCGGCGTTGGCCTGCGGTACTTGCAGGTTGTTTGAACGACGTCTGCTCATATTTGAATCTCCTTTCAGTTCTTTGTGAGTGAGGTTCATTGCAAGCTTGCAAGATTATTATGGCTCACTTACATCTACTTATTCCTGAAATTCAACATTCGAAGGCTGGAGGTTTTTACCATGAGCAAAGGTCTATCCCTATGGTTCGCCGTTTCATCCATTGTTCTGCTGACAGCAGCCGCTATATCCATCAGCTATTCTGCATGGCTTGCTATATTACTGGGACTTTTATCTGTCGGTAATATCGGCTGGGGCTTCGTAATCAAGGCCCGACAACGCCGTTCTTAAGTTAATTTGTAGAAGACCCCATCTGTCTGTCTTCAATTGACTCTAGCGTAGACGTGGCAAAAAGCCCATGCGCTCTTTGACCGCAGACAGCGTGACTTCAGCAGCTTCTTGAGCACGCTCTGCGGATTGGGCTAAAATATGTCCAATTTCACCGGATTCCCGGATATCGCGATAGCGCTGCTGAATCGGTTCAAGCATAGCTACAACCGTCTCTGCCAGTTCTTTTTTAAATGTCCCGTACATTTGGCCTTCATAGCGATCCTGCACTTCTTGGAGCGACAAACCGGAACATTGGCTGTAAATGCCCATCAGATTACTAATTTCCGGTTTATTGGCTGGATCATATCTAACCTCACTGCCCGAATCGGTAGTAGCGCGGCTGATTTTTTTGCGTATGACTTTTGGATCGTCCAGCAGTGCAATAAAACTGCCTGCATTCGGATTACTCTTACTCATTTTCTTGGATGCATCATCCAGGGACATAATTCTCGCCCCTACTTCAGGGATATACGGCTCCGGAACAGTAAAATAATCTCCATAACGGTGATTAAAGCGGCCCGCTAAATCACGTGTCAGCTCCAGATGCTGTTTTTGGTCGTCGCCTACTGGGACAAGGTCCGCATTGTAGAGCAAAATGTCAGCTGCCATCAATGACGGATATACGAACAGCCCTGCCCCTACGGAATCCTTGCCAGCGGCTTTGTCCTTAAACTGAGTCATACGCTCCAGCTCGCCCATATTCGTCAGTGTTGTCATCAACCATCCCAGCTCAGCGTGCTGAGGAACATGGGATTGTAAAAAGACATTGGATTTCTCTGGGTTAATACCCGCTGCGATAAATAATGCCGCTACCGCCTCCGACTGCTCACGTAATTGAGCTGGTTCCTGCGGTACAGTAATCGCATGAAGGTCTACGACCATAAAGTAACATTGATGATCCTCTTGCAATTTGACAAAGTTTTTCATTGCGCCGATGTAATTACCCAAAGTAAGTTGTCCACTAGGCTGAATACCTGAAAGTACGGTTTTCATATTCTTCCTCCTCCGATTATTTCAATATTTTAGAACGCAAAAAGGCCCCGCATCCTCAAGGGACGCGAGACCGTGGTACCACCCTTATTCATTGCTGTCAGCCTATGAGTTGTCGGAGCTATCCTACGTGGCCGCTGCAATCTTGAAGCTCCGTTAACGAGGAGCAATCGGCCGTCATACTGAGGAAAGTAAAATCCTGTTCTGTGCGGCACTCCAAGGTCCATTCAGCAGTGCAGGCTCGCCGATTCTCATCCACCACCGGCTTTCTGAAGAGCTTATGCAAAAGCTTACTTGTCCTCATCATCGTGTTATCCATGTCATTTCTTTCTAAGCTACATTAATGATAATTCCGCTTACTGTTATTGTCAAATGACGATTGTGCCATATGACCAAAAATCTGTTATCATAATGACACGAAGCTTCAACCGATTATAGTGGACAAAGGAGCATGAATATGAAACAAGTGACCAAAGAACACTGGAACGGTTACGACACGTATGTTTTACATAGTGGTGAATTGGAAGTTACAATGATCCCTCGTCTGGGGAATAATATTATCTCCGTGCGTGATCTGAAGCTGAACCGGGATATCGTACGTCGACCTGGCGAGGAAGAATTGGCATTTTATTTACAAAAGCCATATCATTTTGGCTTACCCATTTTGATTCCTCCTGGCCGAATTCGCAAAGGACAATTTGAGTTTGACGGCGTCCCATATCAGTTTGACCGTAATACAGCCAACGACAATCATATACACGGTCTGCACCGTAATCAATCCTGGCGTTGCAGCGATATTGAAGAGGATGAAGAAGGTTGCAGCGTAACAACCGAGTTTCTGACAGAAAGTGATCCGCACTGGATGGAACAATACCCCATTCCTTTGCGGCTGGAAATGACATATCGTTTGCAGGGAACTGTATTAAGCCAAACGCTGCGCGTCACTAATCTAGGTGAAAAAACAGCCCCATTCGGCTTGGGATACCACACTTGGTTTATGGTGGATGGAGAACCTCAGCGCTGGCGCCTGAAGCTGCCGGTGAATGGAGTATATGAACAGGATGCTGAGCAGCTGCCTACAGGTGTCATTACTTCTTTAGATCATTTGGAACAGCTCTCCTCAGGTTTATCTTTGAAAGGAACAAATTTGGATACTGTGCTGCGAGCAGCGGAAGGCCCTGCTGAAGCTGTTTTGACTCGTGATGATGGCTATCAAATCCGCTACACCGCAGATGAGCAATACTTTAAGTATTGGGTACTATATACCAAAGGGGAATGCGATCAGTATCTTTGCATTGAGCCTTATACCTGGCTATCTGATGCTCCCAATTTTCCTGACCCAGTCGGAGATGGTGGGCTGATTCGTCTTGAGCCTCAACAATCCATCGACCTCAAAACTCAGATTCATATCATATATCCTTAATTTCCCTATAGTCACTTTTCTTCCTTCGGCGCATATTTTCATAACTCTGTCGCATACTAACCTCATCACAGCCGAAGGAGGTGACTACACATGTATGAAGCCAATCAAGGCAGAGGACGTCGTAGCAATACTCTGGTCGTTCCTCAAGCCAACAACGCATTGCAACAATTGAAATATGAAGCTGCGCAAGAACTGGGCATCACCATTCCGGCAGACGGTTACTATGGTGATATGCCGTCCCGTGAAGCTGGGTCTCTGGGAGGCTATATCACTAAACGCTTAGTACAGCTGGCCGAACAGCAATTATCAGGTCGTTCAGGTCAATAAGCGTCATTATTCCACATGAGCATTCCGTTATCGTAATTTACCAAAATGCGTTATAACGGGTATATAACAAAGGCGGTCTTCCTTCGGAAGGCCGCTTTTCTTTGCTCTTTTTAATGTCGATGGTTATTCAGATTTAGCCGCGCGATATGTAGGCTTGTTATAGCGGATCATGAGATTCGCCATGTTGTAGTTAGACTCTAATGTTGCATCTACCAAAATTGTTCCTTGTCTGATGGCAAAATCGAAAGCAATCTCACCATGAGTCCAGCTACGCTTGTGATTTAGCGTTTCCAGGGCCATACGCCGAAAATGGTCCCGATGCTCTACAGATAAGCCTGGGTCTACTGCTGCAAATGTGCCACCTTTGCCTGCAATTGGATTATGCCGAATCCCAAATTTACCAACCACATTGTTTCGTATTTGTACAAATACGATCCCTGACGATAAACCCGCCAATTCATTATCCAATTCTTTAAAAACAATATCCATCTGCCTCGCCAACGACAATTGACCTACTTCATCCATCAAAAACCCTCCTATATACCTTATATGAAAATATTTAATAGGTCTTACGGCTCAATTATATGCGAAGGTTTTTAAGCTTACAATCAAATTCAACATAATTGGGTATTTATAACTATTTTCTAAGTATATCCATCATTTTAAATTTCGCTAACAGGTAGCATCAATTGCACTTCGACATTTTGCGACTTTATTCATCATCCTCTGCAAAAATTACAAAAAAGGCCCCCCTTACGGGAGACCCTCTAAAATGTAACTCGGTTATTTTGTCATTTGCAAAAATTGCTCAATATCCTGAACAGTAACTTGTGCGGCGTTACGCCAGAAGTCAGCCTGCGTTAAATCGGTCCCCAAGTGCTTGGAGGCCAGTTCTTCTACTGTCATGCGACCTGTATCACGCAGCAAAGCATCATATTGGTCGGCAAAGCCATCCGGATTTTCCTTCGCAAAAGCGTAAATCCCTGCACTGAACATATACCCGAAAGTGTATGGGAAGTTGTAGAAAGGAGTTTCCGTAATATAGAAGTGCAGCTTGGAAGCCCAAAAATGAGGATGAGCCTCATCCAGAACCCCACAAAACGCTTCACGCTGCGCTTCTTCCATCAACTCGCTTAATTGCTGTGCTCCTACAACACCTTTTTTCCGTAGCTCGTAAAAACGGGTTTCAAACAGGAAACGGGCATGAATGTTCATAAAGAAGGCTACACCACGCTGAATTTTATCCTCCAGCAAAGCTACCTTCTCCTGACCCTCAGCAGCTTCCAGCAGAGCATCTGATACAATCAGTTCTGCCAGCGTCGATGCTGTCTCAGCCACGTTCATAGCATAATTTTGATTCAATGGATGCAATTCATTCATCACATGTTGATGATAACCGTGTCCTAGCTCATGGGCCAGTGTCGAAACGTTGGATGGTGATCCGGCATAGGTCATAAAAATACGGGTTTCTTTGCTTAGACGCAGAGATGTACAAAACCCGCCTGGACGTTTGCCTGGACGATCCTCTGCTTCGATCCAGCTTTTCTCAAAAGCCATCTGGGCAAAGTCAGCCATTCTCGAACTAAATTTACCAAATTGCTCAACAATCGTTGCGGCTGCATCGTCGTAAGGGATTTTAGTGGTCGATGTTTCCAGCGGAGCTTCAATGTCATGCCAGGACAGTTTTTCTAAGCCTAGCAGCTTGGCTTTCCGCTCCAGGTACTTGACTACAATAGGCTTTGTTTCATTAATCACCTGCCACATCGTATCCAACGTTTGGGCTGACATACGACTGATTTCCAGCGGTTCCTTGAGCACGTCTGTCCAGCCCCGGTTTTCATATAGCTTGAGGCGGAAGCCTGCCAGATGATTCAGCGTATCGGCACAATAGTCCTCTACCTGAGTCCATGCCTCTTCCCAACGTGCAAATACGTCTTTACGTACGCCGCGATCTGCTTCATCCAACTTATTCGCTGCCTGACCTACAGACAGGTGTACAATTTCACCATTTTCAGGCACCGGGATCGTCATATTTTTGACAATGGTATCATAAAAGTCACCCCAGCCATGGTAACCATCCACTGCCAAATCCAATGCAAGACTCTCCAGCTCAGGAGCCATTTTTTCGCGCGCTTCGTTCCGGTATTCAGTTAGGACAAAGGAAATCGGCTTGATCGCTTCGCGCTCCATCCACTTCTGCCAAATGTCTTCACTGGTTTGTGCCAGCAAGTTCTGGAAAGCGACTAAAGCACTTTTTCCTTGGGCATACAACGAATTGACACGCGCCCCCAGTTGAACAGCCAGCTTGTCATGCTGATTTTGAGCAGTCAAACAAGATACAAAAGAACCTGCCTGCGATGCTCCATTAAACAGCTCCTGTATGCTATTCAGAACACTATCCAGACGCTCGGTATCCAACACCGTTTGTGGCACTTTGGCTACTTTAAGCTGGGATTGCAGCTGTTGGACCTTGCTCTCCAGTTCTTCCAAAAATGCATGAAATGAGGCAGAGGAAGAGCCTCCGCTAAAAATAGATTCCAGATCCCATGTTTGCTTTAACGGTGTTTTCATAATAGTTCCACCTTTCTTTTTTGGCGAATTCATGTGGTTTCATATACAATAAAGCTACATCGTGATGGCACAATCACTACAATTAGGAGGAAAACAGGATGAGACCCTTACAAATTTCGCCGGAAACGGCTGTGAAATTATCCGAAAAACTCGGCATTCCGCTGGAACACCTTATGCATACACCCCAGCACATTTTGATGCAAAAGCTGGCCGAACTAGCTAAAGAAGAAGCCGCTGGCTCGAACGGCGGAGAATCGGACAAATCATGATTCCTTTTGATAAAACCTGGCCTTATGACATTGTCATGGGAGATGTTTATGTACAGTCTTGTCCGTTTTGCAACCATGATAACGTCTTGCTGCCCCTGAAGCCCAAAGAGCTTAAGCTCATTCATGAAGGCATGAAAAAGCTGCTTGTGTTTCCATGCTGCCATAACAAGGTTACTTTGGTGGATTGTGACGACGATTATTTGCTGTCAGATACCACGTTGCGCCATCATTAATTCATGAGGCAGTTGCAAGATAACTCGTTTTACAAACAAGGTGTGAACCATGAGCCTAAATTGGTCATAGTGCACACCTTTATTTCTTCAAGAGGAGCTTGCGTTCTGCATTTCCTCAGGTAGCTGGAAGTTTTTTGCCAGCATTTGTTCACGCAGGACAGACCACTGTTCACGAGAAGCTCTAATCATCGCTGCATCCATAATTTTCTTATCATTAATGACACGCGAAAACCAGCGCACTGCTTCGTTAAAGTTACCCGTACGTCGATGCAGTTCACCAATCAGATAAAGCAGTTTGGCATTATTCGCACCAACGCCCTCCAGCTCATAGACTCGAACATAGGAATCCAAACTAAATTTGAGAAAGCGAAGCTCCTGCTCCTCATTCCCCTGGTATCTGTACATCCATGCAATATGCTGCAATAGACTGGCTACTACGCGTTCCTTTTCTCCGATGACCTGTGCACAGAGTAAACCCAACTTGTACGTTTCTAACGCCTCTTCCCAGCTACGATGCCCGCCATATTCGCGAGGCTGCCAGCGATTACCGATTTTATCCTTAAATAGCTTGGTTTGCTGATCGCTTAACTGAACGGTAGAGTGCTCTGTCGAAGTAAATCCACAATGAGGACAGACCCGTACGACATAAAAATCGGGATTTTCGTTCTTATAATAAGCGCAAAAATCTGAATCGGTACGAATAGCCTTCTTTAGGCTTGGTCTGACACGGGATGTCTGAAATTCTTGTTCGCATTGCGGACAGACGATTTTGATCTGATATAACGGTTCAAGTTCCAATGTTTTTACAACCCTCTCCAAAATTCGGCAATCCCCGAAAGCTTACGGGGTATTTACAAAATGATGCGCAGGACCGGACAAACGACTAAGTATGATGGAACGAAGCGGCTCCTCAATTCCCGTATCCGTTAACGCATCTGCCATACAAGACAACCATGCCTCTGCTCGCTCCTCCGTCACGGGGAACTTCATATGTCTGGCACGTAACATCGGATGACCATATGCATCAGAAAAGAGGGACGGCCCTCCAAAAAACTGGCTCAGGAACATAAACTGCTTTTCCTTTACCGGCTCCATGTCTTTAGGAAACAGGGGACTTAACAACGGATCTTTATAAACTCTCGGGTAGAAGGCCTCAATAATAGCACGAATACCTTCCGCACCCCCAAGGTTGTCATAAATGCTCAGGCTAGGATTCACTTTTCCTCCAACTTTCTGTGCTATGGTAATAAATATACACTCGTATTATAACAAAAAACAAAAAATGACGCTAAAAATAAGCGTCATTTTATCAATTTAACATATGAAGAGGTTTGCTTCACTGCACATCGCTTCGTCATTCCATGAATACCACTAATAACTCCGCCAATCCTCTTCACCGGGATGGACGAGAGAGGCACGAATGACATACACAAAAGCACATACAAACAGACCGGCAACGATACTCATCCTGATCACTCCATCCTTAAGGTTATGGAATCGTTGTTTTCTTATTTTAACATACTCTTTACAAAAAAACAGCATTCCATGTAATCGTTTTCTTTACTTTTTTGTACTCTTTGTCCATCCTCGACATAGGTATAATAGTACAACTCCAAAGGAGGGGCCTCTATGTCGCTGTACCGCCGTTTCTCGCTTCCTTTGCTCATCCTTATGCTGTTATTCCTATTCATACTGATGGCCGCGTATCCGCAATCTTCTTTGAATGCCGGGCTTCGCGGTCTTGCCATCTGGTGGGATGTGCTGTTCCCGTCCCTATTCCCATTTTTCGTTATTTCCGAGCTTCTTCTCGGCTTTGGAATTGTCCATTTCATAGGTGCGCTACTGGACCCACTGATGCAGCCTCTATTCCGTGTACCTGGCTGCGGGGGGTTTGTCGCGGCGGTCAGTTGTGCATCCGGCTACCCCATAGGGGCCAAATTAACCGCTAAGCTGTGGGAACAAAAATGGATCACTCGCATTGAAGGTGAACGTTTGGTCGCGTTTACGACTTCCTCTGATCCGATATTTCTGATTGGTGCAGTTTCTGTTGGCTTCTTCCATCAACCCGAAATTGCACTCGTCCTGGGAGCGGCCCATTACGGTGGCGTTCTCATCATCGGACTACTCATGCGCTTCCACGGTTCCCGTTCAGAGAAAAACGATATTCGCAGCGAACGCTCTCAACCTCCTCGAAAAGCCTGGTCGAAGTCTGCTAACACATTAACAACAGGTCGCAATAAACAGCCTGGACCACTGCGCCAAGCATTATATGCCATGCATACAGCACGTTTGGAAGATGGCCGTCCATTGGGTGAGTTGCTTCGTCAGGCGATTGCTTCCTCCCTACGCCTTATTATTGTCGTAGGAGGGCTGGTTGTATTCTTCTGCGTCATTTTAGAAGCTTTGACGAACTCCGGCTTAATGAGCGGGCTTCATCTGCTTACGGCTAGCCTATTGTCTGCCTGTGGTCTTCCTCCTACATTAACAGAGTCCATCGTAGGTGGTATTTTTGAAGTCACTTTAGGCGCACAGGCTGCGGGTGAAGCCGCAGCAGCGGCATTACCGTTCAAGGTAGCCGCAGCAGCTTTTGTTCTCTCCTGGGCGGGCTATCCGTCCATGCACAGGTTGCAAGTATTTTAAATATGACGAATCTCCGCTATATGCCATTTTTGCTGGCCCGGGCTGCGCACGGGATCATCTCTGCATTGCTAGCTCTCGTATTATGGCGCCCGTTAATGGGGCAGGGAAGCTCTCCGGTCTTTTCTCCGGTACACGATATCGCATGGTCCCCTGGCTTCTCGTCCGCTATACTGCTGCAAAGTCTGCTGCTTCTTGCCTGCATACTGGCCGGAATGCTTGCTCTCTCCTGGTTAAGCGTGGGTACAAGTCGCTTATTCATACGATTGAAAGGAACACACCGGCAATGAACGATTGTGTTCTTGCTCATAATTGATTATGATCGATATATACCCATGACAAAGGAGCTTTTCATCTTGAGATATTATGTTCTGGATCGCGGGGATCAGCACTCCATGGACTTGAGTCAGCAATTTCACCGTCTTGCCCAAGAAAAGAATTTCAAGCTGGATGCCGAATCGCCGGAAATCGTCGTGTCTATTGGAGGCGATGGTACGATGCTTCATGCGTTTCATACCTTCATTGACCGCATTCCGGATATTGCCTTTGTTGGTGTACATACCGGTCATCTGGGCTTTTACGCGGATTGGCGTGCGGACGAGCTGGAGGAGCTAATCCACCTGATGAGCCAAAGCGGATCTAAGGGACCGCTTAACCCGAGAATCGTTAAGTATCCACTGATTGAGTTGGAAATTCACAAGAAGTCAGGCAATGCTTCTTTTATTGCCTTAAATGAGTTTACATTAAAAGGGGTAGATGGCACGGTCGTTGCCCAAGTAGATATTAACGATATCACCTTTGAGATGTTCCGTGGTGATGGTATATGTGTTTCTACACCTTCAGGAACAACCGCCTATAATAAAGCACTTGGCGGAGCTATGGTTCACCCTACCATTGAAGCATTACAGTTGACTGAGATCGCTTCCATTAATAACCGTGTGTACCGGACATTGGGATCCCCCTGCTACTGCCAAAACATCATCATTGTGATATTTTTTCACGGAAAGATCAGCGTCTTTTACTGACTGTAGATCACTTGAACTTTCCTGTGGATGACTTGATCTCTGTTCGATGTCAGGTTGCAAGTCAGAAGATCAGCTTCGCTCGTTACCGTCCTTTCCCATTTTGGGATCGGGTACGCAACGCTTTCCTCAATTAGAATCTGTAAAAGAGCCAAATCCTGGCTCTTTTTTTAATTGATCAGGAGGAAGCATTAGCCCCATTTTAAAATTTGCAAAAAGTTGGTCATAACATTGGCAGTTGTGGTGGAGGACTTACAAACAAAACGGCTCCTGAAAATTCAGGAACCGTTTTGTTGTGGAGAGGTGAATGTTTTATTTTTTTGACGCTGGCCCTCGGGTTCACGCGAAACACGAACTTGCCGTCCCTCCCGATTTTCCTTTGGCTGGCGATCATAGCGTGGCCCACGCGATTCCTTTTTATCGAAGTTTCCTTGTGGATTGCGCTGCCTACGTGGTTCCCGGGCTTGCTGCCCTTCCCCCGAACTTCGCCCATCCTTTGCTTCACGCGGTTCCCTTGGCTGGCGCGAATCACGTGCTTCACGCTGCCGATTTCCTTCACGTCCTTCTCTGGATGGGCGACTTTCGCGAGCTTCACGCGGCTGTCGTTCACGTACTTCCTGCGCATCCTTCGGTTCCCTACGTTGCAACTCTCGTGGTTGGCGGGCTTCTGAAGGCTGTTCCACTCTCGACTCCTCTGTAGCTGCGGAATCCTGCTGTGGTTGCGGATATTCCGTTTGTCCAGCTGAAGGTTGCGAACTTTCTTGACGCTCTTCAGTTTCTGACATTTCCGCTTGTTCCCTTTGAGCATCTACCAATTGCTGGATGTCGGGAGGAACGAAGTCATCACTGGTACCGTTCTTATTTTCAACTTCACGGCTTTTTTGCAGCACAAAATAGGCACAGCCAAAATTGCAGTATTCATTAATATAATCGTCCAATACCACAATGGATGTATCTTTATTGGCTTTGGGGTGCCCTTCTCGATAAAACCCCTTCAGACGAAGCTGATTGTAACCCCAATCGCCAATAATATAATCATAGCGATCCAACACTTCACTATATCGATCACGAAAGGCTTCGGGATTCCACCCGTTCTTGTGATCCTGCAACACTTCATAGTTTTTACCACCGATTTGAAACAAGCTATTCTGACCGCCTTTCCCGGATCAAACCTGCGAAAGGGCGCTTTCTTCCTTATGCTGAGCGGCCGACTTCACCTGCTCATGCGCTTGGTAGGAGCTGCGGACCATCGGACCGGATTCGACGTGGCTGAATCCTCGCTGTAATCCCTCTTCCTTTAACTTCGCAAAATCTTCCGGTGGATAATATTTTTGCACGTATAAATGTTTCTCGGATGGCTGCAAGTATTGACCAATTGTCATAATGTCACAATCGACTTTGCGCAGATCATCCATGGTTTGTAAGATCTCGTCCCACTCTTCTCCGACACCTAACATGATGCTTGATTTCGTTGGGATATCCGGATTTAATTGTTTTGCACGTTGAAGCAATTCCAGAGAGCGATGATATTTCGCTTTAGCCCGAACCTTGTCGGACATGCGTTCCACCGTTTCAATATTATGATTCAAAATATCTGGCTTGGCATCCATGACGATTCGCAGCGACTCAATGTCGCCCATAAAGTCGGGAATCAATACTTCTACACTGCAAAAAGGTAATCGGCGGCGAATCGCACGAACCGTTTCTGCAAATATTGTAGCGCCCCCGTCTTTCAAATCATCGCGGGCCACACTGGTTACGACACAGTGTTTTAAATTCATGTTCTCAGCCGCTTCTGCGACGCGTTCAGGCTCCTGCAAGTCCAGTTCCGTAGGCATTCCCGTATTTACTGCGCAAAAACGACACGCACGCGTACAAATATCACCCAAAATCATAAATGTAGCTGTCCTGTTGGCCCAGCATTCATATATATTAGGGCATCGTGCCTCCTCACATACGGTATGTAATGTCTTGGAACGCATCATGCTCTTGATTTCCTGATAGTTATCGCCTGTCGTAAGTTTAATACGAATCCAATCGGGTTTAGCTTCCTTCACTTTTTTAGACAATGGCATAGACCTTCTTTCTGATAAGCTTAAGCTGTCATTGCCATACATTATAGCATGAAAGCCATGGAAAAACCTCCATTCATTGTTCCCTTTTTGATATGACATTGATGCCGGAAAAAGTAAACTCTTGAGATGGATAAAAGCGGCGGATATGGCTCAATCTAATCAAAAGCGCCCTAATTACGCAAATACGGGCCAAGAATTTACCGGGCGCTTAAGCCCTTTTATAGGAGGTCGGTTCACGTGTCTTACCCTACGCGGGCAGTCCGCGCTGTTCGTCTGTTATCGCTGCTGTTGTGCGCTACTACACTGACAACGGCTTGTCCGCTTCCTGCTCATGCCCTTGCCGAGGACACAAAGTCCTCGTCAGCCGGAAATAACCTGACAACAAATATGGATGCTTCACATGCTTCGTCTTCATCGTATACGTCCAGACTTGCCTTATATCACTCCATCGAAGCCCTGACAGGAGTCCCTTGGTACAGACTGGCTGCCATCGACCAGTACGAACGCACACTCACGGTGGCCCATCCCAAGGATCGCAAGCATGCGGAACGGATCATAGGTATTTTTGTGACGGGACCGGTATGGTCCGGTCTGTTGAACCCTGATGCCGAGGATCAAAATCCAAGTTCCATTGAACTATTTTCCGGGCTGGGACAAGACGGCTCAGGCGATGGAATCGCTGACCGCAATAATGACAAGGATTTGCTGTTCAGCATCGCTTCTTATCTCGGAAAGTATGGAAACAACGAGGATGAATTTGGTATTGCCGTGTGGGAATATTACCATAACAGCCGCTCGGTTCAAAGAGTTCAGCAGTTTGCCAAGCTGTATCAGAGGTATGGCAAACTTGATCTGGTCAGTCAAGCTTTTCCGCTGCCTCTAGGCAGCATTTATAGCTACCGCAGCACTTGGGGAAGCCGACGCAGCTGGGGGGCTACCGTATACACGAGGGGACTGACCTGTTTGCTGGCTACGGAGTTCCGGTTCGCAGCACCTGCTACGGTGTAGTTGAAATGAAGGGCTGGAATCCCTTCGGAGGCTGGCGAATCGGTATTCGTGATCTCAACAACCGCTATCACTACTATGCACACCTTTCCGGCTTTGATAAAACCGTTCATAACGGAGACATCGTCACGCCTGGTCAGACGGTGGGTTGGGTCGGAAGCTCGGGCTATGGGAAACCGGGTACCCAAGGCAAGTTCCCACCACATCTACACTATGGTATATACCGGGACAATGGCTGGACAGACTGGTCCTTTGATCCATATCCGCTATTAAGACAGTGGGAGCAGAGTGAACGTAAAGCGCTCAAATCAGGAAAAACCAAAGGGACCTCCTCATAGGTCCCTTTGGTTTTTTTGAGTATCTCACACCAATCCCCTCTTTGTTTATGGCGTTGGGGACTGATTGAGGGAATTGGGGTCTTCCTGTATCTCTGGAACACTTTCTATGCTGGAACCTACAGCACCGCTACTCTCTATGGAATGGGAAGGCAGTGCCAACTGCGGAGCGGTTGCACCATTTTTGCCGACTGGTTTCCCCTGATTGTCATAGTAGTACATCGGGACGTTGCCCACTACCAGCAAATAAGAAACCGGGATTTCCGTCTCCACAATCTGAGGTTGCATTTCAAACGGTATAACCACAGACACTTCCGTCGTAATTCGAATGTACACTTCCACCAAGATCATGTTTATGCCCGCATCCTGCTGACGTGTATTTAAATCCACCTTGATTGCTCCATGCGGCTCCACTTTTAGGGGAACCTTGGGTCCATAAGCTGCCAGTAGCGGACTCCCCAATGCCTGACCAATCGGAACACTTTCATCAAAATGACTCATACTGTCCATCGTTGCCTTGACTGCTTTGAGCGTGTCTGACGTAATTCTCATATGCTCCGCATAATTTAGAACAAATCCAGAGGTTCTCCCTTGCGTATCCGTTCTCCATTCGATCAAATTATCAGCAGTCTTCCCCTGCTCTACCTGCGCAGTAATTGCTGAATTAATAGCCTCTGTCGCCATTTGTTTGACCCGCACTTTAGCCAGATGCATCATGGGTGGCTTCAAATGCTGTTCCACATAGGCGGCCACCTGTACGATTCCTACCAGCAGCGCCAATGCCACAATGAGCCACATCCTGCGTCTGCCACGTCGCCTTCTGTTTGGTCTGCTGTGCCATTGCGGTTTTCTATTCATTCTGATCCCCCCGCAGCGATGAGCTTACTTTAGAAGGATATGCCGCAAATAAACGAAAAAGAAGCTGCCCGTCCGGCAGCTCCTCCTGGTGGTAAACATATATGATTTCAAATACGATTCATTCCAAGCTCAACTCATTATTTGAAAATGTGGTCAATCTTTTCGATATCCGCTTGACTCAATTGGACATTCAGCGTTTTCAGATTCGCCAGAACCTGCTCCGGTCCCTTCGCGCCTGGAATGAGGGCATCAATCGAATCACGGGTCAAATACCATGCAAGCACCACATGAGCAACCTCTGCATTCAACGCATTAGCGATCTCGCGTACCTGCTCCACTTTGTCCAAATTACGAGCAAATGCCTCTCCCTGAAACAATGGATCTTTCGCTCTGATGTCCGTGAAAGTCATGTCTTTCGTATACTTACCACCTAGTAGTCCAGAAGCTAGCGGGAAATACGGCACAAACGAAATGCCATTTTCCTTAGTATAAGGCAGCAGATCCTTCTCAGCTTCCCGTTGCAACAAATTATAATGGGATTGAAGCACATCTACATAGCCGTCACTATTCGCATCCTTAAGTTGTTCAATGGTAAAGTTAGATACACCAATAGCTTTAATTTTGCCTTCGTCCTTAAGCTTCTTCAGTTCTCCGACTGCTTCTGCCTTTGGCGTAGCTTCATCTGGGAAATGGATATAGAACAGATCAATATAATCCGTTTGTAATCTTTTCAGACTGGATTCGACGGATTCACGTAAAAAAGCAGGCGAGTTGTCAAAAACAACCTCTCCGTTCACAAATTTATGCGCTCCCTTGGTCGCTATGACAGCTTCCTCACGTTTGCCGCGCTCTTTAAGTACCTCACCGATCAACCGCTCTGAGTGCTCAGGCCCATAAATAAAAGCTGTATCCAGAAAATTGATGCCGTTATCCAAAGCTGTGCGAACGACTTCTTTGCCCGTTTCATTGTTCAAACCGGAAAAAAGATTATGTCCTCCTACCTTATTCGCACCCAAACCGATTGGTTTTACATATAAATCTGTTTTGCCAATACGCACTTGCTCTGCCAATTCACGTCATCTCCTTTTCGAAAGTTACTTCCATTTTATTATTAAATTCCAAAAAAAGCAAAGTGCGTACCTGGCTGCTGCTCTTATCCCTTAATCCCCGTTAAGGCAATACCTTCCATAAAATACTTCTGTCCTATGGCGAAAAGAATGATAGCTGGCAACACGACAATTAAAGAAGCGGCCATCAGAACACCCCATTGCGCTGAATATATTCCCTGAAACTGCTGTAGCCCAATCGCCAACGTAAATTTGCTTTCATCATTAAGATAAACGAGCGGCCCCATAAAATCATTCCATGTGTTCAAAAATGTAAACAATCCGATGACCAAAATCGCTGACCGGGACAAAGGTAAAATAATGCGAGTAAAGATCGTAAAATGGTTGCCTCCATCCACAAATACAGCTTCATCCAGTTCTCGCGGAAGAGTCATATAAAATTGTCTGAGCAAAAAGATATTAAAAACGCCTCCACCAAAAAACGAAGGTAATACCAATGGAACATACGAATTAACCATGCCTAACGCCTGCCAACCAATAAAAGACGGAATTAGCGTGACCGCAAACGGCAACATCATGCTGCTTAACAATACAGCAAATACCTTATCTCTTCCATTCCATCTCATTCGCGCAAAGCTATAGGCAGAAATAGTACTCGACAGAAGTACACCGGCTAAAGTACCTGCTACGACGATAAATGTGTTCACAAAATAACGACCAAACGAGAGCTCTTCAAACGGCTGCAAAAAATTTTCAAGTACAAATGGCTCCGGAATCCATTTCGGCGGGATTAAAAAAATCTGACTTAAATCCATCATGGAGCTTCTCACCAGCCAGTAAAAAGGAAACATGCAAAAAAGTGACCCCACAATCAGCACCGTATAGAGTAAAATCCTGCCCCAACTCAAACCACGGTTTTTCATCCTCATGCCCCCCCACCTTCGTAGTACACCCATTTGCGGGCTGTCTTGAATAGAAAGGCAGTGAAGATCAAAACTACAATAAAGAGCACCCATGCAATCGCACAGGCATAACCCATATTCGAAAAAGTAAATGCCTCGCGGAATAAATAAAATGTGTAGAACAAGCTGGAATTGTTAGGTCCGCCCTGAGTCATGACGTAAGGCTGGACAAACACCTGAAATCCACCGATGAAGCCCATAATCGTATTAAAGAAAATTGTGGGCGATGTCAACGGAATCGTAATATAAACAAGCTTATGAAGAGCGTTCCCACCGTCAATTTCAATGGCTTCATAATAATGCCTAGGTATATCTTGCAAGCCAGCCAGAAAAATAATCATGGTTCCTCCAACGGTCCATAAACTCATTAAAACCAGTGTAGGAACTACCGACCCTTCACTATAAATCCATTGACTTTCCGGCAAATGTAGCGCACGCAGCACCACATTCAGTAAACCAAGATCGGGATCAAACAGCCACATCCAGATCATAGACGATGCGATGAGTGGCACAATCGTAGGCAAGTAAAAAACGGTTCTGAAAAAAGCCAGACCTTTTACCTTTTGATTAAGTAATATCGCTAAAAAGAAGGCTACTATAATTTGCAGGGGCACACTCAAAAACACATAATAAAACGTAACCCCAAGGGATTTATAAAAAAATTGGTCCGTACCGTCAAATAAGTGAACGTAATTATCCAGACCAATAAAATGGGCCTGTGAAGCAACCTTATAATCGGTAAGACTGAACCAGAGACTAGCGATCATCGGTCCCAGAACAAAAATGACAAAGCCGAGAATAGCAGGGGCGGCAAAAAGCCACCCCAACCCATTTTCCTTCTTACGAATAGAAGATAATGATTGCATTCTATCCCTCTCTTTCTGTCAAAACCCTCACCTTATTCTTTCGGATATGTCCCCTTAAATTCAGCGTTGGCCTTGGCGGAAACCTCCTTAAATGCTTGCTCCACCGTTTTCTTGCCCAGCCATACCTGATCCAGCGCCGGGTTAATAATCGCATTGATTTTTTCCGAATTCTTCAAATAATAGTCGTAAGAATTGACACCGTTATGCAGCGTTTGGTTCATGACTGCATCACGATATCCATCCGCATGGCCTGGCTTGACATCTGCCCATTTGCTAATCAAGTCTGGTTCGGTGTACCACTTTTTCATGACAGGCATCCACAATCCGCTGGAATGCATGTCAAGCCCGCTTTCAGCATCCAGCAAGAATTTATAAAACATCCATGCTTCTTTCGGATGTTTGGTTTTGGCAGAAATCACTTCCGGTTCGCCAAACAGGATCGTTTTGCTGCTTTTCAGTTTGGGTAACACGCCTACACCAAAATTCACCTTCGATTCTCCGAGATCCAATTGGACCCACTGCCCATCCAGATCCATCGCTACACGTTTGCTTTGCAATGCTACGGCCGGGGAAGGGATATTTTTGGACTGCGTAGGCGACGGTGCCACATGATACACGTTGATCAGGTCCGCCATCTTTTGCACGGCTTCAATCACATCAGGGTTTTCAAGATTAAGCGAGTCCCCTTTATCTGAAATAACGCTTGCGTTGTTGGAAGGTACTAGCAGATGCCACATCCATGTGTCAAACCGAACTCCATACTGTTTGATGTTACTTGCATCGAAATTGGGGCTAAGCGCATTATTTCCCGCTTTATCAATGGTGAGCTTTTGCGCTGTCTCTAAGAACTGTTCCCATGTCCAAGCCTCTTCAGCTTTGATTGGCGGCAAGGCAACACCAGCCTCATCAAACAAATCCTTGTTGTAATAGAGCGCAAAGGCTTCCTCCGTCACCTTGACCCCTGCCACTTTATCCTTATCCCAATAGATGACTGAATTAGGAATGAGACTCTCCTTCGTTAGCTCCTTATCCTCCTTCAAAAATTCATTTAAATTATATAGTTTGCCTTGTTCAGCCCATTGCAGAGCCTGTGCTTTATAAATAGGAAATACATCTGGTGCCTGATTGGCGGCAAACATCGTCGTTAATTTGGTGACGTAATCCCCGGGGATGTGCATATAGTTGATTTTGATCCACGGATATTTGTCTGTGAATTTTTTGGCGATCTCCTGTTGAACCTTCTTCTCATTGGTGCTCCCCCAACTGGCATAGGTCAGTGTCACTTGCTCGTGCCCCTGCAAATCTACTGGCTTACTGCTGCTCTCATTTGAACTACAGGCTGACATCAGTCCAACGACCAAGCACATGCAGACGATCCATAACTTTCGTTTTAACATGAGTAACGCCCCCAAACCGTTTATTTTTTATCTTTTCGTTTGTTGCTTCGTCACTAAATTTATTCTAGCAAACGCTTACATTTTTGAAAGTCGCACTCTCATTGGATTGGTGTCATTTGATTAGATCTATGTGTTTCTCCGATTCGGATCAGGACAAATGTCCCTTTATCTTCTGGTGAGTGGAGCGCAACCCCATATTCCATCCCATATAACAGCCGTACTCTTCTGTCTACATTTTTAATGCCCGTTGACCGGATTTCTCCAGCTTGAATGCGGCGTATATGATCTTTTTGAATTCCTAATCCATTATCCTCGACTTTAAAACACACCAATTGCTTTTCGATCCAGGCTGTGATCTTAATCCGACCACCTGATTCCATTTCAGCGAAGCCGTGAATAATTGAATTCTCCACAAAAGGCTGCAAGAAGAGTTTGGGAACCTCCATCTGAAGTAAAATGGGATCAATATCATACTCCACTGTGAACTTGTTCTCAAAGCGATTTTGCATAATATAAATGTATTTTTCCAGCCAATTCAGATCGGTTTCCAGGCTCCAGGTCTCGTTTTTGTTTCGAGTCGTAATTTGCAGCATTTCCGCCAGACTAATGATCAATCGGCCCAGTTCCTGTTGTTTATGTTCTAATGCGATCCAATACATTGTCGTTAAGGTGTTATACAAAAAATGGGGATTAAGCTGTAAATTAAGTGCCATTAACTCCGATTCTTTGGCTCGAAGACGTGATTTGTAATTTTCTTCGATCAAATCTTTAATTTTCTCATTCATTTGATTAAATCGGATCACCAGATCCCCCAATTCATCATAGCCGCGTTCAGGAATTCGAATATCAAAATGTCCCTTTTCCATTACCTTCATCGCCTGTTTCATATCCGTGATGGGCTTACTGATGTATACCGACAGCAAATAAGCAAGGATGACAGCAATGAGCATCATAAAGCCTAAAAAGAACAAGGTGTAGGTACGAATCGTTGACAAATGCCCCAGTACATCTTCCATGGGAATGGCTATATATGATACCCAGCCCGTCGTCTTCATCGCTTCGTAAACCAGTAGTATACTTCGACCCTTCACGTTTACCATTTTTGTCCCTTGTTCCGAAGTAATGGCATTCTTCAGCCAATCCGCCACGGGCTCCCCCGCTTGTTGCTGTCGATCTGAGCTCATGACTATCCCGTTGTTATCGTGAATCATACCGTAGGATAGATGTGCAAATCCGCTGCGGGCTGCATAATCTTCAAAACCATCCTTTAACAAATCAGGCCGGAAATTCAATATAAGTATAGGCTTTTCCTTTCCTTCAGGAAGCGTATGGAAGGTTCCAGCATCATCTAATGCAGTCAAATGAAGCTGCTTAACCACAGCAAATAAAGAGCTAAAATCATAGGAACCTTGTTTTAAATCCTGCTGATGAAAGGTGTCGGCATACGAATAGGCAGGAATCCACCTGGTAGCCCCCTCTGCTTGTACCGCCGTTGTCGCCAAGGGAGAAGAATAGAACGGCAGAACGGGAATATACATCCGCTCTGTACTTCCGTATGCATACTTTTGCGTCATAATCTGAGAAGCGTATACTTCCTCTATATTGCCAAAGTATCTGTACAAAATTTTCGTAATGCTGCGATCAGCTCGTAAAAGCGATGAAGAATCCGTAGTATCCACGTCTGTGATAGTCTGTAAAAGATCATGATCAATTGGAATCATATCCACAGTTTTTTGAATAGCTGTCAGCTTGTTATCCAGCAACTGGTTATTGCTACGCAATACACTTGTAACGCTATCTGTTACGTTTGCAGTAATATTCCGCGCACTGGTTTCGAAGTAGACAAAGCCCAGGATCAAAACGATGAAACCAGACAACAAAAAATAGGACAGCATCAACTTCGTACGAAAGCTACTGTCCAAAAATTTTTGATATATATATTTGACTTGGCGCATTGTATCTTCCTTTCACCTAACGATTAAATGAATTTCCTACGAAACTCCTCGGGTGTGTGCTTAACGTTTTTTTTGAACACTTTAAAGAAGTACTTGGTATCTTTATAACCAACCTGTCTACTAATTTCTGCGACCTTGGCGTCTGTATGCAGCAGTAAGTGCTGAGCCTTTTGCATTCTGAGCTTCACCATATATTCCGTGAACGAGAGCCCAAAATAGTTTTTGAACAGAATGCTAAAATAGGACGCATTATAGTGAAAGCGCCGGGCCACAATCTCCAGACTTAGGTCTTCATGTAGATGTGTATCCAGAAATTCCTTGCATTTTTTCATGATGGGTTCACCTTTGGAGCTGCCATCAAGCTCAAGAATCAGCTCTTTTAACCATGCTGCAATACGATCCTCAAGATTTTGGAGAGATGTGGCCTCTTTGACAGCTCGGTTCAACTGTTCCGAGTAACGTGAGTAGACTTCCTCACTCCACCCTATATTTAACCGTGGTAAACTAACTAGGAGAAGGTGTATTAATTTAGCTTTAAGCGCATCAGGTGGAGGATACCCTTGCGTCATTCGTCCAATGAAATGTTGCACCCGTTCCAATAGCTGATCGGGCTTCCGATTAGAGATAGCGCTTTCAATGGATTTCAGAAAGGCTATCTGTTCATGAGTGCTCATTTCCTGTATCGACTGTTCATCATCTAAAACGACAAGGTTCAAACATCTGGTGTGAGGTGTATAAAATCGCATGGAGATAAGGCGAACAGCCTTTTCGTGAGATTGGCTTATTTGCATTTCATCGAAATCAAAAGGCTGACCCCAAGCAAACCAAATGGAGATAGCTTGCTGCTGCTCCACCTTTTTCAGTCCAGCTTGAAGTGCGCTTTTGGCCTCCTTGCCTTCAGCCCTTTCCCTCCAATTCACTACAACGACCATATGCTCTTTAGGGGTTTCAAGTGGGAACACGACAGAAGATGCCCACGGTCGCAATATTTCAACAACCGCGTTTCGTAGCTTAGAATCCCACGCATATATATCCTCGGGGCGGGATGCAGATGTCCCCAACGCGAGGACTTCTCCTACCCCCTGCCATCCAAAGTGACTCTTTAATAAGCTTTTCTCGTTAGGCTGTAACTTGTCTGTCACGCATCTACTAAACAAATGCTCCACAAAGGCAGGCATGCTTTGCTCGATCTGATTCAACGCTGTTCGATTTTCACCGAGGGCTCCCTGCTCTTCTACAATGATCTTCTCCATTTGTTGAATCACTTCAATAAGCTGCTGTGATTGCACCGGTTTCACCAAATAATCATTCGCTCCGTACCGTACCGCCTGCTGTGCATAGCTAAATTCCTGATAGACTGTCACTAAAATAACTTTGGTCTCATGCTGACCCGATGTTCTCAATTGTTGTAGATATTCAATCCCATTCATAATCGGCATTTGAATATCTGTAAAAACGATCTGGATCGGCTGGGATAATGAAATGGTCAAAGCATCTTTCCCATTCTTGGCTTCCCATACCTCGTATTCTGGACGTAAATCCCGGATCATGGCAGCCAACCCACGACGCTGCCTAGTTTCATCATCTACAACAAGCACTCCCAGCGGGATCGAATTCACAGACTCCCCTCCTGTCGGTCTTATACACGTATGTTTTTTCAGTATAACACTTACAGGCGGGGACCCATCCTAATTTCTTTTTCGCTTCATACTACGAATGGTCGTTTTTGTGGCCTGATCCACCCGGTATGATTCTGTGATTTTTTGCAAAGCTTTATTGAAAGTAAAATCATCTAATGTATTATGACTTAAATACGCCGTCGTTACCTCTGGCAGCTTGATATAACAGATAGATATCGCCCATGCTACCGCCATTTGTACATAATAATCTTCCCGATGGGTCTGATCTAGCAAAGTAAGCACCCGGTTAATATACTGTTCCTCAATAAAAAAATTCAGAAGCATAACCACCCCAAACCGAATCTCATATTCTTTCTTAGAAAACAGATAGGGCTGAATAAAATCCCATACTCTTTCTTTATGTTGCTTCGTAATTTTCAATCCGGCACAGAAACTGTCACATACGGACCAATTATCAATTTTAGGAACAAACTTGGCGGTATAACTCAAGACTTCCTCAATATCTGTTTTAACAGAACCAATCACCATACCTTGCAGCATCACTTCTTCAAAGTGTTCACTTTCAGCGGTCTCCAGATAGAGACGCCAATCTCCCTTGGCAATATCTTGAGCCAGCTTACGTAGCACTGGCAGACGCACACCGAGCACATTATTAATCGTCGGAAGCAATGCAGCCGTAAATTTCTGAAAATCTGTATCCACATGTGACAATATCTGTTCTCTGATGGTCTTCTCCATATTTTCCACTCCCTGTTTGTTAACGAAATGAAATGCTCCACAAATAAATGGAGGCCACTGAACCATAAGGCGAATAGACTCGGCGATACTCCTCAAATTGCTGCTTGGTCAGTGTATCTAATTGGTACAACTTCATCATTCCCCGCCGAATAGCCATATCGCCCCAACTGACGACGTCTGGACGTTCCATGCAATTAATCAGCATCATTTCAGCCGTCCAAGGGCCTATCCCTTGCAGCGAGGATAATTTCTGGATCACCTGTGTATCGGAAAACTCATATAATTCCTGTAAATCCAACAATCCCTGCTCGATCGTTTGGGCTATATTCAGGATACATGCTG
Source organism: Paenibacillus polymyxa (assembly GCF_015710975.1). Lineage (NCBI taxonomy): Bacteria > Bacillati > Bacillota > Bacilli > Caryophanales > Paenibacillaceae > Paenibacillus > Paenibacillus polymyxa. The sequence goes on along the minus strand of NZ_CP049783.1, from coordinate 2,949,950 downwards.
CCTTTTTCATGGTGATGCCACAGCTTTGAATATCTTGAGCCGTCTGAACAGCTATATTTTGCGGAGTGATCGCTCCTAATTTTTCCTGCATCCTTGTCCATATGGTCTGAACCGCCTTGGCGGAAATAAGCTGCCCCACAATCGCATGAACAAGCGCTGCAAACAGGTCAGGAATGATTACGCGTTCTACCTTGCCCATTTGCGTTATAGCTGTACCAAGTACGGTATCTACCGTCTTCAGGTAGTTGATTTCCTTTTCACCATAGTCAAAGTTTTTGGTCATTACCGTTTCCATTGGTTCTCCCGCTCCCCTTGTAAGGTGCACTCTTCATTTAATGACATAGGTTGCTTTCATATCAGGGTTCGAATCCTTCTTTGCTCACATAGAGCTGTTCTTTCGGAAAAACCTGAAGAAAACGCTCATAAACCGCCTTATACGCAGCAGGGTGATACCATTCCTCCAGCCCCAATGACTCGTACAGCGCACCAATGTTCAAGCTACGCGTCCGCCTTCCCCCGCTGCCGTCTCCCATAAAATAATCATCTATACAGACACGGTTGACCAGAGACACGAGCTTGTTTGCAAAATGCTCACTGCTTGGCAGCATCGGAGCAATGGTAGCTTGCGTCGGTACACCTGCCTCTTTTAAAAGTTGCAGTGTTTGGAGACGAGCCTGGATGGGAGGAGCCTCCGGGGTGAAATGTTTGCGTATATCCTCGCGGTCTGTTTCTACAGTGATACTCACACGTACACGTTCCTTCAATTGGAGCAATAAATCAATATCCCGTCGTACAAGCGGACTACGCGTCTGTACAAAGAGAAAATCCGGTGGATCTTCCACCATCACTTCCAGCAGAGATCGGGTCACCTCTTGTTTGTACTCGGCCGGCTGATAAGGATCTGTGCTTGACGACATAAAAATCGTAACTTTACCTTTGGATTTGGCCCTACGAAGCTCCTTACGAAGAATATCAGCCGCCTCTTTTTTAATATCAACCCATGTTCCCCAAGCTTCCTTCCGAAACGTAGAGACTGGCAATTGGCGTACATAACAATACGAGCAACCAAAGGTACAGCCGGTATACGGGTTCAACGAGTGTGTATACCCTGACAAGAAGCCAGTCCCTTTATTCAAAAGAGTCTTGGGGGATTTGTAATACTCATTTTTCATACCTGACCTCACTACTGTATTGGTTTGTGTGTGTGATTCTTTTCAAGCTGCAAAAGCTTCACCTTCATGTCCAGCCCCCCACGATATCCGGTCAAAGCTCCATTCTTACCAATGACCCGATGACAAGGGATGGTGACCAAAATCGGATTAGCACCGATAGCGGTACCAACCGCACGAACAGAGTTCGGCTTTTGAATCGCGTTGGCAATGTCTGAATAGGATTGTGTCTCCCCATACGGAATATTACACAGTGCGTTCCACACAGCCATTTGAAATGCAGTTCCATGAAAGTCAAAAGGGAATGTAAAATGTGTACGCTCCCCTTGGAAATATTCAATCAACTCCTTGGCATAGAGCTGTAAAATGGTATCCTCTTCAACTAAAGGACTGCCGGGAAATCGACTTCCTGCCCATGCAATCAATTCCTCAACAGTTTGATTAAGTGAACCAACATAACATAATCCTTCCGATGTAGCTGCAATATATAAATTCCAATCCTCATGCACCAATAATGACCAATAGATCGTTTTATTCATTTGATATACCATGCTGTGTATCTCCTTTTTGAGTTGCTATGGATTCGAGTTGGCGATATTGCAATGGAGTGTAGCCTATATTCTTTTTAAACAACGTAATAAAGTAAGGGGTATTGGACAGACCTACGTTCTCCCCCACTTCCGCAACAGATTGTTGTGAGCAAATAAGCAGCTTCTTCGCTTGTTCCAACCTCGTACGCTGTATATATTCCATCGGAGTTACATGCATGATTCGCTTGAAGGTACGATGTAAATGGTACGGACTTCCATGACTGATCTCTGCCAGGACGTGCAATGTTAAGTCCTTCATATAATTCGAATCTACGTATTCTGTAACTCCTGCGATCCAGTCGTGATCAGGCAATCGTTGTCCTGTCGGTTTACATCTTTTGCATGGACGAAAATGCTCAGCCAAAGCCTGCTCTGCTGATATAAATAAACGGATGTTCTCTCTTTTAGGAGGTCGGGATTTGCAGGAGGGGCGACAAAATATTTTCGTTGTCTTCACAGCATACAAAAATACCCCGTCATAAGACTTGTCATTTTCTATAATAGCTCTCCACTTCTCGTCTGTTATGGATAAATCGGATGTTCTCATTTCAATCACCCCTCTGTGCAGTGTACCCTGTCTCATATCTAAATTATAAACTAAACAGTGAACATATGTACCCCTTTTGGAATGTAAAGGCAAGATAATGAAAAAAGATGACCCACAAGGAGCCATCTTTAAATGTAGTAATCTATCTTATTTAGGCTTGAATCTTACCCGGTTCAACTGTGATCGTCAACTCATCTGAAGGAAGCTGATATTCCCGTGACCAATAATCTGCATTTGAAATTCCCGCCTGCTTCGGATCAAATACCGGGTCTAGCCCCTGCCTCCGCTGCTGCTCGTAATCCTTGAGCACGAGAAGTGCAGGCTTGGCCAGGAGAATCATAGCAATCAGATTGACCCAAAGCATAATACCGACGCCCATATCCCCTAGTGTCCACGCCAAGGCCGATTCTTTGACGACCGTTCCATAAAACGTCGAACCCAGAATTACCAACTTTAACAGGAACATAGGCCATTTGGCTTTACGGTCGGCAACCAGGTAAGCCATATTCGTTTCAGCGATGTAATAATACGCAATAATGGTGGTAAATGCAAAAAAGAACAAGGTTATGGACAAGAGACTTGAGCCAAAACCCGGGAATACCGATTCAATAGCAGCCTGTGTATATTGGGTTCCTTCTTCAACACCCGGGAGATGCTGCACAATATACCCCCCACCTGGTCCCTTCACATTGTACATACCTGTAAACAAAACCATGAAAGCCGTAGACGTACAGACTAAAAAAGTATCTACATATACGGAAAAGGCTTGAACCAGCCCCTGTTTTGCCGGATGGGACACTTCTGCTGCGGCTGCTGGATGCGCACCAGAGCCTTGTCCCGCTTCATTAGAATAAATGCCTCGTTTTACACCCCAAGCAATGGCTGTCCCTGCTATACCGCCGAACACTGAATCTACACCAAAAGCACTGCGAAAGATCAGGGCAAATACCTCGGGAAGCGCAGTAATGTTCGTCATCATAATGTAGAAAGAGACAAGGATGTAGCCTAGTGCCATAAACGGTATGACAACCTGAGCCACATTGGCAATTCTTTTGACACCGCCAAAAATGATAAGCGCCAGCAACACGACTACTAATATCCCAGAAACCTTCATATCCATACCAAACGAACTATGAAAGGCTACGGCGATGGAGTTCGATTGAGTTCCTGGCATCAACAAACACATAGCGACCAACGCTACTACCGCAAAAATAACGGCAAACCATTTTAAGCCTGTTCCTTTTTCAATATAAAAAGCCGGGCCGCCTCGGTACTGACCATCACGCTTTACCTTATACACCTGAGCCAGTGTAGACTCAACAAACGCAGTAGCCGACCCGATAAAGGCCATGACCCACATCCAAAATATCGCTCCAGGCCCCCCCATACCGACTGCCAATGCAATCCCAGCAATGTTTCCCGTCCCTACACGTCCCGATAGCGCCATCGTAAAGGCTTGAAAAGAAGAAACGCCTGCCTCTGAGCTTTTTCCTTTAAAGACAAGGCGAATCATCTCTTTGAAATGCCTAATTTGTAAAAATCGAGTCATGATTGAAAATAATAGCCCCACGCCCAAACAGACATATACCACAGGATTGCTCCAAATGACGCCATTTACTGCCTCTGCCCACTTCTCTAACATTCCTTGCATTTCCCCCTGATCCATCAATTCATCTAGTCTATGTTTTCAGAAAATTTGCATAATTACAAAAAATTATAGATTAGTTTTTACGACCGTACAAGCTAATTTAATTGACATATTGTCAATTACAAATAGCCTTATTCGGCATCATAGGACGACAAAAAAAGCTCTGATGATCCGAGAATGTGGATCATCAGAGCTTGGTCCTTACTTAAGATTTCAAGCGTTGCCTGCTTGCTCATTTGGAGCGCTAGACAGTTTCAACAACGGTGCTTGCTCCGTTACCTGCCCTTGAGGGATGGGGAGGATTTCCGTATATTCAGAAGAATTTGTAATGATAACTGGCGTAATCGTAGGATAACCCTCTGCCTTGATTTGCTCAACATCAAATTCGAGTAGCAAATCTCCTGCCTTTACTTGGTCACCTTCTTTGATATAGGAAGTAAAATGTTTACCATCCAGCTTAACCGTATCTACTCCGACGTGAATTAGAACTTCTGCGCCATGATGCGAAACCACTGCCAGCGCATGCTTTTTCTTGAACGCTACAGTAATAGTTCCGTCGAACGGAGCTACGACTCTGCCTGTTGTCGGCTGGATGGCGATACCTTTACCCATAGCTTCCGAAGCAAACGCAGGATCGGGAACCTCCGACAGAGCGACCACCGTTCCTTCAATCGGGCTTAGCACCTCTTCGTTAGAAACGGTAACTGTAGAAGTCGATTCTTTAGCCGAGTTGTCAGTGGTTTCTTCCTTTTCAACTGGATCTTCGAAGCCTAAAATATAAGTCAAGATAGCCGAAACCAAGAATGAAACAGTAATCCCTAGAATCAATCCTGGGAAGCCTTGTCCGCCAGGACCGTAAAAGATCGGCAAAGTCAGCAACCCAGGTGCGCCGGAGGCAAATGCTTGCGTCCCCGCTTGGCCGATAATGGCACCACCGACAGCACCACCGATAACACCAGCAATAAACGGGCGCTTCAGTGGCAGCGTAACCCCATAGACCGCTGGCTCTGTAATGCCGAACAAAGCGGTAAGTGTAGCAGAACCTGCCAGCGTTTTCAGCTTTTTATTTTTCGTTTTCAGCATAACACCAAACGCTGCACCGGTTTGAGCAAAGATGGAAGCCGCAGCAGAAGGCTTAATACCGTCTCTACCGTTAACAGCAATGTTATTAATAAATACAGGTACAAGACCCCAGTGAACACCGAAAATAACGAGCAGCTGCCAGCAAGCACCAAGGATTGCTCCAGCCAGCAGTGGACTAAAGCTGAATGCAGCAACGAGCGCGGTAGCGATTGCATTGCCCACATACACCCCAACTGGACCAAAAACCATCAGAGTCAGAGGAAGCATAATTACAAGTAGAATCAAAGGTGTAATAAAGTTTTTGACGCTCTCATGGATCAGTCGATTGCACCATTTTTCCAGCTTACTCATGACGATAACGGCTAAAATAATCGGGATAACGGTTGATGAATAACTCATCATCACAATAGGAATACCGAAAAAGTCTGTTGCTGTGCCTTCTGTTTTCAGCGTGACTATCGTCGGGTACAGCAATCCTCCGGCAATGGTCAGAGCAACGAAGATATTACCACCAAATTTCCGTGCCGTTGTAACCGCTAACAAGAGCGGCAGGAAATAAAACAAGCTGTCGGCCGCAGCATACAAAATCATATAGGTCGTGTCTTTTGGTACCAACCAGCCAAGGTTGCTCGCAATCAGCAGCAGACCTTTCAAAATACCGGACCCCGCCATAACTCCAAGCAATGGTGCGAAAATGCTGGAAATTACGTCAATTACAGCGCCAAATCCTTTTTTGCCTTTAGTTGAGTTCTCTTCTTTTCCAGTTTCATTCAAAATGTTGGATACTTGGCCGATGGCATTGTATACTTCTGGTACTTTGTTGCCAACCACAACCTGGAACTGGCCACCGCTCTGCTTGACCGTAATAATTCCATCGGTTTTCTCCAGCTTTGCCTTATCTGCTTTCGCCTCATCTTTTAGCACAAAACGCAGGCGCGTGGCGCAGTGTACGAGCGATACTACATTTTTTTCCCCGCCTACCAGGTGCACAATTTCTTTAGCCAGTTTTTCATAACTCATGATGGACACCTCCATGTTCTAAGGGGCTTTTTACATATTTAGGCACACAAAAAACCTAAGCCTTGAAAAATGGTGGGCACTTGAGTCCCGCGATTTTTCATGACTTAGGTTTTGCCTGCATAACCAGTAACAATCCCAGTTAAAACTTATTAAATTCCTGTTACTCACATAATACATTTAATCTACCATATTTGTCAACAAAAACATTTAAACATATACTTTCGATTCTTTTTCAAATAAAAAGTTTAGAGCTTATCTGTTCACCACTCGTTCAATATGCACAGTCAAATACAGCTTTTCTTCGTTCGTTAATTCATGATTGTATTCTTTTTTAACGAAAGTTCCGATTTTCTCCGTACAAGCGGCTGCATCCTTGTGCTTTTCCTTAATCAAGTCATATAAATGATCATAGTTATTTTCATAGTGATTTCCCTTAAATACACGCTGGGCGAAAAATTTCAGATGCGTAATAAAGCGGAAATAGCTCAGAGAATCCTCGTCAAAATCAACCTTAAAGTGGTATTTTGCGATATTGATAATTTGCTGGATAAACTTCGTAATGCTCATGGTTGTAATGACTTCCTCATTCATTTCAGCATTCACAATGTGAAGGGCAATATAAGCCGCTTCATCCACAGGCAGTTCAATACCGAGCTTTTGTTTAATTTGTTCCAGCGTTCTTAGACCAATCGCGAATTCTTCTCTGTACAGCTGCTTGATTTCCCACAATAACGCGTTTTTGATTTCCAGTCCTTCCCGGTACCTTTCAATAGCGAAATTGATATGGTCGGTCAGAGAAACATAAATATTTTCGTTCAGCTTTCTGTTCAGATTATGCTTGGCGTCATTAATGACTTCCTCCACAATCACAATCAAATCCAGCGGTACCTCACGCAGCAGCATTTTGAAGTTATCGGATGTCTGCTTGTTTTTCAGCGCAAATACCTTCTGAATTCTGGTTTCATCTACTGTGTCTCCAGGCTTTTTCTTAAAAGCAATCCCCCGACCCATTACTACGAGTTCAGTACCGTCTGTCTGGTAAACACTAATTACATTGTTGTTGATGACCTTTGCTATATTCATCTCGATCCCCCGTTCCATATGCCAGCAAGAGCCACTCATGCTCCATCCACTTTATTGCAAACAAAAAAAACCGAAGCACGCCAAATAAACAAGACTGTAAAATCCGCTTATTCGTGGCTTAGGTTTTGCCTGCTCTGCAGTAACAATCCTAAAAATGATGGAATTGCGTCAAGTATAGCCCGAAAAGGAACGATTGTCAACGCTTTCAATTGAGAAACGAGGATCGGAAATTCCCGTTGATTCAGGACGTCCGATCCTATTTTCTTGTCGTACGACTATTCGCCGAGATTTTCACCATCGGAATGAATTACGTTTTTATACCAGTCAAAGCTTTTCTTTTTAATACGTTTCAACGTACCGTTGCCTTCATTGTCACGGTCTACATAAATGTAACCATAGCGTTTTTTCATTTCTCCAGAGGATGCGCTGACAATATCAATAGGTCCCCAGCTGGTGTAACCGATAATTTCGACGCCGTCTTGAAGAGCCTCACCCATTTCAGCAATATGTCGCTTGAGATAGTCGATTCGGTAATCGTCATTCACTTCTCCTTCAGGTGAAACCACGTCATTGGCACCAAAGCCATTTTCCACTACGAAAAGAGGCTTTTGGTAACGGTCATGCAATTGGTTGGCTGTAATGCGGAATCCTTTTGGATCGATCGTCCAGCCCCATTCGGATTTGTCCAAATATGGATTAGCCACGGAGCCGAATACATTACCACTGGTCATATTTTTGACAACTTCCGGGTCTGTGCTGGTTGTCCGGCTCGAATAGTAGCTAAATCCGATGTAGTCGACGGTATGGTCTTTCAAAATGGCTGCGTCGCCGGATTCCATCTCGATGTTTAGTCCATGATCCTTGAAGAAGCGTTTGGCATAACCAGGATATTCGCCGCGTGACTGTACATCAATGAAGAAGTAGGACTCACGGTCTTTTTCCATCCCCTGATACACATCTTCGGGATTACATGTATACGGATAGAAGCTGCCAGCAGCAAGCATACAGCCAATTTTCGCATCTGGAATGATCTCGTGACATGCTTTTACAGCCAGCGCGCTTGCAACAAGCTGATGATGCGCAGCCTGGTACTGAATTTGTTTAACGTTTTCGCCTTCTTGGAATACAAGCCCGGCACCGAGAAACGGCAAGTGGAGCAGCATGTTGATTTCATTAAACGTCATCCAGTATTTCACTTTATCCTTGTAACGAGTGAATACGGTTTTGGCATAGGTTTCAAACAGACCAACCAGTTTCCGGTTGCGCCAGCTTCCGTACTTCTCGATCAGAGCTACCGGCACGTCAAAATGAGCAAGGGTCACAACCGGCTGAATGCCATGTTTATGCAATTCATCGAACAAATCATCGTAAAATTGCAGCCCCGCCTCATTGGGAGTAGCGTCTTCTCCAGTTGGAAAAATACGAGCCCAGGCAATGGAAACACGCAGTGCTTTGAAACCCATTTCCGCAAATAGTGCAATATCCTCGCGATAGCGATGATAGAAATCAATGGCTTCGTGGGAAGGATAGAATTCGCTTTCAAGTGGAGTCAACGAAGGAACATTCCCTTTCATTATGCCTCTTCTCTTCTCTCCGGTAGGCAGCAGATCCACCAGGCTCAATCCTTTAGCGTCTTCCAAATAAGCCCCCTCGGCCTGGTTGGCTGCAAGAGCACCGCCCCATAAAAAGTCTTTAGGAAAAATATAACTGGACATAAACGTTCTCCTTCCAAATGTGTGATAAAAGGGTGTACAGAAAGGGAGATGAATAATAAAAAAACCCAAACCAGCCTGGTTACACTTGCGGTGTAAACAAGCCGATTCAGGTTATGCCCTAACGGTAACATCCCATGAAAAGGTTATTCATATTTGATTGAAACTCTAACAAAGATTTAGGAGCCTGTCAAATTTAATAGATATGATACATACGCTATTCACTCTAAACAAAATACGAATTTTTAGTTTATTTTCGCAAAATAACTAAACTAAACAACTATTTTTTTATAAACAAGCTAATTGACAGCGGTTTATAGAGGTGATACGATGACTTTGAAAATAAAAATTTATATAATTTATCCACTACAATTTAGTTTTGTTTAGTGAAATTTTAATTTGTTTACTTCTAGTACAAGGAGAGTTATTCATGAAAAAGCTGAAACTGGGTTATGCGCCTACTCGACGATTCACCTTCAGTGCTGAAGATGCATTCCGCTACAAAGTTGCCATTCGCCAACAAATCGAGAGCTTCGGAATGAACATTGATATCGTGGATTTGGAAGGGCTTAATGAGGAAGGTTTGCTGTATGACGACCATATTAACGCGGACTTGATTATCAAACGTTTCAAGGAAGAGGAAGTGGACGCCGTTTTCTTCCCCCACTGTAATTTTGGTACCGAGGATACGGTTGCCCGTGTGGGCAAGGCGCTTGGCAAGCCGGTTCTATTGTGGGGTCCACGTGATGAGGCTCCGTTGGCCGACGGCATGAGATTACGGGACACCCAGTGTGGATTGTTCGCTAGCGGAAAGGTGCTTCGCCGCTTTAATGTCCCTTTTACCTATATCACAAACAGTCGTGTAGCCGATCCGGTATTTGAACGAGGCTTTAACAATTTTATCTCGGCTGCCAATGTAGTACGACAGTTCAAAAGTTTACGGATTCTCCAGATAGGTCCTCGTCCTGCTTCCTTTTGGACTATGATCTGCAATGAAGGGGAGCTGTTGGAGCGATTCGGTATTGAGATTCATCCAATTACACTAGTAGATATTCAACTCCGTTCAAAGAAAATTGCATCCGGGAGCAGTGCTGAACTTTCAGAAGCGATTGATTATATCAAAGAGAAGCTGGACTACAGTGAAGTCACCGAAGAAGATATCAGACGCATTGCTGCACTTAAAGTAGCCATGAAATCCTACGCCATCGAAACGGGAAGTACAGCCATCGCCATTCAATGCTGGTCCTCCCTCCAGGAAGCTATGGGAATTATGCCTTGTCTGGCTAATGCCATTTTGACAGATGAACAAATTCCGGTCACCTGCGAAACCGATATTCACGGAGCTATTACTTCGGTTATGGTACAAGCGGCTGCGATGAACGAACTCCCCACTTTTTTTGCTGATATTACGGTACGTCATCCTGAGAATGACAATGGAGAGCTTCTTTTCCACTGCGGGAACTTTCCAGTATCCATGTCTATTGAGAACAAACCCAAACTACGCAAGCACTTCCTGTTCGATGATCACGCACCAGGCACACATGAAGGACAAATCAAAGGCGGCGGCATGACCATCGCCCGTTTTGATGGTGATCACGGAGATTATTCCATTTTCCTCGGCAAGGCTAAAGGAATTGAGGGACCTTATACCCGCGGCTCGTATGTCTGGGTAGAGGTCAACGACTGGCCGTTATGGGAAGAAAAGCTCGTCAAAGGTCCTTACGTCCATCACTCTGTTGGCATTCATGCTAATGTCATCCCGGCTCTGTACGAGGCCTGCAATTACCTTCCAGGTGTCACGGCAGATCCGATAGATCCTACCGAACAGGAAATTCAACACTGGTTGCGTGGTTCCGATCTCGCTGTCACCAAGTCGGGTATTCTGGTTTAACTATATTATTTCAGGAGGGCACTATGGAAATCCTAGACTTGAAAATCAAAGCCGCACAAATCCGTAAGGACCTGCTCACCATTATTCATCGTGCCAAAACAGGGCATACAGGAGGCTCGCTGAGCAATACGGATATACTCACCGCCCTATACTACGAAATCATGAATATTGATATCACTAATCCTAAATGGGAGGAACGTGACCGTTTCATTGCCAGCAAGGGACATTCCGTCGAGTCTTTATGGTGTATTCTGGCAGACCTTGGTTTCTTCCCTAAAGAAGAACTGGAAACCTATAGCCAGTTCGGAACCCGTCTGATTGGGCATCCGAACAATAAAGTTCCCGGTATTGAAATGAATACAGGCGCATTGGGCCATGGCCTCCCCATCTCAGTCGGTATAGCACTGGCTGCCAAGCGTGACGGGCGATCCTACCGTGTATTCTGTCTCATGGGTGACGGAGAGCAAGCGGAAGGCTCCAATTGGGAAGCAGCTATGGCAGGTGCCCATTACAAACTGGATAATCTTGTCGGTATCATTGACCGCAACGGCCTGCAAATTAGCGGTACAACCGAGGAGGTTATGGGACTTGAGCCGCTGGAGGAAAAGTGGGCCGCTTTCGGCTGGAACGTGATCTCCATTGACGGCAACAGCATGGAGGAACTGATCCATACATTCCGCAATGTCCCTGAAATTGAAGGCAAACCAACGTTGGTGCTGGCAAACACGATCAAGGGAAAAGGTGTATCCTTTGCCGAGGGTGTTCCAGGCTGGCATCACCGTATTCCAAGTGATGATGAACTTGAACGCGCACTGGCGGAACTGACACAAGAAATAGACGAATTATCCGGGGAAGGACAGGTGAGATAAACAATGAACAAAATCCCAAATCGTCAGGTCATCTGTGAAACGCTGCTTAGCCTTGCCAAAGAGGATCGGGATATTATGGTGTTGGCTAGTGATTCTCGCGGCTCTGCTGCTATGGCTCCCTTTGCCGATGCCTATCCGGAACAATTTGTGGAGGTAGGCATTGCCGAGCAAAATATCGTCGGTATGTCTGCTGGACTCGCACACAGCGGTAAAAAGCCGTTCGTCACCTCTCCTGCCTGCTTCCTGAGCATGCGTAGTATTGAGCAGATCAAGGTAGATGTAGCCTATTCCGGAACCAATGTAAAGCTGATTGGGATAAGCGGTGGTGTTAGCTACGGTGCACTAGGAATGTCCCACCACTCTGTCCAAGATATTGCTGTCGCGCGAGCGATTCCTGGTTTGATGGTCTTACTCCCCGCCGATCGTCATGAAACCAAGAAAATGACCGAAGCGCTGGTTCAGCATGAAGGAGGCGCATATGTAAGGATCGGACGTAATGCTGTTGAGGATGTCTATCCGTCCGATGATTATCCGTTTGAGATTGGGAAAGCTGTTACCCTACAAGAAGGATCAGACATTACCCTAATTGGCGCTGGTGAGACCGTCCGTATCATTCTGGATGCGGCTGAGCTGCTGGGGCAGATGGGTATTAAAGCTCGTGTTCTCAATATGCACACCATCAAGCCACTTGATGAGGAAGCGATCATCGCCGCAGCCCGGGAAACGGGAGGTATTGTCACCGTAGAGGAGCATAGTGTATTCGGAGGCTTGGGTGCCGCTGTAGCAGAAGTGGTGGTTCAACATCAACCGGTTCCTATGAAAATGCTGGGCATACCGGATGAGCCGGCGATTGCCGGCAAAACAGCTGAAGTCTTTGAACATTATGGACTTACCTCTGAAAATATCAGCAAGATTGTGCTCGAATTGATGAACAAGTAAGGAGCTGTAGCTGTAATGAATATCGAGACCTATATTCTGGCGATCGATCAAAGCACTTCCGGAACCAAAACACTGCTGGTTAATCAGCAAGGCGAAGTGATTACCCGTTATTCTTTGGAGCACAAACAATATTACCCGCAGCCGGGCTGGGTCGAACATGACCCGCTTGAGATATATCACAATGTGCTTATTGCTGCGAAAGGCGTACTGGAGAAGGCAGGGCTTTCTCCTTCCTCACTGGCCGCAGTAACCATTACGAATCAGCGAGAAACGGCTCTGATCTGGGACCGTTCTACTGGCTTACCTATCTATAATGCCATTGTATGGCAGTGCCAGCGAACGGCAGAGGTCTGCACACGCTTGAAGAATACTGGCTATGAAGATATTATACGCTCCAAGACAGGTCTAATGCTCGATCCTTATTTCTCTGCCGCCAAGTTCAATTGGATTTTGGAACATGTACCTCATGCCCCCCAATTGCTTGCTGAAGGTAAACTACTTGCAGGGACTATTGACAGCTGGCTGCTATGGAAGCTTACGGGCGGTCAAATACATGCAACCGATTACAGTAACGCCAGCCGGACTTCCCTTTTTAACATTCATACTCTGGCTTGGGATATGGAGTTGTGCAATATATTCAGTGTTCCTTCCTCCCTGCTCCCTGAGGTAAAAGCATCCGATGCCTTGTATGGCTATACGCAGGAAGCGGAATTATGGGACGAACAAGTAGCGATATCAGGGATAATCGGAGATTCACAGGGTGCACTGTACGGGCATCGTTGCTTCGATACTGGCGATGCCAAAGCGACATATGGGACTGGAACATCTGTACTTATGAATATTGGTTCGCAACCCGTACAGGGCGGTGAAGGCTTGGTTACAACGATTGCCTGGGGGGCTTCAGGAAAGGTATCTTATGCATTGGAAGCTGTTATACGTACGACCGGAGACAGTATAAAATGGACACGGGATAATTTAGGATTATTCTCTTCATTTGAGGAAATGCAATCCATGATCACCGAATTGCAGGACAATGAGGGCGTATATCTGGTCCCTGCTTTTGTCGGTTTAGGTGCTCCCTACTGGAATCCCTCTGCACGTGCTGCAATTGTAGGTATGACCCGTGGAAACGGCAAAGCACATATTGTACGCGCAGCGCTAGAGAGCATCGGGTATCAAGTGAGAGATGCGGTTCAATTTATACGTGAACAATCCGGTGTGCCCCTTACTAGTTTACGTACGGATGGCGGGGGCTCATCTAACAGCTGGCTCATGCAGTTTCAGGCAGATATTCTGGGTACCCATGTTTCCCGCTCTACCTGTGCTGAGCTGTCTGCAATGGGTTCTGTGTATCTGGGCGGTCTCGGTGTCGGATACTGGTCAGATCCTAAAGGCATCATCACGGGAAATACCTCTGATCAGAATCTGTATGAGCACTACACTCCTAGTATGGATGAAGTCAGCCGCCAGCGGCTTTATGCAGGTTGGCAGAATGCAGTGCAGATGGTAATACGTTCAGAACAACCGCTTACACCATCTTCTTCCGCTAATTGTTGATGAATCTTCCTCATTTACTTTTGAGCTCACTACAAGCTTCCGATTATTTTACAGGTGTTACACTTGGATAATCGGAGGTTTTTTATGTACACTGCATGTATTCCGCTTTACAGAAAGGGGGAAACCTTGAATGAATGCACGCATGGTTTCAATTCTTCAGCACTTGCTGGCTGCCGATGCTCCTGTCAAAAGTGATTATCTGGCCAAATTGATTCAAGTTACTTCACGTACCATTCGCAGCGATATCCGGGAACTAGACAAATTTCTATCCAAGCACGGGGCAGCAATTGAACCTGTTCGTTCAAGGGGATATGAACTAAAAATTACGGATCATCGTAGCTTTCGTGCACTGCTGCAGCATTTATTCATGTCTGGCGAGCCCGATGATCCAGGTTCTCCCGGCTACCGGCAATTGTATTTAATCAAGCGTCTCCTGCTCGCTGATCATTATGTGAAGCTGGAAGACCTCGCAGATGAGCTATATATAAGCAAGTCTACGGTGCAGAATGATTTCAAAGAGGTCAAACAAACCCTCCAAAGCTACGGAATCACCATTGGCAAACGGCCAAATTACGGAGTCAAACTGAAGGGTGATGAAGTTCAGCTTCGGTTTTGCTTGTCCGAGTTTATTGTAAGTCGTTCCGAAGAACACGGCGGAACACTTCATGCAGCGCTGCGCATCGTCACCCCACACGAAATGACGCTGATTTGCGGGATCGTTCTGGAACAAACTCAGAAATATGAAGTAACGCTCTCCGATATCGCGTTCAGCAATTTATCTATTCATATTGCAATCGCCTGCAAGCGTATTCGTGACGGAAACCAGGTAGCTATGCTCTCGACGGAAATAGGAGATCTGCGGGGCACCGACGAATTTCGGGCTGCCGAGCATATTGTCGGGCTGATCGAAAAGGAATTGCAGTTGTCTTTTCCCGAAGATGAAATCGCCTACATTGCCATGCATCTTGCCGGAAACAAGTGGTTTGTCGGAATTGAAGGACAACAAATAGAGGACATGGGACCCGAGAAGCTGCTGGACTGGAACATCTATGAATTGGGCAAGGAAATGCTCGCCGAGATCGACAGGGATTTGAATCTGAACATCAGCCGTGATATGGAACTGCTCATAGGCATCTGCCTTCATCTGAAGCCGGCGCTGAACCGGGTAAAGTACGGGATGAACATCCGAAACCCCATGCTGGGGCATGTCAAGAGCAACTACCCTCTGGCTTTTCAAGCGGGAGTCATTGGCACCAAGCTGATCGAGAGCAAGCTGAATATTGCGATCCCGGAAGCGGAGATGGGCTATCTCGCCATTCATATCGGGGCAGCCATCGAACGACAGCGTATGAACACCCGGCCAAAACGCTGTCTGGTCGTCTGCACTTCAGGAGTTGGAAGCGCCCGGCTACTCAAGTACAAACTGCAAAGCACTTTTGGCAGCTCGCTTGAGGTGGCGGGTACAACGGAATATTACAAGCTTCAGCAGGTTCCCCTCCATGACATTGATTTCGTGGTGAGCACCATTCCCATTCAGCTGCCATTATCGGTTCCAGTCGTGGTCGTGCAGACTCTTCTTGGGGGCAGCGATATGGAGAAAATTGAAAGTTTGCTGGCTGGTGAAGCCGAGTTTGATTTTCACTACATTCGGAAGGAACTCGTATTTCTGAGACAAAATTTTACCACCAAGGAAGAGGTCATCTCATTTCTGGGCCAAAAAATATATGCTGAAGGGCTGATCCGCTCTGCCGAAGGCTTTATTGGACTCGTTCTGGAACGAGAACAGGCTGCACCCACGGCTTACGGAAATTTGGTAGCCGTTCCTCACCCTATCATTCCGCAAAGCAATCAAACCGTATGGGCGGTCTGTACCCTTCAACAACCTATCGAGTGGGGCGACAAACCAGTGCAGTTCATCTGTCTACTCAGCATTGAAAAAAACGGTAAAGAGCCACCGTCTAAAATGTATAACCATCTCATGGAACTGGTCGACAATTCGGATATCGTCCAGCAGATGTTAAAATGCGAAACGTACGAGGAATTCTCCAGGATTATCGTTAAATATAAGCTGTATTGAACCAAGCTTTCGCAGTGCATCTAGCTGATATTCACAGAGCGGGTGCTGCTTGGAGCTTTTTAAAATGAAAGCGTAGTAGCAATGAATGAATTTCCGTTACTGGCGGAAAAGACTTGGGTTTAGATCTCGGCAGCAAACCTATACACTGAATCTGTAAGTTAAAGAGAAAAAAGCATGAGGTGAACGAGATGGAGGAGTATCAAGAAATCATTATGGGAATTATCACCAACTCAGGTGTTGCCAAGAGTAAAGCGATGGACGCGATCGCTCTTGCTCAAAAAGGTAACACACAGTTGGCGGCAGAGCGGCTTGAAGAAAGCAAAGCCGAGTTGGTTAAAGCTCATAAATCACAAACGAGACTGATTCAACAGGAAGCTGGCGGAACCGCCCACGAAGTCACACTGCTTATGGTACATGCTCAAGATCACCTTATGTCAGCCATCACAACTAAAGATCTGGCGGGACATATGATTGAGCTTTACAACAGATTGAATCGCTATGAAGATATCACAAATCACACTTCCAACGGAGGGAACAACGGATGAAACAAATTACACTCGTATGTGCTGCAGGAATGTCTACAAGTATGTTGGTACAGAAAATGCAAAAGGCCGCACAAGCGCAAAATCTTGAGGTTGAAATTAGGGCGACTTCCGAAAGTTCGTTTAAAGAATATGCTGACAAGACAGATGTACTGCTAATTGGACCACAGGTCGGCTACCTGCAGGATGATTTCAAGGCAAAATATGAACCTAAAGGCATTAAGGTAAGTGTTATCAATATAGTAGACTATGGAATGATGAACGGCGAAAAAGTGCTAGGAGACGCGCTTAAGCTGTAAAGCTCAGAGTCAGATGCTCATCACCAGACCGAACAAGAAGGTTGGTCAAATCGGGCAACGATATATGATATTCTGCATGGTGTTTCGCCAAATGAAAGCGTTCTCTAAGTCATTATATAGACGAATGAAAGTCTATAGTAGGAGTTGAATAAATATGGCTAACCAACAAAAATTCTCTTACAAGCTTCAAAAAGTAGCGGGTACAATTCAGCAAAACCGTTACATGAGCGCAATTTCCAACGGGCTGATGTCCACCCTTCCTTTTCTGATTATCGGAGCATTTGCAACCCTCTTCTCTGCACTTGCTTGGGAGCCTTACCAGAATCTTATTGCACCCGTAAAGGCTATAATCGGGTTGGCATCGACAATGACCACTGGCATCATTGCACTGTATGCGGTATTTTTTATCGCCTACAGACTGGCGCAAGCTTTTGACAAGGACCCCCTTGTGCCAGCGGCAACCGCTCTTCTCTCTTTTCTTATCGTTACACCGATCCAAACCTTTGATAAAGTTCGTGCCTTGCCACTTCAATGGCTCGGCGCGCAGGGATTGTTCGTTGCCATGATCGTCGGTTTGATTGCCGCACGGTTGTATATTTGGATTGTCGACCGCAATTGGACGATTAAAATGCCTGACGGGGTCCCGCCTACCGTTGTCAAAACCTTCTCAGGCTTGATCCCAGCTGTCTTGGTAGCCCTTGTGTTTGTTATCGTTGCTGGTTTGTTTATGCAGACTCCATTTGGTACAGTTCACGATTTTATCTACACTTATCTCCAAATACCACTGGAAGGGTTGGGCGGATCACTCGGCGCTTTAATTATCGCGCTAATCATTATGCAGGCTTTGTGGATGTTCGGAATTCACGGTGCAATTGTTATACTCGCTATCGTTAAACCCATCTGGATGAGTCTGGATCTAGCCAACCTTGACGCTTTCCAGGCAGGCGCTCCACTTCCGAACACGATCGGTCTGGCCTTCTGGTCCATCTACTGCAACTATGCACCGATGCTTGGATTTGCTCTGCTATTGGTTTTCCTGGCCAAGAGCAAGCAGCTTCGCACGATCGGCAAGCTTGGTCTTCCGGGTACCTTTTTCTCCATTCACGAGCCGCTGATCTTCGGAATTCCAATGGTATTGAACCCGTTGCTAGCCATTCCGTTTATCGTTGCTCCCATCATTTGTGCGGTACTCGGCTATATTGCCACCAACATCGGCTTGTTGCCTGCACCCATCGGAATTTACCCGCCTTTCGGCACCCCTATCTTTGCTCTGGGCTTCATTGAGGGCAGTTGGAAACTAGCCGCCGCACAATTGGTACTCATTCCGATCAGTATGCTGATCTACTACCCGTTCTTTAGAGCGCTGGATAAGCAGGCTCTAAAAAAGGAACACGAAGCGCAGGAGCAACTGGACAAGCAAGCAAATGAAACTACAGCAAGTCCCGTTATTTTATAATAGAAAAAAGTAGAAGCGGCGAGACGGATAAACGCTCGCCGCTTCTGCCATTACAATCGTTAGGAGAGGAAGCTTTTGATTCAACTGAGTATCGCTGAGAACAAACGATATTTCATGAATGAGGGTAACCCCTTTTTTTATTTGGCGGATACGGTTTGGAGCGCATTTACCAACATTACGCTGGAGGAATGGGCCTATTATCTGGATTACCGTAAAAGTCAGGGCTTCAATGTCCTGCAAATCAATTTGCTGCGCCAGTGGGATGCAAGTGGCAGCGATTTGAACTATGAGCCTTTCGCATATGCCGAGAATGGCAGCTTCAATTTCTATATGCCGAACGAAGAATACTTTACCAGAGCCGAGACGATGATCGAAATGGCTGTGAACAGAGGCTTTGTTCCTGCACTGGTTCTACTATGGTGTAATTATATCCCGGATACCTGGGCTGCCAAGCTTCGTGAGGAGAAAAAAATGCCACTTGGGGCAGTGGAACCTTATGTACGTTACATTGCCGATCGGTTCTCCAAATTCTACCCTATTTATATTATAAGTGGCGACACTGATTTCCCTTCCGAGCGTGCCAACCAATATTACCGACTTGCTCTCCATACCATAAAACAGCACAGCCCGCAGTGTCTGACTACCCTGCATATTCAAGGAAGATTAGCGGCACTGCCAGAGGAATTTATTGATGATCCCCATTTGGATTTTTACATGTACCAGTCAGGACATAATTCACAATTTCAACCAACGGCGTATACACTCGCACTGGATTTCTGCAATAAGCCTGTCACACGACCAGTGCTCAACTCGGAGCCCTGTTATGAACAAATGGGCTACAGTCGAAAAGTCTATGGCCGCTTCAGCCGCGCCGATGTTCGTAAGGCAGCCTGGCAAAGTCTTCTGTCCGGGGCGTCTGCGGGCATAACCTATGGAGCCCACGGTATTTTGAGCTGGCATCGAAAAGGCAAAAGGTTCGGGATAACTGGGGAGGGATTCGACAGTCCATATGATTGGCAGTCTGCACTTAAGTTTGAAGGGGCATGGGATTATGGATTGGCCAAATGGCTCTTCGGGATATATGGAATTACAGATATGCAGCCTTGGAACATAGTGCTTAAAAATACGGAAGAAATTCGTGCGGCTGTATGCACCGATTACACCAAGGTCGCCATCTACGTTCCAATCAACACGGTGCTGAAGCTAAACGTGGATTTGAGTGAATACGACTTCACGGTCATTGACCTGGAGAATCGTCGTTTTGGCACAGCTTCAATCTCTGTGCAAGAGCAAATCACGATCATTGGGATGCATGATTTTGAAGCTGATGTCTTGCTGATTGGCATAAGAAAATAACCGTGATTACTTACCGCCTTTTTCATCATTTCAACTACTATGTACAACGTACAAACAGCCCCGCAATCGAGATTTCTCATCGGGACTGTTTGTCTTACTTCTTGTTATAAAAAGCAAGCACTCCATTGTGGTCAGGAAATATATCTCAATTTAATACGTTTGGAAGCTCTGTGAAGCGAAGATTTCACTGAATTTTCACTCTTATTTAAAATTCTAGCCGTTTCTTTTATGGAGTATCCTTGGACTACACGCAATTTAAGTACCGTCCTTTGCTCGGGATTACTTGCCATCAAAAGAATTCGATCGACCTCATCCTGAATTTCAAAATCGGGGGTATCCCAGTGATAGTAGACGTGCTCCTTACGTAAGAAATATTCCTCCATCTTTTTTCGCTTTCTTATTATATCTATGGCTAAATTTTTAGCAATTCTCAAAAGATAAAATCGGATACGATCTTCGGGCAAATTAGGGGAAGCTCTTATAAACCGAATAAAGCATTCATGCAACAAATCTTCGGCATCCTGTTTGTTATGCACTATTCTCAAAAGATAGCCAAGGAGTTCTGATTTATGAGATAAATATAGATCTTCCAGATCGTTAATGTCCATATTATTGCTTATCCTTTCTGTTTCGATGGGTTACGGTTTTCCCCTTGACTTAAAATACACTGGCTACTTTATAGTCTTAAATTCATATCCCTGCTTTTTTAAATATGTTATGATTTCAGGCAAGGCTTTAGCTGTTTCTTCCTTCCCGTAAGTGTCATGCATGAGTACCACTGCTTTTTCTCTAGTCCCAATGCTCTTCATAAATTCGTGTATTAATTCCTCGGCATTCTTAGATGTACCTTCCGCATCTTTAGGCAACACATTCCAGTCAATCTGATGATAATCCTTATCATGTAAAAATTTATCTAACTCTTCCATGCCTTTGGGATCCTTTCTCTGCCACGTCACATGGCCACCTGGAAATCGAATCACTCTTGTGGAAAAATCCTGTCCCAAAATTTGCTTTAAAATTTGATTTGTTTTTTCAATATCGCTCATAAAAATGCTCGAATTCACAGTCTGATTAGGATATAAATAACCATAATCATGTGAGTAGGTATGATTTCCGATAGCATGCCCTTCTTTAACTATTCTTTTGGTTAAATGTTTAGTACCTTCATTTTCTTCGACTGCTTTTCCGACCACAAAAAACGTCGCTTTTACATTTTGTTCTTTAAGAACATCTAAAATCTTAGGCGTCACGGTTACTGATGGCCCATCATCAAAAGATAAATAGACAACCTTTTTACCGTCTATCCCATCGGGCTTTTGACCTTGGATTTGCTGATTTAAGTACTTTTCAACAAATGCAGCATCCTCAACACCCGAAACATTTTTTTACAGGGAATTCGCTCCCTTTGGATTCGTTATTTAATTTGTCGGTTGATACGGATTCTATTTTTTCTGCAAATTCAATCGTTTTGACTGGTTGTGGTTTACTACTGAAAATGTCAAAGAGTTTTAAAATAATTAGAACAATACAAATGATAATAATAAACAGTAGTCTTCTTCTCTTCCTCTTCATCCGATGAGCTCTGGTTCTATTTTGCACATAGCTTTTTTCCATAGTATATGTTCCTCCAAAATCTAGAAGCAGTTCACGTTTTATGTTGCGACCATGTGCCAATTCAATTATTCGTATCTCAATGCATCTATTGGCCTCAAACTTGCTGCTTTATAAGCCGGATATACTCCGAATAGGATGCCTGTGCCCGCAGAGCTAAGAAACGAATATATGATAGGCGAGATTGTAAATTCAATGGTCATATGCGCAGCCGCCTCAAGTATTTTGGATGCTCCTATACCTGTAACAACTCCGATTGTGCCTCCTAACAGACCAAAAATGATCGCTTCAGACAGGAATTGAATCATAATATCTCTCGGCTTGGCACCAATGGCTTTTCGAATGCCGATTTCTTTCGTGCGCTCTATAACCGATACCATCATAATATTCATAATTCCAATTCCCCCAACCACGAGCGAGATCGCCGCTACACCTCCCAGCAAACTGGTCATAATATTATCTACACCAGAAGCTGCACCTGCTGCCTCTGACAGGCTCATAATTTGAAATTGATCTGGTTCCGAAGGTTTTAGCTGGTGTGTCACACGCAAGCTTTCCAAGATGTCTAAGCGAGCCTGATCCATCAAGGCTGGTGACTTGGCAGACACATCCAATCCGGTAATATTCTTCTCACCCAGACGGTTCATCATGGTTGTAGCAGGGATGTAAATTTGTTCATTACTACTGTAGCTTAAGTTCGTAACTGGCTGAGTATCCAATACTCCGACTACCTTGAAAGGGATCTGCTTAATTTGAAACGTCCGTCCCAATACATTTTGGCTATCTCCACCAAAAAGACGTTGAACCGCTTGGCTTTCAAGTATGGCGACATTCATGCGTTTGTCCATCTCATCGTTGGTAAATGTTCTACCCTCGGCAAAGGAAAACTTTTTGACCTTATAGAATGAAGCGGAAGTTCCTACAATAGTGGCGTTATAGTTATATCGCCCCCACGTAGCTTTTGAATTGCTCGTTATATTCGGCATTAATGCATCTATAGACTTCTTTTTGTCCAACGCCTCGACATCAGCCCAAGTAAAAGATGGTGTGTGGTCATAATCTATTTCACCATCGACCATTGTCATAGCCGGCGCAACCATCAATACGTTATTTCCTAATTTATTAATTTCCGCCTTTATGCGGGCTGTAGATCCGTTTCCGATCGCCATAATGGCAATAACTGCTGCCACCCCGATAATAATACCGAGTATCGTTAAAAATGAGCGTAGCTTGTTAGTGATTAAGCTATTCATGGATACACGGATGGTTTCCATTACATTCATAGGCTTACCTTCCTTGATGAAATTCGTCTATTTGCAATAGGCTCATCTCGTTCAATATTACCATCCCGAAAGCTGATCAACCGTTTGGCATATTCAGCAATCTCCAGCTCATGCGTGACCAAGACGATGGTTTTTCCCAGCTCATTCAAGCCTTGAAATAATTCCATAATTTCAATACTCGTCTTCGTATCCAGTGCTCCCGTAGGCTCATCCGCCAGCAGAATAACAGGATTATTCACCAATGCCCGAGCAATGGAAACACGTTGCTGCTGACCACCAGATAGCTCGTTAGGCTTGTTGTACATCCGTTCTGCAAGGCCAACGCTGCGTAGTGCCTCTACGGCTCTTTCCCGACGCTCCTTGGCAGGTACACCTGCATACATCATAGGCAGCTCTACATTTGCTAATGCTGTAGTTCGGGGAAGTAGATAGAATTTCTGAAATACAAAACCCAGCTTCTGGTTTCTAATCTCCGAAAGCTCGTTCTCTCTAGCATCCAATATGGAGTACTCATCCAGGTAGTACTCTCCGGTATCGGGATGATCCAGGCAGCCAATGACATTCATCATGGTAGACTTGCCCGAACCAGAGGGCCCCATGATAGCAACAAACTCCCCTTCGCTAATAGATAAATTAACACTGCGCAGAGCCTGAATCTTCTGTCCGCCTACCTCATACATTTTTTTCAGTTCTTTAATTTCGATTACAGCTTTATGGGATTGAGTTTCACTCATTGTGCCTGCCCCCATCAGGGTCTTGACCCTCTGGACTGCCATTCGAACCAGCACTACCACCCTGAGGTGGGATCACAATGGTCTCACCGTCCTTGACACCAGACTTGATTTCCGCCTGATCTGCTGTATAGACACCCAGTTTCACTGGTCTAAACTCATAATCGGCCGGATTCGCCGCGTTCTTCGCCACATATACTCCATCCACACCGCCTTCAGATCTCAGTGCAAACAGCGGCACAGATAACGCATTTTTGTGTTCAGCTAACAGAAGGGATACATCCATATTCATCCCTGGTTGCAGCCTTATCTTTTGGCTATCCAAAGACAATTCGATTTTGTATGTAGTCACATTGGATTCGGTAACCGGCTCTGGAGAAACAAAGAGGACTTCGCCTTTAAATTGTTTGTCCGGAAATGAATTCGAGTGCATTGTCGCCTGAAGTCCAGTCTTCAATTTAGCAATATCACTTTCGTTAACCTTGGCAAGAACCTTCATAGCCCCTGTGTTTGAATTATTCATGACAATAAAAGGTGCAGTAGGACTGGTACCCACATCGCCGTTGACCTTCAAAATGATCCCGTCCCACGGCGCCGTAACCTGTAATTTACTCAGGACACTTTTCTTCTGCTCTAATGCCGTTTCAGCCTGCAATAAAGAAGCCTGTGCGGATTGGATGTTGGAAGCTTCGGGCGGGGACTGTGCAGCCTTTAATTGTATTAAAGCTGTTTTATAGCCCATTTCCGCCTCTTCGATCGCCTCAGTTTGCTTGGTCTGTGCCTTCTTGTACTGCAGCTCCACATTGCTCATATCCAATTTTGCCTTATCCAGATTTTGCTTGGCTGTTGCCAGGTCACTTTCTGCTGCCGCATCATTCTGAACCAGATAAGCCTGGTCATCATAATCCTTCTGAGCCTTATCCAAAGTCACCTTGGCCGACTCCTTTTGAGCAGCGGCTTCCTCTAATTCCATCGTGTTCTTGGCTGTTTTAATCGCCATCTGTGCCTTTAAGACATTAGCTTTCTGCAACTCTATATCATTCGTTTTGGGTCCGCGCTTGGCTTCCTCCAGTTTGGCTCTTGCAATCGCCACATTCGATTCGGCATCCTTAATT
Organism: Paenibacillus polymyxa; assembly: GCF_015710975.1. Classification (NCBI taxonomy): domain Bacteria; kingdom Bacillati; phylum Bacillota; class Bacilli; order Caryophanales; family Paenibacillaceae; genus Paenibacillus; species Paenibacillus polymyxa. The sequence continues at coordinate 2,925,372 of NZ_CP049783.1, read as the reverse complement.
TGCAGCCTGGCATCCGAATCATCTAATCGTGCTAGAACCTGACCTGCTTTGACGCTATCTCCTGCTTTGACATTGACAGCGACGAGCTTGGCACCCTCGACATTTGTAAAATTAATGTTTACTTCCTTGGAAGCCTGAACGGTTCCAGTGACTTTAAGCGACTCGGTCATGTTTGTCTTCTGTACCTGTACGATCTGGTTTGCAGGACCCTCCACAGGCTTTTCCTTACTCCTGTTCATATAAACAGTACCGCTAATCCCCGCTATAATGATCAGGACAAAAATGCCTATAATTCTTTTCAGCCTTCTTTTCTTTCTTACTACCTGCAATGCATCTTTCTTTTCTATTTCTGACAATGTTATATCCCCTTCAAAAGTATTTTTTCTAAATCCTATACGCTCCACGGCTTGTTCAAAGCATGTTGCAGCAACGTCATTTGAACAATCAGTTCATCCATATTCCGTTCGATTTGCTTCACTTTTAATTGATTCGTGGCGACTTCCGTACCTGTAGCAAAACCACGTTCCTTTTTTTTACGAGAAATGTCCAACACTTTATTGACGTTCTGTAGATTACTTTGCATTTGCTCGTATTGTTCAACATTTTGCTGTAAGTTAAAGTACATGCTCTTCAAGGTTTCTGCCAGTTGATCCTTGGTATTTTCCAGTCCGCCTTCTGCTGAATCTACATCAATCTGCTTAATTTCATAATCATCAGTTCCTGAGTTCCATGTGTAATATTTAACTTCCATCTTGGCCAGCTTGACAGCTTCCTCCTGTCTCCACACCGAAGGACTCGCCGAGATTGCACGCGTCACCAACGTATCCAAATTCGTGTTGTCTATTTTGGGGTAAACAGGGCGATCAACCAGTTCATATACCGTACCTTGAGGTTGACCCATTTGCGTATTTAATGAATCTATCGCTTTTCGCAATGCAGTCTTTGCAATGTCTACATTCTTTTGAGCCTCTATACGAGTCTGAATAATCGTACTTTGATCACCTGGAGAAATTTTTCCACGGTTGGCCTTCGCTTCAGCAGCCTTTTCCTCTAATAACGCGAGCGAAAGTGCATCCTCACTACTCTTCACTTTGTTATCAGCCAAAAGTACATCGTAATAGTTTTTCATTGCAGCGTAGTCTGTCTGATCTTGGGCAAGTTCAATTTGCTTCTTGGATTCCAGATAAGAAACCGTCGATGAAGCATACCCCTTCCAGGCTGAACTACTAGCCGCATCCTCTTCACCGTTGCCTGTACCTGCCGGAATAAAATCCAGATTCTTACCAGCATTTTTTAGGTTAATCCGGTTACGATCTATCGCTTGCTGGGCCTCCTTCAAGCTAAAGCTATTAGACCGCGCCCATTGCTGGGCTTGGCTCAGTGTTAGTTTCACGCTCGCTTTGGTAACCTGCTGCTGCGCCTCCTCTGCTTGAACAAAGGACTCTGATAAAGAACTGGCCGACAAGGCGAGCAGCAATAAAATGAACAAACTTTTTTTCATGATATCCCCACTTTTAAAATATGGTATCGACTTGAATAGAATTCACTAATGCGTTGTTATATGAATTAAATATCTTCTGATGAACAAATTCGCCCTGCACCTACTCGTCAAGGCTCTCAGCCCATTGAGACCTTATTTTGTATTTGATGAAAATTCCAGAAAGGAGGAGTCTAACCCTACCCTTCTGCAACTTTTTTCATGTGGCTTATCGCTCTTTACAGCATCTTTAAATCCAATTGACGAAGATACAGGGAACGTACAATAAGAAAGGAAAGAAACTGGATGGACCAGAAGCACAGCATAATCTGAATCAGCGTAAGATGAACGGGTAATCCATATATTCCAGACGGTTCTGACATCACTAAACAAAGCACTATTCCTATAGATGATACGACTAATGGCAGAAGAAACAGAAATGCAATTTGTCTGGAGGCAGCTTGTCTCATTTCCCTTGAGTTTAGTCCAATTTTCGATAAAGCTCGGTATATTTCCTCATCCCGCTGAAGATCTACATACAATCTGAAATACAGCAGGCTTACCGTGCTCGCCAACATAATAATGGCGATAAATCCACCAATAAATTCACTAATAACCAGATCCATTTCCGATGTCAAATAGTCTACGGCCCTAGAGTTAAGCACTCCTTTATTCACCTTGTTGGCCAACACAGAATACAACCATACCTCTTGTTGAGTTTCAGAAGTTTCTAAGGAAAGCTGGCCATTCTTCCATTTGGGCACAAAATAATAAATAGATTTATATGCCAACGGATCATTGAAATACCGATGTTCAATTAAATAGTCGTAAGTTCGATCAGAGACAACAAGTAAGCTTCCTAGTTCAGAGACGATATTTCCATCAAACTTCAGGTTATGATCTATTATCTTAGTATCCATAATCTGAAGATTCATCATATGAGATTTCCCTTGCTTGTAAGTTAGCTTTTTTTCAAAAAAGGTTTTCTTTTCTTCGAAAGACATCCCGTTTGGATCGAAAAGGAAAAAACCTTGATTCTCCCGAAGCGTAGGTACCTGTTTCAGCTTCTTAAACTTGGAAGCAAGTGCTTCATAGTTGGATTGTTTCATCACTAGCGCGACCTGTTCCCGAAAGGGGAAGACTAACACTTCACCTTTCCCATAATCTACCCCAGCCGTATACAGATTTTGGTCAATCTCTTTTTCAAGCTCGTTAGAACTTACAACATCAGATGTAAATGCGAATGAATAAGACTGCTCCCTAAGAAATCTTTTTTGCTGCTGCATGGAGTCAAAGGTTGACGCTGCTCCTACACAGGAAATGATAGAAATGAGGGTAATCAATGAAAAAAGCCCGGCATTATTTCGCATTTTATATGTGATCTCAGATAACCATAACAAACGCGATCCGCTCCAAGACCATTTCCTGTTAGCTCTAAGCAATTGGATGAATAGTACACATGATTGATTATAAAATAAGTAAATACCCAGAGATCCCATTATAATTGTATATTTAAAGGTGTCTCCGACCGAATAGTGCAATATATAAAAAGAAAGGGTCCCTAAACGATACGGTGCCAGATAAATGTATGGTGAAAAATCAAGCTTCATTAAACATACAGCTGCTCCTATGAATACTATGGCAAGAATGGACAGACTCCAAAAAGCTTTAGGTTCTTTGTTGAGCTGAGGAGCCTTGCTAAAAAGCTGCTGTAGTTTAAAACGTCGGATAAAGAAAACAGACACAAGTGAGATCAATATAAACAAAAACATAAAGCCGATTCCTGTAAAAGCCAGTGCCTTCCAGGGAAAATAAAATCTTAAATACATTCCTATGACATTGGAACCCATAAGCAGGAAAAACTTCGCTGAAACAAATCCTCCGATCATCCCGGTCACCAATGATAAAAAGCCTATAATTAGATTTTCAAAAGCTACCAAAAAACAAATTTGCCTATGACTTGCTCCTAAAATGGTGAGTATACCAAATTCTTTCTTACGTGCAGCAACAAAGATATTATTTGTGTATAATACGAAAAAAAAGGAAAATACAAAAATCAACAGATCCGCAACCTGTAATCCCTTTTTTACATTAGCTGCTGTGATTACATTCGAGACATCCGGGTGAAAAATAAATACCGCATATACGAAAAAAATCGTAATCATCAAGGAGCTGCTTAAATAATAAGGAACGTAAGCACGCGCATTGCGTTTGAGATTATTCCATGCTAACAGACGAAAGCTCATGTGCATGTCTACTTCCCCCCAAAAAGGAGAGCATATCTATGATTTCCTGAAAAAATATTTGCTGACTATGACTACGACGGATTTCATTATATAACTCACCATCTTTAATAAAAATTACCCGGTCGCAATAGCTAGCTTCCAAGGCGCCGTGTGTTACCAGCACAATTGTAGAATAGTCTACACGGTGAACAACGCTCAGCATTTCCATTACAATACGCGAAGACTTAGAATCGAGATTTCCAGTTGGTTCATCTGCAAGCAGGAGCGAAGGAGAGTGAATCATAGCTCTGCCTATGGCTGCCCGTTGCTTTTGTCCCCCTGACACCTCATATGGTCGTTTGTCCAAAACATCTGTAATTTCCAGTTTTTTCGCTACCTCTTCCAGTTTGTGCTCCATTTCCTTTAGACCTTTTTTATGCAGCATCAGAGGAAACAGTATGTTCTCTCCCAAAGTGAGGGTTTCCAGCAAATTATAATCTTGAAATACAAGCCCCAGTTCTTTGCGGCGAAATAAAGCCAGCTTATCCTTCTTGAGCAGATGGGGATTTTCCCCCTTAATGCTAACCTCGCCAGAAGTCGGCATATCAATAGTCGAAATCATATTTAATAATGTTGTCTTCCCACTACCAGACGGACCCATAATACCGACAAACTCACCTTGTCGAATCGTTAACTGGATATTGTTGAGAGCTCGATGTGGAACCTTACCATAGTATATTTTGGTGACTTGATCCATTCGTACAATCTCCATCATTCATTCCTTTCTTTTTCCTATGTCATGATCATAATCCATCTAGACGAATGAAGCGATCGATTAACATTACAGAAACCTTAAATGTGTTGTAAGGTTCTCATTTGTGAATTGGAAATAAGATCTCAACCGTCGTTCCTTCACCAACCGTCGACTTCAGTTGAATATCATGATTCAGCCTTTTGCAGATTTCTGACACCAAATAAAGCCCCATCCCGGTGGATTCACTATACTTCCGTCCGTTTTCACCTGTGTAATAAGCTTCAAATACCCGCTCTATATCTTTTTTAGGGATACCAATCCCTTCATCTTGTACTTTTAGCATAATTCCATTATCTCTTACATCAGATATTAATTTCAGACTGTGGGCATGACCTGAAGAGTACTTTACCGCATTAATCACCAATTGATTAATAATAAATCTTAGCCATTTGGCATCGGTAATTACACTCAACTGCTCGTCCACTCCATTGGAAGGATAAATTTCGTTGCGAATCAATAATCTTTTGTTATCATAAATCACTTCACTAACCAGGTTTCGTAATACAACAGGCTCCACATGAAAGTCAGGTTCAAAGGACTCCAGTCGCGACATATACAAAATCATGTCCAGCCCTTTGCCCATTCGATCAATCTCATCGTGAATCTGATCAGATTCATGATCTATTTTTCCTTTGAGGATTAAATGGATAACAGAAAGAGGAGTTTTCATCTGGTGAACCCACTGGTTAATAAACGTAATATGATCGCGTTGCTGATGCTCTAACTGATGGATTCGGGACTGATACAATTGATAATATTGTAAAAGCAAATGTTGTAATGAAGAGGCAAGCGGATTAAGTACCTTCATCTGAATGATTTCATCTAGATCTCTAATGTTTGCAGTGGATAATAATCGATATAAACCAGAATATATGACGTACCGGAACAACAAATAGATTAGCAATAGGGAGATTCCAAAAAATACGGAATAAAGAGCCGTTGACAGTTCATGATAACCATCCATCCAATAAATGCTTAACACAAGAAAAAGCTGAATGATATTGAATATGATCATTGAGAAATGGTCACGCCAAAAAAGCTTCACTGTTCTTCCTCCTCAGTCAAGTGCAGCCGGTATCCAGCTCCCCTAACCGTTTCTATAATATCCTCCAACCCCAGTTCGCTCAGCTTTTTGCGGACACGCGTAACATAAACATTCAGCGTGTTTTCTCCTACATATTGGTAATCATCCCATAAAGCCTCTAAGAGATGAACTCTCCCTACAACCTGCTTGGGATATGTCATCAGTAGCTCCAGCAGGGCCGTTTCTTTATGACTCATCTCTACCTGCTTGTCATGAAACATAAGCTCCATAGTATCAGGGTATAAATTCAAGCCTGACACTGTTATGGAGCGTGATTTTTGGACACCTGCATATAAACCATAGGCACGTCGCAGATTACTTTCTATTTTGGCTAACAGTACTTCGGGATGAAACGGTTTAGTAATGTAATCATCCGCCCCGTTCTGCAAAGCAATGACCTGATCCATCTTATCATCCCGCGCGGACACAAAAAGGATAGGGCAAGTAGATTGGGTGCGAATTTGTCTGCACCAATAAAATCCATCAAAACGAGGTAAATTCACATCCAATATGACCAAATCAGGCTTTACTTCCTGAAAAGTACTCAATACCTGATCAAAATTTGAAACGATAACTCCTTCATAACCATACTTTTCAAGATAGGATTGAAGTAAGGAGCTAATTTGAGGATCATCCTCTACGATTAATATTTTATGCATCGTGTTTTCTACCCTCTTAGTGCTTGAATTTTAAATAACATAATTTCTCTATATAATGCCTTGATTTAATCGTCTAAGCAATAACAATAATCTTACTTTACTTAAGTTTATAGTTTAGGAGGGCTTCATGGTGTAAATTGAATCCCGAATGATATGCATGGTGCCAAGCACCAGAGCGGTTAACATGATAATTATAATGACGATGGCTATTACAGTAATCATGATCCCTTTATAGTTTTTTAAGGTTTCATTACAACATAATTTCGACTTAAATACCTCTTTAATTTTATGCTTTGAATATTTCATACTTTGCTCACTTCTCTCCTCGGCTCGCTATTTTCCATACTAATTAGCTTCTATCTAAGGAACAACAGCCAAAGCTTACAAAAACATTACTTTGTTGTAAGGTATAAAGAATTCAGATCATCAGAAGCGTGTGTCTTTATAAAAAAATGAGTCGGGTTCTATGACCCGACTCATTTTCCGTATTTCTACTAATCCCCATAGGAATGTCCCGCGCTTATGCCTCTTAATTTTGACTTGATGCACCTCTCTCTTGAAGTGATCTACACTTCAAACTTATTTAGATAAAGAAACTGCACCTCTGTTTGTCGTATCCCCTTGTTGTTCCGCTAGTGATATACCTAGCTTCAACTCAGAAAGAATGCTCTCAAAATCACGGATCGTACTTTCAATGGAAATTGTGAAACTTCACATATTTATGCAGTCCAGTTCGCGAGTTGTTTGTTTAGTGTCAACAAAAGTTCTTCCTTCAATTAGTTCAGATTTAAACTCTGCGATATGTAATGGAGCAAGATTCCCCCCCATACTACCTGACATCCACAAAGTTGTTCCGGAGAATATCTTCTTGTAATTGGAGCTAAGGAATGTTAAAAGCCCTCAATTTTTGTTATAAAGATACAACTTCCTTCCTATTAATGTCACTCATTTCTTAACTTTCACAAAATCAATCTTAAACCAAAAAGTTAAGCTTAAGGTATTCATTTGATACAATGCCATGCTTAAGGAAGCTATAGTTGTAGTCAAAGAATAGCTAGACTTATAGTATAAACTCTTTTTAAAAAATTTCTTTACCAAGTTTAGTGTCCTTATTATCTCTTATTAAGAATTCTATATTTTTGCGGAGATATTCCCTCCCAGTTCACAAACCACCCTGTAAACGACGATGAATTCTCTAATCGCAATTCTTCACTAATATCAGACATGGACCACTCTGTTGACTTGAATACATGTTTCGCCTCTTTCAATCGAAGTTCAGATATGTGTACTGTTGGGACTGACCCCATAACGTGGGACAAATCATAGTGAGCTGACAAATGAAAAGAAAGCTTCAGACCGGATGAATCAGTCTGAAGCTTTCTTTGTTTCGTTTATCGCGTTTTACTTAACTATATCAAACACCATACACTCTGTATTGCTCTCCCTACCAAGGCGTTTCCGTTTTGTGTTCAATCACTTTCAATACTTTGGGTTCAAGAATCCGTTTCAATAGTTCCAGCGTACGATCGTCAACAGTAGCTCCACCATGCGGATCGGCTTGGATTTGTTTTTTAGCCTGCGTACTTGCGATAACGTCCATGACTTGTTGTTTGGAAATCTTTTTAGATGCTGCGATCTCGACGACAGATGCCCCCTTTGCCAATTCTTCTTTCAAGTCTGCTGGACTCATGTGAAGTAAAGAAAAGAGCTCTTCATCGTTTAAAAAGGCATCTGCAGTATAGTCAGGCTTGCCGTTAGTCATGAAAAAGCCTCCCACGGATGGAGCAGGGCCGCCTCCGATCAGAGAAACGCTGATCGTATTCCCTTGAACGAATGCCTGATAAAACGGCGTTGTTGATCCCTTTTCGGTGTAGTTCAATATAAATGTTTTTTGGTCCGGGTTCTGCATCGGCTCCATGTTACATTCGTACTTACTGGAGCTGCCGTACAGTTTGTTAATGAGGTCATCTACTTTCGATTTGATTTCTTGATCGGTTAAGGAGATGACCGGTTTCTCCTGAGGCTCCCAATTTTCTTGGTTCACCTGTTCGATTTCACCTGTGGCGTTCAAATCAAGTCGGATCTTTTTGCCGTGAGCTCCCTTTTCCTGCAGCACGATGCTTGTTTGAATGGCTTTCCCCTGACTTGCATTCGCGGGGTCTCCTCCAAGCCGGCTGGCATCGATGATTTCAAACGACTTGGTTTCCGGATAAGAGCGATACAACTTTTCAAGTGCTGCTTGGCCAACCGCATCCATCTTGACTTGTTTGGCTGTCATCGGTGTTCTCGTAATCATTTCAATCAGGGGAGGGGCCGCGAATGCCGCGGTTGGAATCATAATTACTGCAGCAACGATGCTACCAATCAATCGTTTTTTCATCGTTTTTTTGCTCCTTTGCTGTTGTAAGTATTGAGAATAAGATTGTTCGATTCGTTTGGAAACAGCCGGGGGACATTCCATGGTCTCTGCTTCTTGGTGCAGGTACTCGCTGATTTGTCTTTCAATAGGCATTGTTTTTATCCATCCTTTCCAACGGGAGATTTCCCAATTGTTTTCGAAGCGACTGCAGACCGGCATGATATCTGGACTTGACTGTACCCAGCGGAATATCGAGTAATGTCGCAATCTCCTCCAGCGTATAATCGTGATAAAAGCGGAGGATGATCACCGTTCGCTGTTTATCGGTCAGCTTGTGCATGGCCCTCGATATCTCGGGGTCTGTCCCATCCGTCCTCAACGTGGGCTGATCCCAGTGATGCTCTTCCCGAGAAAAGACACGGATGCGTTCGAAAATTCGGAATCTCCTCCAGCTTTTCACCCGGAATCTTTGCACTTGTCGGATGACCAAGCCGTGCAGCCAGAAGTGGAAAGGACGACTCGGATCGTAGTTGGGAAGCGAGGTCCACATTTGCATGTAGATCTCATTCATAATATCTTCGCGATCCTGCGGATGATCCACCAGAAAAGAGACGGTCCGGTAAACATCCTTGTAAGTGGCATCATACAACGTATGAAACGCCTGCTGATCTCCTTCGATCATTTTTGTGAGCACGTGGTACATAGATTCACTTTGCATTCAGAGGGCCCTCCTGAGTAAGCAGCTTACACCCTATATTGTCGCTCGATGGAAAAAAGGTTCGGTTTTTTATGATTTCGGTTGGGAGTCTATGGATTGCGGGAAGGCGAGTAGTGGCATGAAAGCGTGGAAGACATCTTGTTTTTTCCGTCAGATTGAACGGTGAGTTCAAAGAATTGGGCCTGCTGTCGGACGATTATAACAAGGTCTGGAGATGTAAAAATGGCCTTCATGCAGCAGGTTATATTTCTACAAAAATCAGAGACAATAATTTGTTAGGTCAAATTGAATATGGCTACCAATACCCCCAATTTGCAAGAGACGAAGCCAACAAAACGCAACACTGGCTGCTATGCAGCTTAAGTTTCCAACTATGATTACAATTGTGAAGCCCCCTGTTGCTTAACGACGTAGCTGATCCCAAAACGTGAGACACATCAAAACATCTTCAAGAGAATCAAGCCATGTCGTAAGATATGGAGATAACCTTGTAGGTGTTTTTACGTCTGAGATTAATCTGGACTCAAGCTCATCAACTTGTACGCTGAAAAAACCTATGCTTCTATTAATGTTCCTTGTGATACCCCAATGATCTGTGAGAATTCAGTTTGATTATGTTGTTCCTCATTAGTCCTCCTTCTGTCTAAAAATTAAAAAACAGCCCCAAAAATAATTTTATTTATCGGGACTGTCAAGTTAGCTAAGCTATGAAGTTATTCTTATGAAGAGGTTTATCTTACAACATCATATATAAAATACCCTGGCCATTTTCACTATAAAAACATGAAAACTCGAATCAGTGAATAATAAACACTCAGGTATTAGCTTCGCTGTCTCATCGCCTCGAATAATAACACCGTAGAGGCCATGGCTGCATTCAGTGATTCCGCTTGTCCCTGCATTGGAATGAATACTGATTCATCCACCATACTTGCGGTAGCAGCAGAAATACCCTGGCCCTCGTTGCCAATCACGAGCCAGGTGGATACACGCAAATCCACGGCATAGCATGACAAGCTTGCATCGAGCGAGGTGCTGAGCAAGCGGGCACCTTTGCTTTTGGCCTGCGGCAAAAGCTCTTCCAGACTGCCTTCGATCACTGGCAGATGAAATAACGATCCCATCGTGGAACGGATCGTTTTGGGGTTGTACAGGTCGGCGCAGCCATGACCCAATATAACGCCTGCGGCTCCAGCAGCGTCCGCGCTGCGGATAATGGTGCCTACATTGCCGGGGTCCTGTACCCCGTCCAGCACCATCACCAGCGCATCTGGCTGCTCAAGTAATGCTGCGAATGCGCTCTGCTCCTGCTTACGCACGATAGCAAAGACAGACTGCGGCGTCTTGGTATCGGTGCATTTGGCAATGACCGCCGCCGACACGGGAATCCATTCCACCGGCTGGTCGGCTGAATCCAGACCATTCAGCTCGGCAGGAATCCCCTTGTCCAAATCATAGGCGACGCTTTCTACTGCCGCGTTCGAACGCAACGCTTCCTGCACTAGATGAATACCCTCAACAATATATTTATGCTGCCGTGTACGATGCTTTTTCTCCAGCAATTGCGACCATTCTTTTACACGCGCATTATTCGGTGAAATGATTTCCATTCGTTTAACCTTCCGTTCTATGGTCCGTTTCTTTAAAAATAAATGATGCATCACTTGTACTTGAACATCAAACCTCTCTAAGCTGCAAAAGCCAGCTCCAGCTTGGTTAGATCGTCCTTGTGACCCACAATGACCAGCACATCACCCGCTTCAAGACGATCCTCAGCATAAGGTGAAATGTTCATCTCCTGGTTTCTGCGAATCGCCATTACATTGCAGCCGAAGCGTGCACGTATGTCTAGCTCCTTCAGATTTTTGCCGATCATGGAATCAGCGGCTCGCATCTCCAAAATACTGTAGTCCTTGGACAGCTCGATATAATCCAGAATATTGGGAGATGTTAGATGATGGGCTACCCTCAGTCCCATATCCCGTTCAGGATAAACCACTTTATCCGCACCTATTTTTTGCAGCACTTTCCCGTGTAGTTCATTTTGTGCTTTGACCACAAGAGCGGGCACACCCATGTCCTTGAGAATCAATGTTGTTAGAATGCTGGCTTGTATATCTTCACCAATTGCGACTACAATTACGTCAAAATTGCGGATACCCAGTGCTCGCAGTGCTTCCTCATCCGTCGAATCGGCAGACACCGCATGCGTCACAATATTCGACATTTCCTGTGTACGCTGCTCGTCCGAGTCGATAGCCAACACATCAAAACCCATCTCACTCAGCGCGCTGGCAACACTGGACCCAAAGCGCCCCATGCCAATGACCGCATACTGTTTTTTCGCCATTCCTTCTTTACCTCCCGCTCACCATACTGTCCGTCATAGTATAGCATATCATGCTACAAACATAAATTTTGGCATCCTTATTCCAAATGCTTCTCCATGTATACTGGACCACAGCCCAAGCCATAATACATTCGATCACTATTACAACATACGGGAGGTACACATGCCCATTACAATGGATTTACGACAAGCGATTGTTCACAAAGTTCACGGCAAATCAGAGGCTGATCTTACGGATATGATTATTGGGTCAGTGGATGGACCGGAAGCCGCTTTGCCTGGATTGGGTGTCATTCTTGAAATCGCATGGAAGCATATGAGTCCAAACCAGCAGCATGACTTCGTCCATTTGGCACATGAACAAATCGATAAAATCAAACCCGTGCCCTTAACCTAGCTCTAGCTATTCAACTTCTTGTTATGCTTTAATTGTGCTCATTATTTTTACCCGTATTCGAAAATGAGAATAGTCCACTCGCATTCATGTCGAGTGGACTATTCGTGGTATATATCAAATGACTGAGATCAGACTGCTCTGCATATAAAATTTTATGGAGCCATTTCCAAAAACTTAGCAGTCGGATTTTTTTCTATAGCCGTACGCATGGCATACTCATTTTCGAACAAGGCGACATAATTGCCTTTCTTATCTTTCACCAGCGTAGAGTTGATACGGAACTTGCTCGGATCAATCTGCTCATCCACAATCCAGCGAGCAAATTGGAACGGCATACGCTGAAGCTGTACATCTACCCCATATTCACCCTTCATGCGGTATTCAAATACTTCAAATTGCAGTTGGCCGACTACGCCTAGAAGCGTATCATCGAAGCTTACCGTACGGAACACCTGAATCATACCTTCTTCAGTCAACTGGTCGATACCTTTCAGATACTGCTTGTGCTTTAAAGCATTCTTTACAGTAACCTTGGCAAAAATCTCAGGTGAAAAGGTTGGCAGTTCATCAAATACAACCTCGCCACCTTGACTCAGTGAATCGCCAATGCGGAAAATACCTGGGTCAAACAAGCCTATAATATCCCCAGGGAATGCTTCTTCGACAATATCACGGTCCTGTGCCAAGAACTGCTGTGGTTGGGACAGCTTAATCTCCTTACCCATTCGAACATGTTTAACACTCATCCCGCGTTGGAACTTACCAGACACAATACGCAAAAATGCAATACGGTCACGGTGAGCCGGGTTCATATTGGCCTGAATTTTAAATACATAGCCAGTAAACTTCTCGTTCGTTGGCTGAATTTCCCCAACTGTACTGCGGCGCGGTTCTGGCTTAGGCGCAAGCTGGAGGAAGTTTTCCAAAAATGTTTGCACGCCAAAATTGTTAATCGCACTGCCAAAGAATATAGGCGTCAATTCTCCACGCTGTACTTTTTCCATATCAAAAGGGTCACCTGCGACATCAAGCAACTCTAAATCCTGGCATAATTGGTCGTGCAAATATTCGCCCGCCATCTCGCGAATAATCGGATCATTGTAACCTTCCACTTTTTGTACCTTGATCGTGGAATGGTCATCTCCCTGAAACAACTCAACCTGATTTTTGACACGATCATAAACACCGCACAGATCACGCCCAGTACCAATTGGCCAGTTCATCGGCACCGAACGGATACCAAGCACCTGTTCCAGCTCCTCCATCAGATCAAAGGGACTGCGACCCTCACGGTCCAGCTTATTAATGAAGGTGAATATCGGTATTCCGCGCTTCGCACAAACCTGGAACAGCTTGATCGTTTGCGCTTCCACACCTTTCGCTACGTCAATCAGCATGACCGCACTATCTGCAGCTGTTAATGTGCGGTACGTGTCTTCACTAAAATCCTGGTGACCCGGGGTATCCAGAATATTAACACGATGCCCATTATAATCAAATTGCATTACTGAGGATGTTACCGAAATCCCCCGCTGTTTTTCAATCTCCATCCAGTCACTCGTCGCATGCTTGCTGGCTTTACGAGCTTTGACTGTACCTGCAAGACGAATAGCGCCCCCGAACAGCAGCAACTTTTCCGTCAGTGTCGTTTTACCCGCATCCGGGTGAGAAATAATCGCAAACGTACGCCGTTTGTCGACTTCCTGTTGAAGTATATCTGTTGTTTTACTCATTTCACATATCCCTTCATGATCAAATCCATTGCATTTCTGCTCAAGCTATTATAAAAAGGCTATGTTGCACGCCTATTTTCATAAGTTCATCGGCTCATTGCCGTTAGCTCCAGTATTCGGCATACTCCGTCACCATATTCATGATAAATACGATCTATTTACATGTTTTAGCCTGCCTTTAACGTATAATCAGTTGCAAACTGAAAACCTGAGACTAAGCTATTATAGCATACTCCGAACGCAAAGCATCCCCTTACATCCTGAACAGGACATAGGGGGATGCTGGACAAATCGGGATTACTGAGTGCCGCCTACTCGCCAGATGACATTATCTTCATCCTGACCGCTAACCGGCCACCACTTGTAGCCATCCTGCTCCAACAGCTTGTGAGCACCATCAGGTCCCCATGAGCCTGCAGCATAGGTTTCCAGTGTATCCGGGGTCTGCTGCCATGCTTTGGCGATTCGATCAACGAATCCCCACGCTGTAGCCACCTCATCCCACCGCGTGAAGTACGTCGAATCACCCTCGATCGCATCCATCAGCAACCGTTCATAAGCTTCCGGTGAGTTGATCCCCACCATACAGCTTTGGCAAAAATCCATCGCCAGCGGCTCAATATCTGACTCCGAACCAGGCTTCTTGGCATTGATTTTAATGTAAATGCCCTCCATTGGATTAACCCGAATGACGAGCAAGTTGGGTTCGAGCTTATGCTTTTGACCGAGATATACATTGGTCGGCATACTCTTAAATTCCACAACGATCTCCGTAGTTTTTACAGGGAGGCGTTTGCCCGTACGAATGTAGAACGGTACGCCAGCCCAACGGAAGTTATCAACAAACACGCGTGAAGCAAAATAAGTCTCTGTATTCGATTGTGGATCAACCTTGTCTTCTTGACGATATCCTGGCAACTGCTGACCGCGATAACTGCCCTCAGTATATTGACCACGTACCACGTTGGTCTTCACATCCTCAGATGATCCAAAAGGTCGTAGTGAACGCAGCACTTTTACCTTTTCATCGCGGATATCCTCTGGCAACAAACGACTAGGTGGCTCCATCGCGATCATCGTAAGCATTTGCAGCATATGGTTTTGTCCCATATCACGCAAGGCACCGGAATGATCATAATAACCTCCGCGTTCCTCTACCCCTACCGTTTCACTCAGCGTAATTTGCACATTGGCAATATGCTTGTTATTCCATAGTGGTTCAAAAAAAGCGTTAGCGAAGCGGATCACCTCGATATTTTGTACCATTTCCTTACCAAGATAGTGATCAATCCGATAAATTTCTTCTTCGGCAAATACTTCACGTATTTCAATGTTCAGTTCTTGTGCAGATTCGAGGTTGTAGCCGAAAGGCTTCTCTATAACCAGACGATTCCAGCCCTTGCCGTCCAACATGCCGCCCTCTTTCAAGCTCTTCGACACACTTCCGAATAATTCAGGAGCCAAGGCCAAATAAAACAACCGATTTCCCGGTATGTTAAACTTACCTTCTATAGCCTCCGTCTGCTGTCTCAGCTCATGAAACCCATCGACATTGTTGATATCCAGCGATTTATATTCAAAATGCTCGGCAAATGCCTGCCATTCTTGATCATTTTCTGCTTTATAGCGACTAAACTCCTGTATGGAAGCGTACAGGTCATTACGGAATTCTGCTTCTGTGCGAGGACGTCTTGCTACACCAATAACAGCAAAATCTTCAGCAAGCTTGCCTTCGCGGTACAAGCTGTAGATAGCAGGAAATAACTTACGGCGAGCCAAATCGCCCGTAGCACCAAAAATAAACAGAACTGCACCTTGTGTCACAAGAGATTCTTTAACAGGTATGTCAGCCATGAAGTACCTCATTCTTCCCATGTCAAGATTCCGCAATCCACAATCCTCGAAATCCGCATGTAGTATTGTGTATATTTATACAAGATCATACTTGATTTTCGAAAAACATGGAACTAAAGATTTGATGACATTTTAACATATTCCACATGGATAAGCTATCCGATGAATCATAAATTTACCTTATAAGTCAGTATTCAATCGTGATAAGCGGAAAACCAAGTGTTATGCGTTTATCCTGCTGCTCCTTATTTTCATGTACAGCCATCTGCATCTGAACTTGATGCTCACCACTTTGAACCATTAATGGCAGGTCTGGAGCTTCATAAGATACGGCTACTGTGTTTACATCTGTGTATCTTTCTTTAGCCTGCATAGAGATGGTCCCCGCTAAGCTCGCTTCTGTTTGTTTCATCAGTTGATCCACGCTTTCCTTTGCTTGCAGCGAACGCTGAACGGAGGTGTTCCACTGCGCTTGCACCCCTATAGAATTTAATTGCTCAGCACAAAGCTTATGAAGCTGAATCAATTGCTCACGTCCTGTATCACTGCTTTCCAGCTGAACGACTACATACCATTGTCCAGTTTGACGTTCCATCACATTTAAACGAATTTTCAAATCCTCACGATCGCGAACAGAACGATAAAGTGTGTGTCCATTTTCCACGAGTTTACTTGCTGTGGGTATATTCAGTTGATCAGCTATCTGTGCCGCTATATCTGCCGGATCTTCATGATTAGGAATCCAATCGCCTTGCCATTTTACAACTAGCTTATCCAGTGTACCCGGGGTTTGATCCGATAGGAATAACAACGAGCGTAAAGCCGTTTCTGCCTCGCGGGAATCAGTTCCGTTGGTCTGAAGAGTTCCGTAACGCCAGCCAGCCAGTACCAACACCGTTCCTAATACCAAAATCGCAATAACTCCCTTTTTAATCATCTCTGCTTTTAACATGGACGTTCCTTCCCCTCCATAACCATACGTTCTCCGCATATCCACGATAGAATGCTTCTTTTTTCGGCTCGATTGAAATCTATGAATCTATCAATAGCATGCCCATTGCCAGAGGTTTTATACGCAGAGGAAGTCAGCACAACCGTTCAGAAATATTCATTCGCCTACTGGGTGTTCGACCATACACCGTAGGCACTATAAGAATAGACTATAATCACAACGCATCTTACACCAAAAGAGGTGAAATCATGTTTCCCATTTATCCAGTAAATGAAGCCAGTGTGGCACCTCATGGCGGACGGATGGTCTGTGCCGTCATGCGTGATGGTACACGACACATCGGCATCTTAAGCGGGTGTAGCAAAGGCAAGCTGATGTTGAACGGATATCCATCCTCCTTTCCTGGTAGTCTCTATGCCGGAAGCTACAGTAACAAAGGAAAACAAAAAGCTAAAAAAATCTCCTCTAAAAAGAAAAAAAGGAATTCCAAAAACAAAGCTCGCCCTTCTGCCAAGCTAAATGCCTTTAATAGACCGCCCGACGAACTTCTAAATCCATACTTTCCTTATAACGTAGGCGAATTTGGCTCAAACGGAAATGGAAATTATGCAAATGGCAGAGCAGGCTATCGCGGCAGATATGGATACGGGGGAGGGCTTGCACTAGATCTGGCCTTAATCGCCTTTCTATTCCTCCTTATCTAAACGCCGTATTTCAGAACACAAAAAAACCGGAGGACCATTCATCGCCTCCGGTTCTTTGTATTTGTCGTTTTATAATCTACTCTGCTAAGCCGTTCTTATAGGCATAGATTGCCGCCTGTGTGCGATCCTCTACTCCTAATTTGGCGAGAAGGTTCGTGACATGGAATTTTACCGTCTTAATCCCGATAATCAGTTCATCTGCGATATCCTGGTTAGACTTCCCTTGTGCCAACAAGCGAAGAACCTCCATCTCACGATCTGTTAGCTCTGTATGTGCGGGCGCTTCAGCCTGTGGCTGGCGGAATCGATTCATCATCTTAGAGGCCACCTGTGACTCGAGTACGGACTGTCCGCGTGCAGCTGCACGGATCGCATCCGCAATCTCGGAAGCACGAGACGTTTTGAGCAAATAACTGAATGCACCTGCCTCAATGACCGGGTACATTTTCTCATCATCCAAATAACTCGTCAGTACAATCACCTTTGTCTCTGGAAGCAGGCGTGTCACTTGGCGTGTCGTTTCAATACCATCCATGCCATCCATGACCAAATCCATTAAAATCACATTTGGCTTGTATTCTGATGCTAACCGTATGCCTTCTTCTCCGCTTCCAGCCTCGCCGACCACTTCAATCCCTTCTTCTGTCCCCAGCACTGCCGCAAGCCCGATCCGCACCATTTCATGGTCGTCTACCAGCAGTACGCTAATCGGTAATTCCGTTTCCATGATCATCGTTCCTTCCGCTTTCATCATAAATAACTGGCACAGACACCTCGATGCGTGTCCCTTTTCCCGGAGCCGTTATATACTGAATAGCTCCCCCAATTTCACTGACCCGCTCCTGCATGGTGGATAATCCATATGATGTCTGCTTTTTCTCATCCATTTCAAAACCAATACCATTATCCCGAATCGTCAGCCTAATGGAATCCGGGCGCTGCACGATACGAATTTCCATACGAGTTGCTTTGGCATGGCGCAATGTATTAGACATCGCTTCCTGAACAATGCGAAACAAGTGATTCTCAATGCCTTTAACCAACTGTACTCCGCTTTCCATCTCAAAATCAATCTCCATTGGTACTTTTGCCTGTAATTCCTGTACCAAATCACGCAAACCCTGCTCAAGCCGTTTTCCTTCCAGATAGACAGGCCGTAAATGAAGGAGTAACGCCCGCATTTCGGATTGTGCCACGGAAGACATTTCTTCAATTAAAGCAACCTGACGTTGCGCTTTATCAAAATCCTTGTCCAGCGTCCTGCCCACAGCCGTCGCTGTCATTGAAATAGCAAACAATTGCTGCGATACTGCATCATGCAACTCTCTGGCCAGCCGCTGCCGTTCCTCTACGATCGCAGTCATTCGTGCCTGTTCTGCCAGCTGAGCATTATCTGTAGATAAGCGTTGTAAAGACGTAACTTGTTCCTGCCATTTACGCCCGATTCTTTCCAACTGCTCTCCTAGCCTGCCAAGCTCATCATGCCCTAGGGGTGGCAACTCACGTGCAGGGGTGCCCTTTTCCCACATCAGCAATGTCTCTCTTAACATTTCCAGTCTGCTTTTAAAGCGATAGCTTTCATAAAATCCGTACATTGCGCCTGTACCAATCAATACCAGTATAACGGCTCCTGCTACTTTCAGTATCATTCCCCAGGTTGGGAACGACTTCACATATCCATATGTATACAGCATATAAAAGACAACTACGCCCACAACAACACACAGGAGGATACCTTCACCCATACTGCGGGTTACCATGTTGGACGTTTTTTTATGATTCATCCCGGTTCCTCCTGATTCAATAAAATCGAATGCGGACATCACCCGCCAAGTACGAAACGACAAACTTCACTTTATATTCACTCTGCTCATAATGAGGAGACTTCCACACCAGTCGGTTGAGCATCCCTGCCTCATGGTCCCGGTCGAACTGAATCTGCCCGAACAATACGAACATCTCCACCTCTACACCGTAATTATCCGGCAGCGTGATGTCAATGTCACCGAAGATCCCCTGTAAAAATATGACGGGCTCACGTTCCTCTGGAAGAGCCAGCGTCAGGTCAGCATCCACATCCCCAACCACATGCCATATACTTGTGCTGCGCAAGCTCCACGGCACTTCATCCCATTTGTGATTGGAAATGAAATTGTGTTTGAATATGGAGCTTTGACCTTTATGCAGCTTTCTGGAACGTGAATAGAACACAGCCAGCGAAGCCAATGTGATCACCACAAACAAGAACAAATGATCCAGCACCAGCAGACCAGCACCGATGGCAAGCATCGTATAGCCCTTTTTGATTTTGGAATTGCGAATCTTATATATTCCCGCCAACATTAGGATCAGTGCAAACACGGAGAGGAACCCAATCCACTGACCGAATAAAACAATAATCCCGATGCCAATCCCTGCCAGTGCCAAGGCTGATTTTCTTCTCTCCATGCTGCACCCCCTTTTTTGCTTATACAGGAAGGAAAAGCCATAGTGGCGCAATTTATCGCCATATGGCTTCCCGAACCATACAGATTGAGCACTGTTATTGGTCAGTGTCCATCTATACAGCATATCATAATGTTTGGGTTCCGAGTAGTTAGTCCTTCTTCATATCTACAGGTTTAGCACCTGTCTGAATTTTGGACTTCAATTGTTGAAGCTGCTCATCCACTTTAAATTGTTTTTCAGCTTCTGCGGGATTAACATATGCCTCTCCCGGTGCTTGACGATAAGGGGCACGCAGTACGTCAGCTTCCGCCTCCATTTGCATGATTTTTTCCTCCATGCGGTGGAAGCCCAGCGAAGCAGACCCACTTTCAATCGTGTGCAAGCTATTGATTTGCGACATTTGCTTTTTGGCTTTTGCCATTTGAGCACGGGATACCAGCTCATTACGCTTATTGCGCATTTTGTAGAATTCATCCTTCATTCCATGAAGCTGCTGTACCAGTTCTTTCGCTTGGAGCTCGGCTTGAGTGTGCAAGTCACGGTATTCATCCTGCTTTTGCACAAAATAAATCTTCTCACCCAGCAGCTTGCGGGCTACTTCTTCCTGACCATTTCGCAATGCAGATTCGGCCTGCTTTTCGCGCTCATTGGATACACGTACAGCCTCCTCCAAGCGCTGTTTCATACGACGCTCATTTGCCATTTGCTTGGCGACTGTTACCTCAGCCTCGTGAATTTCTGCCTCCATATCACGCAAGTACTGATTTAACATGATAATCGGATCTTCAACTTTATCCAACATTTCATTCACCGATGCTCTTGTCATATCCTTCATTCTTTTAAAGATTCCCATTATTTACGTTCTCCCTTCTCGAATTGCTCTACTTTTTTACGTAACTCTTCCAGTTCCTTTTTCATTGCTTTTTTCTCGATATCTTCCATCATGGAATCCAGATCACTGTTGTGTCCTGCATTAAATTTGGATGAATAGCGGGCATCCTGACCAAACGGGTTCGAGTTGCCGTATGCTCCGCCTTGATTGTAACCAGTTCCTTGTCCGTACTGTGTTCTAGTATTACTACCGCCATAATAGCGCGGATCTTGCTGGGTATAGGGACCGCTATCTGGACCGAATCCTCCATCGTAAGGAGATCTTGGTTCCTTGGAAATAACCAACGCTGCAATCACATAAATCATAAATGTGGTGCCTGCTGTAATAAAGAAACTGATCACAACCAGAATACGTATCCAAGTTGAGTCCATTCCTGTTGCGTCAGAAAGACCGCCACATACTCCAGTTAATACTCTATCCCGGCTTGATCGGTAAATTCGGGTCATAATTTACTTACTCCTTCCCGCTGTTGTTCAGCTTGCTTTTCAATCTCGCCCACTCTTGTTCGAGCAGCGATCCACCGCTGTGAGCATCCCTTGTATACTCCTCACCCCGACGCAATTCACGCAGACTCATCGTTTCTGCTTCCATATCGGCTACCCGGTCTTCCAAGCGGTTGAACATTCGGGGAACATTTCGTCCACCGTATGTACCTGCCCGTTCGTTCATTTGCTGCTGGAGTCTCAACGTTTGTACACGTGCAGCGTAATACTGACGCTTACTGTGTACCGTTTGGTATTCTGTCTTTAATGTATCCAGCTGTTGCTCCAATTCACGTAATGATTCACGGCTCTGCTCCCACAGTTCTCTATACTGCTCTTCTTTTTCTGCATACAGCATTTTTTCCTGAAGGGCTAGCTTTGCGACGTGTTCTTCATCTGCTTTCAAAGCCAGAAGCGCTTGTTCCTCCCGTTTGGCCTGCATGGACAATGCATGATCCAACTGCTGCTTCATTTGTCTTGTATGCACTGCATACTGCTGATGAAGCTTTTCCGCTTCGGCGATTTCCTGACGGGTATTATATAGAAACTGGTCAATGAGTTGTACCGGATCTTGACTTTGTTCCAAATGCTCATTGAAGGTTGCTACCGTAATATCACGCATTCTTCGAAAAACACTCATTGGCGTCTACTCCTTTCACAAGTTCGTATTTTCATCATTTCTTGCTCTTTGCTTTCGTACATTTTTCTTCATCCTCAAACTGTCACATTCAGTAGCGTCTTCTACGGTCACTCAGCATGGATACACCAAATATGATTAATCCGATTGCCAGCAGTGGTCCAATAAGCCAGGACAGCTTGCCCAGTAAAATCAGTACCCCGAGCACAAGCACGATCCAACCGAAGAGCGCATTTCCTCTTTTCACACCGTAGTACCCCAGCATAATCATCGCTATCGGAATTAAGTAACCAATCAGATGTCCTACAAAGTGACCGAAAAACGGAGTAAACTTACCGAGCAGCATAATCGAACCCAACACGATCAGTACAATGGCTAACCCATTCCCTTTGTTAACTCTCATCATCTCTCACCGCCTTTCACTGTTTCTTGCTTATGTCCTTATTGTACGCTGACCTAACGTTTGACAAAACGGACCCCAGACGGTTTTTGAACCTAGACCTAAGTCGGGGGTGAATATAGACCTGCGGCTAACCACTTCTACGCTGCTCTGCTGCAAGGGTTGTTGAGTGTCGCTTTCCTGCATGCTTAGAGCGTAGTGAAAGAACGAGGCAAGCAAATAAGGCTACCGCTGCCACCATATAAGGCAAATTAATATGAACATCAAACAGCAGTCCTGCAACTAACGGTCCAATTACATTCCCCAAGCTGGTATAGGATGAGTTCATACCCGCTACAAACCCTTGCTCATCCCCAGCCTGCCGCGATAGAGAAGTGCTTACTGCTGGGCGAAGGATATCCATAGCCAGAAAAATTATAAAAGTCGTCAGCATAATCATCACGTACTGCTCGGCAAATAAAGTTAGGAAAATAAACAGTCCTCCAATAGCCAAGCAAAGGTGAATTACTTTTTTCTCACCAAAACGGTTAATGATCCAACCAAATATAGTTGCTTGAACAACTGCCCCCAAAATAGACCCTGTCGTTATAATGATGGCAATATCCATCGGTGTAAAACCATATTTATGGTCAACAAACAGTCCAAATACCGTTTCAAAATTCGCCAATCCAAAAGCAACGACAAATACAATGAGCAAGCCCATGAAATACGGAGATTGATAGGACTTGGCAAATTGCTGTAAAAGGTTTTCTTTTTCACGCGGAAGCTCTCTATTGTACTGTTGTTTTTCCTTGCTCAAAGACTCAGGCAGCACGAACAGAGACAAAATAGCCGCTATTCCTGCAGCACCTGCCGCCGCAAAGAAGGGAATACGTATTCCATAGGCTGCAAGCAAACCGCCAATTCCTGGCCCGATTATGAAGCCTGTGTTAATCGCTGCATTAATCATGCCCATACCCTTGCCTCTTTCCTCAAATGAGGTCACATCAGCGACGTAGGCCATTATAGAGGGAGTAAGCAACGCAGCCCCTACCCCGCCCATGATTCGTGCAACAAACAAGGTAGGAACGGAACCCGCCAATCCAAAAACAAGCTCTGACAGCATGAAAATAAACATCCCAGAAACAATCAACTTTTTACGTCCATAACGGTCAGACAACTTTCCTGACAAAGGTGATAATAAAAGCTGTGTCAGCGCAAAGGCTGCAACCATTAGTCCCATTGAAGAACCGTTCATCCCTAGCTCACTTATAAATTTAGGTAAAACAGGAACGACTAATCCAATCCCCATGAATGCTAAAAAAATGTTAAGCATCAATAACAGCATTGCTCCCCGATTTCTTGTTAGTACAGACATATTTCCACCCTTCCTTTTCAGAACCCCTTTTATTTATCAGTAGTTAATTTCAGTATCCTAGCTTCAAAAACAAAAAAACCTTAATTGTTTTATTAGTTTTCATATAAAAAAATAGCCTCTTTTAATACACACATATTATTAGGCTATTTTTGTTTTTCGACTAACCCAAATAACAATATATCTACAATGGAATAAGTTGCTTCCTCTACCGTCACACTGTTATCCAGAAAGAAACGCTGATCAAGCGTTAAATTCACTGAATCAATAATTAGCTTCATGATTAGAGCCTCATTTTTGTTCACAATAATTCCTTCTCGAATACCTTCCTGAATTAATGTTCTGATCGGAGACCAATCATTTAAATCAGCATGTACTCTTTTCCATTGCTCAGGATAATACTTTTTCATCTGGTCCAATATTCTTAAATCATAAAACTTATAATACAGCGGCATAACCCTGATTGACTGCTTAATCTTTTCTAACAAAGATAATTCATTGTTTTGGATAATTTGCTCCGTCTTTTGAATCATATCATCATTTGTACGCTCAATAAGTGTCTCTAAAATAAGCGTCTTAGACGAAAAATTTTCATACAACGTACGCTTACTGATAGCAAGTCTTTTCGCAAGATCATCCATAGTAAATTTCAATCCATTCTCATGAACTTCCTCTACAAAAGCTTCCAAAATTCTTTCTTGCATATGCATTCCTCATTTCTTTTACACTTAATAAACTATAAATGTTTTTTCAGTACCACCATCCTACAACAACATCAAAGTCACAGTCAAATATACTATTTAGAAAAGAAACTATGTGAAGTTCTTATCTTCATTCATCTGACACCCGATTAATTATATAGCCGAAATTGAGAATGCAATTAATAAAAAGGGTGATAAAATGCCTTTAAGCATTTTATCACCCTTTTGTGTATACCGGCGAGAGAACTCGAACCTCCACGGTTTCCAACTCGACACCGAATTAAATCTTGATAATACCTTGTTTGACGAAGGGAAAAAAGCGCTGTTCGTCGATTTCTACCCGCAAGGTAATCTGTCGATGTACTTTGGTATTGAGCAGCGGGATCAACTTCCGTAGCTATGGTCTGCGACAGGACTAACTCAGTTGCTCAGTATCGAGGAATTTTAGAATACTTGTACAACTTCTTTAATATCATCAATTTCCTCAAGAATTGCGCGCTCAATAGCAACCTTTAACGTAATCGTAGCACTTGGGCAACCATTGCATGCTCCCAAAAATCTTAATTTTGCTATACCGTTCTCAACTTCGACCAGTTCAGCATCTCCACCGTCACGCAGTAAGAAAGGACGTAGTTTGAGAAGAACTTCCGATACTTCATCGAATAAAACTCCATTTTCATCCATTATGTCAACTCCTCCCATTGTTTTACCAACCGTCATTCAGACCTTTTTTCATCCTAGATCGTCTGAGTGATCCTTTGCTTTTTGCCTAAGAGTAACCTCTTGATCCGAAAGTTCCCTTATAAGCGTATGAATAGAATCTAAAGGTATCATCACACCACAACTTGCGCTCAATCCTGACAGCATATGGAGGCAGAATTGAAGTTTTCGTATCTCTCGGGTAATTTGAGCTAGTTCTGAATCGTCCGATTTATTTTTCTTCATTACTAGCACCTCTTTAAAGAATGATAAAGGTTTGATCTATTAAATTAATGAATCAACCGATGCTTCCTTCCATCTCAAATTGAATCAACCGATTCATTTCAACGGCATATTCCATTGGCAATTCTTTGGTAAACGGTTCAATAAAGCCCATTACAATCATTTGTGTAGCATCTTGTTCTGTAAGCCCGCGGCTCATTAAGTAAAACAATTGTTCCTCAGACACTTTGGATACTGTTGCCTCGTGCTCCAAAGTAATCTGATCGTTTTTAATTTCATTGTATGGAATCGTATCTGATGTTGACATGTTATCCAATATCAACGTATCGCACTTAATATTGGACTTAGACCCTGCGGAATCGCGGCTGAAGCTGGACAACCCTCGGTAGTTTACTTTTCCGCCCTGCTTGCTGATGGATTTGGATATAATCGTAGATGTTGTCTCGGGAGCAAGGTGTATTACCTTCGCGCCAGCATCTTGATGCTGATCTTTACCGGCTACGGCAATAGACAGGATGGACCCCTTGGCTCCCCGTCCTTTCAATAATACTGCCGGATACTTCATTGTTACCTTGGAGCCGATGTTGCCGTCCACCCATTCCATTGTGGCATTTTCTTCTACCACAGCCCTTTGGGTTACCAAGTTGTAGATATTAGGAGCCCAATTCTGAATGGTCGTGTAACGGACACGGGAATCTTTCCGGCAAATAATTTCAATAACTCCACTATGCAAAGAACTGGTACTATAAATAGGTGCTGTACATCCTTCAACATAATGGACAAAGCTGCCCTCTTCGGCAATAATTAATGTCCGCTCGAATTGACCCATATTTTCAGAATTAATACGAAAATAACCTTGTATAGGAACCTCGCAATGAACACCCTTCGGAATGTATACAAAGCTACCGCCTGACCAAACCGCACTATTAAGCGCCGCAAATTTATTGTCTGCGGGAGGGATGATCGTCCCAAAATATTGCTTAAACACTTCGGGGTATTGCTTTAATGCAGTATCCGTATCAAGGAAAATAACGCCCTGATCCTCCAGTTCTTTCCGCATGCTGTGATAAACTACTTCCGACTCATATTGAGCGGATACGCCCGCCAGGAACTTTTGCTCCGCTTCAGGGATTCCCAGCTTGTCAAAGGTTGCTTTGATCTCGGAAGGAACCTCCTCCCAGGTCTTTCCTTGTTTTTCAGAAGGGCGAACGTAATACTGGATGTCATCAAGATTTAGCCCGGTCAAATCCGCTCCCCATTCAGGCATCGGCATTTTGTAGAATTGATTCAAAGCTTTCAACCGAAAATTGAGCATCCACTCCGGCTCTTCCTTGATCCGGGAAATTTCCCGGACAATCTCTTCCGTCAGACCTTTTCCAGATTGAAAAATAGACTGGTGCTTGTCGCGAAACCCATATTTATATTCGCCCATATCTGGTGCTTTTTTAGCCATTAGTATCACTCCTTTTTAACCTTTCAAGAATCATTTTGATTTGCTATGATCTGCCGAGCTTGCTTTCCACTAAATCTTTTAGGCGACTACGAACACCTTCCAGCGGGATCTCCGAAATGACAGGAGCGAGAAATCCGAAAATAACAAGATGTTCGGCTACACTCCTTGATATCCCGCGCGACATCAGATAATAGATTTGCTCTGCATTTACTTGCCCCACGGATGCAGCATGACCCGCGGTTACATCATCCTCATCTATCAGCAGGATCGGATTGGCATCGCCGCGAGCTTTAGGACTTAGCATAAGCACGCGTTCTGTTTGCTGACCATCACAATGGGTTGCACCTTTTTCAATCTTTGTAATGCCGTTGATAATGGCCGTAGCTTCTTCAAGCATGACTGCACGCGTAATCATCTGGCTTACCGAGCTTCTGCCAAAATGCTGAGCTTGAGTTGTATAGCTCGATTTTTGATTACCCGTGCCAATAGCAATTACCTTATTGTCGGAGACCACCCCGTTGCCTTGTAGCAAAGTCTTGGTATCGCTGGCGGTATAACCATTGTTCATCTCACCGATAATCCATTCCACACCCCCATCAGCAAGAACGACCGCCCGTCGCTGGGTGAAATCTGTTGTAGTTGCAGCAAGCTGATGAACCGAAGCTACTTGCACCTTTGAGCCCGCCCCCGCGAAGACCTCCGTCACACCGTTATGCAATACCTTGACATCATCACCACTCGATACACAATTATCCACATAAGTGATCTTGCTGTTGCTCCCTGCCACAATTAAGACGTGAGGAGCAAAACACACACCGCTTGTATCGTTAAGAAAGATCGCTTGAATAGGTGCTTCAACCTCTACACCGTCTGGGACATATAGAAAAACGCCACCACTCCATAAGGCACTGTGTGCAGCAGATAAACGATGTTCTTCTGGCTTTACTGCCTGAAAGAGATAACGTTGAACCAGCTCCTCATGCTCTTTTGCCGCAGTATGCAGATCCGTTAAAATGACTCCCTGGGCGGCTAAGCTCTCGGACAATTTCGTATACACTACATCCGAGTTGAACTGAACGATTAGTCCGCCTTTCACCGGAGAAGTAACCAAACCTCGAACAACCTCCGGCGCTTCCTCCAAACTAGACCACGCATTCTCAGCTTTGTAATCTCCACTTTCGTAGATATCCCATTTTTCAAGATTGATTTTCTCCACTTTAGGCAACTCCAGCGTCCCTGCCAGTTCGAGTGCATGAACGCGGCGTTCAATCAGCCAACGAGGTTCATCCTTAGCACTTGACCATGCGCGTAAATCGTCCACATTCATTGAAACTCTAGCTTGTATATCCACGTGCTGTTCCTCCTCTCCGGCTTTTAAGCTTCCCTTACCGTCTCATCCGTAATCCCAAGTTCCTCCTTCACCCAATCGTACCCTTCAGCCTCCAAACGGTGGGCAAGCTCCGGACCGCCAGATTTAACTATCTGGCCTTGCATCATGACATGCACAAAATCCGGGGTAATATAATTCAACAGTCGTTGATAATGGGTGATGATTAAAAAGCCTCTATCCGGGCTGCGCATCTCATTTACGCCATTGGCCACAATACGCAGTGCATCAATATCAAGCCCTGAGTCCACTTCATCCAGGATCACAAACTTGGGTTCAAGTAGCATCATTTGCAAAATCTCATTCCGCTTTTTTTCACCGCCAGAGAATCCCTCATTCAAATAACGATGCACAAATTCCGGGTTCATCTCCAGCCCCTTCATTTTGCTCTCCATTTCACGGATAAAACGGATTAAGGATATCTCATCGCCTTCTTCACGCCGTGCATTGATGGCACTTCTGAGAAAATCCGAGTTGGTCACGCCAGCAATTTCACTTGGATATTGCATAGCGAGGAACAAGCCTGCCTGGGCACGCTCATCCACCTCCATCTCCAGAAGGTCTTCATTGTCCAATGTCACCTTACCGCCAGTAACCTCATATTTGGGATGGCCCATTAAAGCTGAAGCCAATGTACTTTTCCCCGTCCCATTAGGCCCCATAATCGCATGAATCTCTCCGCCATGAATCTCCAGTGTGAGCCCTTTTAAAATTTCTTTCCCTTCAATCTTGGATCTTAATTCCTCAATCTTTAATGTCGTCATTTATCATAAACTTCCCTTCGGAGTATTCTTCGGCACGCGCCACCAAATCACTCATAAATTTTCCAATAGTCTGCAGTTCAACCTCTGAATAGGATTCAATGAATTGGTAAAACCTTTCTTCTTTTTCTTTGTGCAGTTCTTTATGCAAATGATAAACGTGTCTTCCCTTATCCGTTAAACTAAAGTAAATCTCCTTACGATTGCTGTTCAGTTGACTTTTCATAATGAAGCCCATTTCCAGCAGCTTTGCACTAATTTTAGTAATACTAGCTTTGGACAACCCCATCTTCTCCACAATCCCGGTATGATTTATCGGTTCATAATCACCAATGCAATCAATAACGTGTACACTAGTAATATTGTTGGAGAGCATGTCAATCTGGTACTTTCTGGCCTGTTGCCGAAACGAGTTAATTTCTTGTTCAGTATACAGTTCATTCAGATGTAGCATTTTAATATATTGCTCGTAAAGATGACCTTTAAAATGATTTTGAAACTCCAATTTCCCAATCTCCCCTCTTTTGTAGTAGTTGCAGACCAAGTTTAGTGTCACCATTAGATTATTTTTGTTCACTAGTAAACAAAGTTATATTAACACAATTGATATTGATTATCAATATCAATTGTGTTAAATGTGATACAATTTTGGAGGCACTTTTCATCATGGGTTTGTTGTCATTGTCATCGGCCTCAGGCTGTGTTTTGACTAGGGCACGTTCTGGAAATGGTTTTGAATACCTACGTCATGGTACACCTGCCAAAGACCGGGGTCGCTATCGTAAAAGAGGACAAAGGTGGTGCTTGGCCGAGCTGTTTTAAAGCCGTATCGCCGCGTTTGAGTACGCTATCGTGAGCATGTATAGCAATGAATAATCAGTCAGTTACCTGTGTCTGGATATGTTATGAGGCCAAAGAGTATACCAAAAACTGTGGTTTTTGCTGGTGAATCCGAACAGGCGATGCTCCATTCTAGCCAGCACCGATCTGACACTGGAGATGACCTAGATCATCGAACTTTATCCGCCCAGTTCAAAATCAAATGCACCTTCTGGGCGCTAAAGCAATCCATCGGCGGATTAGCTACCACTTTTGTAGCAAATCCATTCCGAAGCTCAACTGGTATTTGAAAAAGGATCGGGTTCACCCTCTGGAGTTGTTGGAAGAGGAGAAAGTGCAACGGGACATCCGCCTAACTGTAAAGATGAGAATGGTAAATGATAACCAAAATGGATCCCTACGGGGCTTAAGATAAAAGGAACCAAGAAAAGAGCCGAAATCTTGCTTCAGGAAGCCAGAAAGAATTATCATATGGAAGGACAAGCACTCGCGGTTGAAAACGAAGATATGCTGCAAGAGTAAAAGCGACTACTCCATCCGGTAATAGCTAAAGGCTGTTCGCAGACTTTTTGCTTCAATGGCAAGAGATGATGAAAAGGACCGAACCAAGAATAAAGCCAGTCGCCATATACTGCCATTGGTGAGACACGTTCTATGAGCTTCTGATTCGTATGAAGGAATAACAGGAATCCTATCGCTTATCTTCTGACAATTCTTATTGTCTTGAATACCTGGAGTATATTTATGTAGATGTATTAGGAGTAAGCATGAAAGAAGTTCAGGAATGGTTCCGCAGCGATTATGCAACAACGGCAAATATTTATTCGCATTTGGAATACAACTCAAAGGTGTCTTCAGCTCAAGCAATAAGTGGGGTACTAAAGCTCAAATAAAAAAAGTTCATTAGAGAATGTCTCTAATGAACTTTTTTAGTTAATACCGGCGAGAGGACTCGAACCTCCACGGTTTCCCACTCGATTTTGAGTCGAGCGCGTCTGCCATTCCGCCACGCCGGCATATTTAATTATGGAGGCGCCACCCAGATTTGAACTGGGGAATAAAGCTTTTGCAGAGCTTTGCCTTACCACTTGGCTATGGCGCCAGAATATAACTAAGCGGACGACGGGAATCGAACCCGCGACCCTCGCCTTGGCAAGGCGATGCTCTACCGCTGAGCCACGTCCGCATAAGATGGCTGGGGATATAGGATTTGAACCTATGCATGACGGAGTCAAAGTCCGTTGCCTTACCGCTTGGCTAATCCCCAATAAGAAAGGGCGGCCGATGGGGCTTGAACCCACGAATGCCGGAGTCACAGTCCGGTGCGTTAACCACTTCGCCACGACCGCCACAGGAAAAGAAGTAATTGGCAGGGGCAGCAGGAATTGAACCCACACCAACGGTTTTGGAGACCGTTGTTCTACCTTTAAACTATGCCCCTATAAAACTGGTGGAGGATGATGGATTCGAACCACCGAACCCGTAAGGGAGCAGATTTACAGTCTGATGCGTTTGGCCACTTCGCTAATCCTCCAAAATGGTGCCGGCGAGAGGACTTGAACCCCCAACCTACTGATTACAAGTCAGTTGCTCTACCAATTGAGCTACACCGGCACAAAAACTATTCAATTAAAAGTGGCTCGGGACGGAATCGAACCGCCGACACGAGGATTTTCAGTCCTCTGCTCTACCGACTGAGCTACCGAGCCTCACAATAAGACTCTTTACCAAGCAATGTATTACTAATGGCGGAACTGACGGGATTCGAACCCGCGATCTCCTGCGTGACAGGCAGGCATGTTAGGCCTCTACACCACAGTTCCATAATAGATTTAAATTGGTTGCGGGGGCAGGATTTGAACCTGCGACCTTCGGGTTATGAGCCCGACGAGCTACCGAACTGCTCCACCCCGCGACAGTAATAAGTATTTACTTTTTATAATGGTGGAGGCTGAGGGGATCGAACCCCCGACCCTCTGCTTGTAAGGCAGATGCTCTCCCAGCTGAGCTAAGCCTCCTCAACGGAACACTTCTCATATTATACCACAACAAAATTTTTATTGCAACTTTTTGTGATTTTTTTTTTATGACCCGTAGGGGATTCGAACCCCTGTTACCTCCGTGAAAGGGAGGTGTCTTAACCCCTTGACCAACGGGCCATACTATAAAATAATTCTGGCGGAGAGAGAGGGATTCGAACCCTCGAGACGCTTTTGGCGCCTACACGATTTCCAATCGTGCTCCTTCGGCCAACTCGGACACCTCTCCATATGGCTCCCCGAACAGGACTCGAACCTGTGACAACTCGATTAACAGTCGAGTGCTCTACCAACTGAGCTATCAGGGAATATTAACATTTGTTTCAAGGTTACACCCTGAAAACTGGATCCGAAACTTCATTGCGTCTTATCTTTAGGATAAGCCCTCGACCGATTAGTATTGGTCAGCTCCATGCATTACTGCACTTCCACCCCCAACCTATCTACCTCGTCGTCTTCAAGGGGTCTTACTAATTGGGAAATCTCATCTTGAGGGGGGCTTCACGCTTAGATGCTTTCAGCGCTTATCCCTTCCGTACATAGCTACCCAGCGGTGCTCCTGGCGGAACAACTGGTACACCAGCGGTACGTCCATCCCGGTCCTCTCGTACTAAGGACAGCTCCTCTCAAATTTCCTACGCCCACGACAGATAGGGACCGAACTGTCTCACGACGTTCTGAACCCAGCTCGCGTACCGCTTTAATGGGCGAACAGCCCAACCCTTGGGACCTACTTCAGCCCCAGGATGCGATGAGCCGACATCGAGGTGCCAAACCTCCCCGTCGATGTGGACTCTTGGGGGAGATAAGCCTGTTATCCCCAGGGTAGCTTTTATCCGTTGAGCGATGGCCCTTCCATGCGGTACCACCGGATCACTAAGCCCGACTTTCGTCCCTGCTCGACTTGTAGGTCTCGCAGTCAAGCTCCCTTCTGCCTTTGCACTCTTCGAATGATTTCCAACCATTCTGAGGGAACCTTGGGGCGCCTCCGTTACTCTTTAGGAGGCGACCGCCCCAGTCAAACTGCCCACCTGACACTGTCCTCGTACCGGATCACGGTACCAAGTTAGAACCTAGATACGATCAGGGTGGTATCCCAAGGATGCCTCCTCTCAAGCTGGCGCTCAAGATTCAACGGCTCCCACCTATCCTGTACAGATCGTACCCAAATTCAATATCAAGCTGCAGTAAAGCTCCATGGGGTCTTTCCGTCTTGTCGCGGGTAACCTGCATCTTCACAGGTATTAAAATTTCACCGGATCTCTCGTTGAGACAGCGCCCAAGTCGTTACGCCATTCGTGCGGGTCAGAATTTACCTGACAAGGAATTTCGCTACCTTAGGACCGTTATAGTTACGGCCGCCGTTTACTGGGGCTTCGGTTCATAGCTTCGCTCTTACGAGCTTACCACTCCCCTTAACCTTCCAGCACCGGGCAGGCGTCAGCCCGTATACTTCGCCTTGCGGCTTCGCACAGACCTGTGTTTTTGCTAAACAGTCGCTTGGGCCTTTTCACTGCGGCCCCCTCGGGCTATTCACCCTACCGAGGCACCCCTTCTCCCGAAGTTACGGGGTCATTTTGCCGAGTTCCTTAACGAGAGTTCTTCCGCGCGCCTTAGAATTCTCTTCTCGCCTACCTGTGTCGGTTTGCGGTACGGGCACCTTCTCCTGGCTAGAGGCTTTTCTTGGCAGTCTGAGATCATGACCTTCGCTACTGTAATTTTCGCTCCCCATCACAGCCCAACCTTACGATGTGCGGATTTGCCTACACACCAGCCTCACTGCTTAGACGGACATCCATCAGTCCGCGTCACTACCCTACTGCGTCACCCCATCGCTCATAGCGGATTACGGTGGTACAGGAATTTCGACCTGTTGTCCTTCGACTACGCCTATCGGCCTCGCCTTAGGTCCCGACTTACCCTGAGCGGACGAACCTTCCTCAGGAACCCTTAGGCTTTCGGCGGATCTGATTCTCACAGATCTTTTCGTTACTCATACCGGCATTCTCACTTGAATGCAGTCCAGCGCTCCTTCCGGTACACCTTCAACCCGCATTCAACGCTCCCCTACCCCTGATGCAAGCATCAAGCCATAGCTTCGGTGGTGTGTTTAGCCCCGTTACATTTTCGGCGCAGAGTCACTCGACCAGTGAGCTATTACGCACTCTTTCAATGGTGGCTGCTTCTAAGCCAACATCCTGGTTGTCTGTGCAACTCCACATCCTTTCCCACTTAACACACACTTGGGGACCTTAGCTGATGGTCTGGGCTGTTTCCCTTTCGACAATGGATCTTAGCACTCACTGTCTGACTCCCGGAACTAAATCTATGGCATTCGGAGTTTGACTGAGCTTGGTAACCCTTGCGGGCCCCGCACCCAATCAGTGCTCTACCTCCACGATTCTTTTTTCCGAGGCTAGCCCTAAAGCTATTTCGGGGAGAACCAGCTATCTCCGGGTTCGATTGGAATTTCTCCGCTACCCCCACCTCATCCCCGCATTTTTCAACATGCGTGGGTTCGGGCCTCCAGTGCGTGTTACCGCACCTTCACCCTGGACAGGGGTAGATCACCCGGTTTCGGGTCTACGTCCACGTACTCATTCGCCCTATTCAGACTCGCTTTCGCTGCGGCTTCAGCTCTTCACCTTAACCTTGCACGGGAACGTAACTCGCCGGTTCATTCTACAAAAGGCACGCCATCACCCCTAAATTGGGCTCTGACTTCTTGTAAGCACACGGTTTCAGGATCTATTTCACTCCCCTTCCGGGGTGCTTTTCACCTTTCCCTCACGGTACTGCTTCACTATCGGTCGCCAGGGAGTATTTAGCCTTGGCAGATGGTCCTGCCGGATTCATACGGGGTTTCACGTGCCCCGCACTACTCGGGATCCGTCTCGGAGGGAACAAGTTTTGAACTACAGGGCTTTTACCTTCTCTGGCGGGCCTTTCCAGACCTCTTCATCTAACCGGTTCCTTTGTAACTCCATGTGAGACGTCCCACAACCCCAAGGAGCAAGCTCCTTGGTTTGGGCTAATCCGCGTTCGCTCGCCGCTACTGACGGAATCACTATTGTTTTCTCTTCCTCAGGGTACTTAGATGTTTCAGTTCCCCTGGTCTGCCTCTCACTCACCTATGAATTCAGTGAGTAGTGACTGTCGATGAAGACAGCCGGGTTTCCCCATTCGGACATCCCCGGATCAAAGCTTGCTTACAGCTCCCCGAGGCCTTATCGTTGTTCGCCACGTCCTTCGTCGGCTCCTGGCGCCTAGGCATCCTCCGTGTGCTCTTTGTAGCTTAACCTAGTATTTACATCGTAAATACGATTTGCTTTGAATTTCGGTTCAACACTCACGTGTGAATGAAACCCAAGGCAGCTACCTTTATTTCACTTGTTTACACAAGATCAGCTTAAAGGAATATTCTAAAACGCAATTTCGTTTCGGTATCCAGTTTTCAAGGTGCAATTCGCTTCGACGAAGCGAAACCCGATGAATATTTCGGTTCCACACGATGTGTGAATGAAACATTCGTCGAAACTTGAGAGTTTGAACTCTCAAAACTGAGCAACGAGTGAGTAAGTTTAGGATATCCATTTCATTCACACATATTGTGATGAAGCGAATGAATATCCGGTCGCAGGTATATACACCTACTGATTTGAATGCTTCCATTGCAGGAAACGATTCTCCATAGAAAGGAGGTGATCCAG